>JAAYZQ010000344.1 GCA_012514775.1 Anaerolineaceae bacterium
CCCAACTATACGCCGGCCATGCACACGGCCCAGCTCGACAAGAGAGGACAAAAGTTCGAGCGGGCGGCAGAGGCGCTCTGTGGCCTGCAACCCCCCCTGGGCTGCCTGACCTACGGCGTGCCCGAGGAGCAGGCGGAAGTGGGCGTGATCACCTGGGGCTCGACGGCGGGCGTCGTCCGCGAGGCGGTGGAGAGCATGGCTGCCGAGGGCTATCCCGTGGCCGCTCTCGTGCCCGCCGTGCTCAATCCGCTGCCCAGCCAGCGCATCCTGGAGTTCGCGTCCCATGCCAGAGCCATCATCGTGCCCGAGGTGAATCGCTCGGGCCAGTTCGCAGCCTGGATCAAGGCCAACACCGAGCTGCACACAGTCTCGCTCAACAAGTACGGGGGCCTGCCCTTCACGCCGGGCGAGATCCGGGCCAAGGTCATGGAATTCCTGGTGGGGGCCTGCAGCAAGCAGGTGACCAGGCGCAAAACAGTTGAATCCGAGTCCATGGAGGAGGTGGCCCGTGGCTAAGCAGGCTGTCGTAGAAACCAGGCCCAAGCTGACCACCAAGGATTACAAATCGGGCGTTAAGCCGACTTGGTGCCCGGGCTGCGGAGACTTTGGCGTCCTCGCTTCCCTCTACCAGGCCATGGCGCAACTGCAGCTCGACCCGGCGCGGACGGTTGTCGTGTCGGGCATCGGTTGCTCCAGCCGCCTGCCCTTTTTCGTCCAGACCTATGGGTTCCAGACCGCCCACGGGCGGGTGCTGCCCGTGGCGACGGGCATCAAGCTCGCGAACCCGGAGCTGACCGTCATTGCCGTGGGCGGCGACGGCGACGGCTTTAGCATCGGCGGCGGGCACCTGGCCCACGCCGTGCGGCGCAACCCCGACATCACCTACGTCGTCATGGACAACGAAGTGTACGGCCTGACCAAGGGCCAGACCTCGCCCACCTCACCCCTGGGCTTCAAGACCAAGAGCACGCCCCAGGGCTCGTCCGACGCGCCCATCAACCCCATGGCCTGGGTCCTGGCCTCGGGAGTGAGCTTTGCAGCGCGCGGCTTTCGGGCAATCCCAAGCACGTAGCCGACCTCATCGTGCAGGGCATCCAGCATCCCGGGTTTGCCTTCATCCAGACCATGAGCCCCTGCCCCACGTTCCACAACACCTTTGACCTGTGGCGGCCACAGGTGCAGGACCTGCCCGCGGATCACGCCCCGACCAACCGCATCCGCGCCCTGGAGCAGGCGCTCCGCGACGATGCCATGCCCGTGGGCGTCTTTTTCAAGGAGGTCCGGACGACGCTGGACAGCCATACCCGCGTCACCAACCATCCCCTCAAAGAGGATGCGCAGGACTTTGACGTGCGGTCCCTGCTGGAGATGTATCGCTAGCCACCAGGACGTGAGAAACCCGGCTTCCCCTGGGAGCCGGGTTTCTTTTTGTCAGGCCAGCTCCTGGCTAGACCGCGGGCTCGCCACGCTCGATGTGCGCAAAGAACTCGTTGCGCGTGGCCTGGTTCTTCTTGAAGGTACCGAGCATGGCGCTGGTCGTCATCCGGGCGTTGGCCTTTTTCACCCCGCGCATGGCGCTGCACATGTGCATGCCATCCACCACGACAGCCACGCCCTGGGGCTTGAGCGTCTCGTCCAGGAACTCGGCAATCTGGCGGGTCATCCGCTCCTGCACCTGCAGGCGCCGGGCAAACATCTCGACGATGCGCGGGATCTTGCTCAGGCCGATCACCTTGCCGTCGGGGATGTAGGCAACGTGCGCCTGCCCGAAAAAGGGCAGCATGTGATGCTCGCACAGGCTGTAAAAGTCAATGTTGCGCACGACGACCATCTCGTCGTAGCGGACGTCAAACACAGCGTCGTTGATCAATGCCTCGCCATCCACATGGTAGCCGGCCGTCAGCTCCTCGTACATGCGGGCGATGCGCTTCGGTGTGGCGCGCAATCCCTCCCGGTCCGGCTCCTCACCAATGGCCGTCAGGATGTCGCGCACCGCGCACTCGATCTCCCCGCCGCACTCCTGATCCGGCAGGTCGACCAGGTCATTGCGAAAGGCATCGTATGTGCCGGTTTTTACTTGGATCTCGGACACGTCGTTCCTCCTTTATTCTTTTCCTCTTCAGTTCGGCCCTGTCCCCACTGTCAGGACCGGGCATCCGGCCAGGCCTGGCTGGCGGGCCAGAACACCAGGTCGGGCCGATGAACAAGCCCCCCCTGGGGCAGGCTGCGGGCGATCTCCAGGAGCGTCTGCCCCGTCTCGGGGTGCCGGTAGTGGGGCGCCAGGTCGGCCAGGGGCCGGGCCACGTGGGCGTGGCGCAGGATGTCGGGCTCCGGAATACGGCGGCCGCGGACCTCCAGGACCTCGTGGTTAAAGAGCGAAATGTCGAGGTCCACGGTGCGCGGGGCGTTCTTGTCAGCCGTGCGCACCCGCCCCAGTGCCGCCTCGATCTCGAGGAGCACGCCATCCTTGAGCGTCTCGGCGTCCAGGTCCGTCGCGACGAGGACGGCGCCGTTGAAAAAATTCGGCCCGCCTGGTGCGCCTACGGGCTCGGTCTCGTAGGCCCGCGACACGGCCAGGAGCTGGCAGCGCTCGGCCAGGCGGCGAACCGCCTCCGGCAGGTAGTGCTCCGGCTCGACGTTCGAGCCCATGGAGATGAAAACGCGATTGGCCGGCGCCGGACGGGGCCGGTCGCGGACAATCTCGACGCCCACGGAGCGGGCAAAACGCAGGGCCCCCGGCTTCTCAACGCGCACGGTGGCACGCGCGACCCGGGGCTCCTCCAGGCAGATGTTGGCGATCTCGGCTGCCATCTTTTCCACCAGGTAAAAGCCAGAGGTCTCGACCAGGGCAATGACCCGCTTGGTGATGGTCCGGTAGTTGACGGCGTCTTCTATTCGGTCAGAAGCCCCGGCCGCGCGGGTGTCGGCCTGGAGGACGATGTTGACGAGCACGTCTTGCCGGTCACGGCGCTCCTCGGGATTTACGCCGATGACTGCTCGCAGCAGTAGGTCTTTAATCAGAATCTGGTCGGGCATGGGATCCTCGCGCGTCGTGTTGGGTGCTGCCTCGTCGGTGCGGCGGTCCGCAAGCCTCCCTGGCGTGGGACATGAGCCCCTGGAGAAAACGTGCGGGGATCGCGCAAAACCCCGCCTGATCATTCTAATCCGGCTCGCTTCCATTGGCTGTAAGGGGTCTCACAGCCGGCACGCCCGGCGTTCATCAGCGGCGCGTGCCCGGCGAAAATTGCATCTTGACAAACGGTGAAACCTGGAGTATAATTAACACGTGTTAGTAACGCGCGTTAGTAACGCGTGTTACTAAAAGGGAGGCAACGTTGGGCCGAAGGCAAGCAAGAAGCCAGGACGTGGCCAGGTTGGCAGGGGTCTCTCGAACCACGGTGTCGTTCGTCCTCAACGAAGTACCGGGGGTCAAGATCAGCGAAGAGACGCGGCAGCGCGTTCTACAGGCTGCCCGCGACCTGAACTACTACCCCGCCGCCGCCGCCCGTACCCTGGCCAGTGGCAAGACGCAGCGCATCGGGCTCATCCTCGGAGAAGGCCAGGCACGCCTGGGCGTCGATGCCTTTTTACCCCCGTTCCTGCAGGGTGTCACTGCCTCAGTTCACCGCCGTGGATACCTGCTCGTCCTGCAGCTCGCCGAAGACGTACCCAGCCACGAAGCCTACGCCCGCCTCATCCGCGAGCAGCAGGTGGACGGCGTCATCCTGTCCGGCCCAAGGGATGGCGATCCCATCCTGGAGGAGCTGGCCGAGGACCGCTTTCCCCTGATCCTGCACGGGCGGCTCAACCGCACGGACTTTCCCATCGTCGACGTCGACAACCAGGCAGGCGCCTACCAGGCTGTGCAGCACCTCATCGGCCTGGGACATCAGCGCATCGGCTTTATCTCCAACGCGCCTCTTTCCTACGCGGGCGCTCAGGACCGGTTCGCCGGCTACAAGCAGGCGTTGGGAGAGCACGACCTCGCCCAGGACCCGGCCCTGGTGCACACCGCCAGTTTTTTGCCCGGCTCGGGCCGCGCCGCCATGGAACGGCTCCTGTGCCTCGACCAGCCGCCGACCGCCGTATTTGAGGCCAGCGACGTGGTGGCCATAGGCGCCATGAGCGCCATTCACGATGCCGGCCGGCGCATTCCAGATGACGTAGCCATCGTGGGCTTTGACGACATCTTCCTGGCTGCCCACGTGCATCCCAGGCTGACGACCGTGCGCGTGCCGGCCTATGGCCTCGGCTGGACCGCCGCCGAGGTTCTCACCGCCCTCATCGAAGGCGACGAAGAAGTTCCCTCGATGATCCTGGAAACCGAACTCATCGTTCGGGAATCCTGTGGAGCGCCGCCAGGCGCTCGCAACTGAGCTTCGATCGTTCTCGGAGAACAGCAGCCATGCGCGACGCTTGCGGAAGAGCCGCTGTTGCGCTGGCAAGACGCGATAGCTCGGCCCCGGGCCAGAAAGGAGGCAAAGGAACATTCGAGTGATTCCATTCCGCACGACACCCGAAGTCGATTTTCAACGAAGCACTCTCGGGCAGGTGCAGTGCCTGCCCCAACGATTTGCGTGTAACAGGAGGAGATTCAAATGAAACGCTCAATCTTTACTCTCGTGGCTCTGGTCGTCATCGCCAGCATGCTGCTGCTTGCTTGCGGCGCGACGCCCGAGCCCACCTCGGCGCCAGTGCCAACCGAGGCGGCGCCCGAGGCAACCACTGCTCCGGAGCCGACAACCGCTCCGGAGGCAACAGAGCCGGAGCCTGCGGGCGAGGGCGTGGAAGCGCCCTTTGCCGTCATGGCTGGCGGCTTCCTGGAGAGGGCCCTGGCCGGCGAGTTCTCCGGCACGACGGTCGTCGTCGACGGCCCCTTCACCAACCCCGATGACATCCGCTTCGAGGAGTCCATGGTCGCCTTCGAGGAGGCCACGG
>JAAYZQ010000345.1 GCA_012514775.1 Anaerolineaceae bacterium
CGGATGCGGCGGTGCCGGCCGGGCGCTGTTCGGCGTCCAGACGAGGCCCCGGGACGAGTTCATCCGCTTCCTCGTCGACGACGAAGGGCTCAAGGCCTCCCACGAGCTGATGGCGCAGTGGCTGAACAGCCGGGCGCCCTACGAGCCCGAGCACGAACACCTGCTCATCGGCCCACTGCGCCCCGGGCAGTACCAGTACCTGAAGACCGTGACGTTTTACGTGACCCCCGATCAGCTCAGCCTGCTGGCCCTGGGTGCCCAGTATTTCAGCGCGCCCACCGACCCCGCGCCCGTCATCGCGCCCTTTGGCTCGGGTTGCGCGCAACTGCTGTACCTGTTCGAGGATCTGGGCGCGCCGCAAGCGATGGTCGGCGCCACCGACATTGCCATGCGCCAGTATTTGCCGCCGGACTTGTTGGCCCTGACCGTCACGCGGCCCATGTTCGAGCAATTGTGCGCCCTGGACGAGCAGAGCTTCCTGTACAAGCCGTTCTGGCAGCGGCTGAAAAAGGCGCGGGCGGGCGGATGACCCGGTAGGCCCTAATAAATCTCGATCGCGTCGCGCGGCAGGCTTTTCACGTGCCGCAGGTGCGCGCTCACCCTCTCGTCGTCGCCGTGGGGATACTCAAAGCCGAAATGCGCCGCGACGCCCAGCGCCAGGCGCCGAAAGAGGTCACACGTGGCAAACAGCGCCTGCCAGGTGCGCTCGTAGTCTGCGTCGGCATACGTGCGCTGCAGCAGCTCCCACAGCTCGGGTTCCAGGTAGCGCTGGAGGTACTTGCCAAACTTGCCGGGGTTCCCGCAAAAGCTCGTCTCGACGCCCACGTACCAGTCGAGCATCTTCACGAGCTGGTCGCGGACAAAGTGGTCCAGGAAGTGCTTGGCATAGAGGATCTCTTGGCGCCACAGGCCCTTGGCCACGTAGGGCGAGACCCACCAGAACTCGTTGCAGCAGTCCGCGAACGCCTTGGCCGTGGGCGGCCGCGGCAAATAGTCGCCTTCGTGGGGCGGGTCGAAGGGTTCGACGATCCCGTCCTTGTCCAGGAGCAGGACGCTCAGGCTGTCGCGCTCCAGCTCACCCGCCCGGTCCGCGGGCCACAGGCCGAGGTCGATCCGGTTGCCGTCGGTGAACTGCATCAGGTAGCAGTAGCCGCCATCGTTTCGGGGCTGAGGATCTTGCATGTCCTCTGGCATCTGCAAGATCATCAGCTCGCCAAAGCGTTCGATCCAGCGCTCGCCGCCTGGCGGGCGGAAAGGGGCCACGTCGGTCACGACGTAGACGACGTCGAAATCCTGAAAGGGGTCCCGCGGGGCGTTCGGGTTCACGCGCGAGCCGTTCAAAATCACAGCCCGGATGCGGTCGTCCTCCCGGGCCGTGTTGAGGATCAGGTCCATCATTTCTTGTTCGGTACGCATTTTCTATCTGAACCGGTCAGCCGGCAACTGCCTGTGGTTCCTTTGCTCCTTTCTTTGCCGTTTTGGTTCCAGGTCTTTGGAGCCCGGGCCCAGGGTCGATCCGGTCGCCATTATATCACAAATGCTGCGCGGCGACCGTGAAACGAGAAGTGATGGCGCGGTACACAGCCCGCGCCATCACCTGCCGTCGTGGATGTGGAAACCTCAGCCTGGCCGGTCGACCAGCACCTGGCGCAGAAACCGCCCGGTGTAGGAGGCCTCCACCTGCGTCACCTGCTCCGGGGTCCCTTCGGCCACCAGGCGGCCGCCGGCCGCGCCGCCCTCCGGCCCCAGGTCGATGACCCAGTCGGCGGCGCGGATGAAATCCAGGTTGTGCTCCACCACCAGCACGCTATTTCCCGCGTCCACCAACCGCTGCAAGACGCCCAGCAGGCGGTCGGTGTCGGCCGGGTGCTGGCCCGTGGTCGGCTCGTCCAGCAGGTACAGCGTCCGCCCGGTGGACCGCCGGCCGAGCTCTTTGGCCAGCTTGACCCGCTGGGCCTCGCCGCCCGAGAGGGTGGTGGCGGGCTGGCCGAGTTGCAGGTAGCCCAGCCCGACGTCGGCCATGACCTGGAGGCGGGCGGCGACGGCCCGCACGTCCTGGAACAACTCCAGGGCTTCTTCCACGGTCATGTCCAGGACCTGCGCGATGTCATGGCCGCGGTAGTGCGCCGAGAGCGTCCTGCGGGTAAAGCGCCGGCCATGGCAGGTTGGGCAGCGCACTTCGACGTCGGGCAAAAAGTGCATCTTGACCGTCAATACGCCGGCTCCCTGGCAGCGCTCGCAGCGCCCGCCCGGGACGTTGAAGGAAAAGTCGCGGGCCGTCAGCCCTAGCTCGCGAGCCTCGGGCGTGGCGGCAAATGCCTGCCGGATGGAGGTAAAGGCGTCCGAATAGGTAGCGGCGTTGGAAC
>JAAYZQ010000346.1 GCA_012514775.1 Anaerolineaceae bacterium
CGACAAAGCCCCGGCCGATGCGCTGGCCGATCAGCCCGAAGCCCCAGAACTTGACGCCCTCCTCATCGGGCGTCACCACCGGCGGCGCGGGCTCGGTCAGGCGGATGGTCACGGTGGAATAGCCCACCTGGTTGTCCATCTGGCGAATCTTGCCCTTCAGGATCTCGATTTCAGCCTGCACCGTGTTCAGCTGCTCCCGCACCAGCAGAATGTCCTCAATGTTTTTGGCCTGCTTCATGATCTCCAGCAGCTGCGCTTCCTGGGCTTGGGCGTTTGCCAGGCGGGCGGTGAGGTCGGTGTACTGGTCCGTCACGTCCTCCGAATCCATACTCTGGCTCATCACCTTGCCCAGGGTGCTCACCCGGCCGGTAAACTCCTTCAGCTTTTCCGGCGGGATGCGCACCGTCACGTAGCTGTCAATGTCATGCCTGTATGCATAGTACCGGGAGTCCGCCATGTAGCCGCCCAGCTCCTCCGTGGCGGCTATGATGTCGTTCAGGGCCTTGGCGGCGTCCTCCACCTCAAGGGCCATGTCCACGGTGTAGATGATCTTCTTTGACGGGTCCACGGTGCCCGGGTCCAGGATGGGCAGGGTGTCGCCTCCGTCGGCGGGGCTCTCATCAACAAAATCGTCCCCGGCGGCATTATCCTCGCGGGGTGCCTCCTCCGGCGGTATGGCCCCCGACTGGGAGCGCGCGCATCCGGCGAAGAAAATGGCCGACAGCAGCAGCGCGACGGCAACGGCCAGCGCCCACAGGGATTTTGACCGTGGCATAGGGCTCCCTCCTCTCTTCCAGCGGTTTCTCCTTGCTTCGATTGTGCACGCTCCGCGGGGCGCTGTCAAGCGGCGTTTAGGACAGGCGGCCGCGGAAGTCCTCATAACCGAAGCGCCGCAGGACCCGCAGGCCCTTCTCCTCACCGTACAGGGCGATGGAAGGCAGGTTGATGCCGTTGAATGTGTTGTTCTTGACCATGGTGTAGTGGGCCATGTCGCACAGGACAAGGGGATCCCCCCGGCGCAGGGGCGCGTCAAAGGAATAGTCGCCGATCACATCGCCGGCCAGGCAGGTGGGGCCGGCCAGGCGGAATGTGTGGGGCCGCTGGCCGGGCCGGCCGGCGCCCAGCAGCGGGGGACGGTAGGGCATTTCCAGCACGTCGGGCATGTGGCAGGCCACCGACGCGTCCATGACCGCAACGGGAGGGTCGCCGGGCACGATGTCCAGCACCCGGGTCACCAGATAGCCGGCGTAGAGCGCCACGGCTTCTCCGGGCTCCAGGTACACCGTCAGGCCGTAGGTGTCCTGCAGGTAACGGATGGCGCAAAGGAGCGTGGCCATGTCATAGTCCGGCCGGGTGATGTGGTGGCCGCCCCCCAGGTTGACCCATTTCATCGCCTTCAGGAAGGCGCCGAACTGCCGGTCCACAGCCCGCAGGGTGCGTGCCAGGGCGTCGGCGTTGCTTTCGCACAGGGTATGGAAATGCAGGCCCGTGATGCCCTCCGGCAGCCTGTCGGGAAAGCGGCACCGGGGCGTGCCCAGCCGGGAACCCGGCGCGCAGGGGTCGTACAGCGCCGTTTTGACCTCGGAGTGCAGGGGGTTGACGCGCATGCCGCAGGCTACATTTCTTTGGACGGCCCGGTGACCGAAAAGCTCCCACTGGGCAAAGGAGTTGAATACGACGTGGTCGCACAGCGAGAGGATCTCATCGAACTCGTCCTCCCGATAGGCCGGGGCGTAGATGTGGGTCTCGCCGCCCATTTCCAGCCGTCCCAGCCGGGCCTCAAAGAGAGAGCTGGCCGCGGTGCCCTGGAGGTATTGGCCGA
>JAAYZQ010000347.1 GCA_012514775.1 Anaerolineaceae bacterium
CATAGCTCTGGAAGACCATGGCGATGTTGCGATCCTTGGGCGGCACGTCGTTCACGACGCGGTCGCCGATGAGGATGCGCCCTTCGCTGATCTCTTCCAGGCCGGCGAGCATGCGCAGGCTCGTCGACTTGCCGCAGCCCGAAGGCCCGACGAACACCAGGAACTCCTTGTCGTCGATGACAATGTCCAGGTCCTGGACGGCGACGACGTCGCCATATCGCTTCCAGACATGGTCGTAGGTAATGTCTGCCATTCGGTTTCTCCTAAGAACGTGGGCGAGGCGGTGGGGACAGAACTTTGCGGTCGCTCACCGGAAAGGTGTTCCGGCGACGGGCACATGGCCAAAACCGTTCCCCATGGCCTCAGGGTTAAACGTAGCTCGTGCTGTCAGTGCTGCCGGGCAAGCAGCAGGCCGCGCTTCGTGGGGGCCGATGGATCTCTTGTACCCAGCACTCCTTCCGCCGGAAGTGAAGGCCCGAGGTCCAAAAGGGGCTCCCGTGCCTTCTACCCGGCCGGTGCCGCCGGGAGCCTTGACTGATTATAACCGATCTTGCGCTGCATTGCAAGGTTCGCTACGGCCAGATCTTGACCGGGTTGTGGCCGGCCCCCTGGCCGGGGTCCCAGCGGGCGGGATTCACGTCAACGCCTTCGTAGACGGCGATCTTTGGGTCGGCGCAGTCGCCCGTGGGGCTGCAGGTCAGGCGGCCGGTGATGCCCGGAAAGTCGCGCGTGGCGAACAGGGCCTCCACCAGCGCCCGGCGGGGGATGAGCAGGCTGCCGCCCGGGCCCTCTACGGCCACGCGCTCGATGGCGCTCAGGATCAGGTTGGCGGCGTCGTAGGCGTGGGCGTGGTAGGGACCGATGGGCATCTCCCGGTACTGCTGCTCGTAGCGCTCCGCCAGCGCCTGGTAGCCGGCGTCAAAGGCCGCCAGGTCGGGGCTGGTCCAATAAAAGCCCCGGGCCGCCTCGCCGGCCGCCTGCAAAAAGTCCGGCGAGAAGAGCCCATCAGAGCCCAGGAGGGCCACCTGCCGCAGTCCCTCCACGCGCCTGGCCTCCTGAGTCAGCGGCGCCCCCGATTCGACAAACACCGGATAGTAGAGCACCTGGGGCTCGGTGCGGGCCAGGGCAGCCAGCACCTGGCGGGCGGCGGGCTCGCGCGGCGTCACCGCCTCGCGGGCGGTGACGGTCCCGCCCAGCAGCTCGAACTCCCGGGCAAAGACCTCCTGCAATTGCAGCGAGTAGCTGCTGCCGTCGTGGATGGTGGCCGCGCGGCTCAGGCCGAGCGCCTCGCGGGCAAAGTGCGCCGCGGCCACTCCCTGGGCGGCGTCGTTGTAGGCGGTGCGCAGGTAACACCAGTAGTCGGCCGGGCGATCCGGCGCGGTGAGCTCGACGGCCGTGTTGGAGGGCGAGACCAGGGGGATCCCGGCCCGGCAGAGGACGGGGATGGCCTCGCGCGCCTCGTTGGAGCAGCTCGTGCCCACCACGGCCACCAGGTTCGGGTCGCGGGCCAGCTCGTTGGCTGCCACCAGCCCGCCCTCGGCCGTGCAGCCGCCGTCTTCGCCGCGCAGCTCCACGGGATGGCCGCGGATCTCGCGGCGCTCGGCCAGGGCCAGCTCCAGGCCGCGCCACGTGTCGATGCCCAGGGCGGCGTCGGGCCCGGCGACGACGAGCAGGTAGCCCAGGAGGATGGGCTGGCTGCCGGCCAGCTCGACGCAGCCGTCCGGGGCGTCACAGGCCCGGCCGGCTGCGGCAGTGGCCGGTGGCGGCGCCGCGGGCAGGGTGGCGGTGGCGGCCGGCCCGGGAGCGCCGGCCTGGGGGCCGGGCTGCCCGTCGCCCGGCAAGAGGGCCAGGGCCAGGGCAGCGGCGGCCACGACCAGCAGCAGGCCCAGGGCCAGCCACGGCCAGGTGCGGCGGCGGGGCTCTTGCGGGCGCGCCACTGCCTGCCCCGGCGGGAAGGGGCGCGGAGCGGCGACGGTCCTCTCCGGGTCCCGGTCCCCGGCGGCGGGCGACGCCTGGACCGCGCCACCAGCCAGGACCGTTGCCTCGTCTTCCATCGGGGGCCGGTGGGCGCCGGCGACAGGCGCCGGCACCACCGTCCCTTGCCCGGCGGCAGGCTGCGCCGCGCCCAGGGCGCGGGCCAGGGCCTCCACAAAGGCGCCGGCGGTTTCGTAGCGCTGCCCGGGCTCCTTGGCCAGGGCCTTTTGCAGGACGCCGTCGACGGCCGCGGGCCACGCCGGGTCGCCGGGCCGGGGCTGGCGCAGCGGCGGCGGCGCCTCGTGCACCTGCCGGTAGAGCACGCCGTGGGGCGTGGTGCCGGCAAAGGGCGACCGGCCGCCCAGCATCTCGTAGGCCACGATGGCCAGGCTGTACAGGTCGGTGCGGTGGTCCACCTCGTCGCCCCGGGCCTGCTCGGGCGACATGTACTCGGGCGTGCCCACCAGGGTGCCGGTCGTCGTCAGCCGCGAATCCTGCGCCGCGCGGGCGATGCCAAAGTCGCCCAGGGCCGGTTCGCCGCGCGGGTCCAGGAGGATGTTGCCCGGCTTCACGTCGCGGTGCACCAGCTCCTGGCCGTGGGCATAGTCCAGGGCCGAGGCCAGGGGGCGCAGCAGCCTGAGGGCGCCGCCGGGGCTCATGGGGCCGCGCTGCGCCAGCGCCCGCGCCAGCGATGGGCCATCCACGTACTCCATGACAAAGTAGTAGGTGCTGCCCTCCTGGCCGACGTCATAGATGGTGACGATGTTGGGGTGTTTCAGCCGCGCCGCGGCCCGCGCCTCGCGCAGGAAGCGCTCGATGAGGTCCGGCTCCCCGGCCAGGTGTGGCGCCAGGACCTTGAGGGCCACGCGGCGCTGGAGGAGGGGGTCATGGGCCAGGTAGACCGTGCCCATGCCTCCCCGGCCGACCTCCGCCCGGATCTCGTACTTGCCCAGCCGCCTGCCAACCAGATCGCCGTTCATGGTGCCTCCCTCTCGCCGCGCGACAATCGGTCCTGTGAACGATTGTAACGCAAAACCGAACCCAAGTCAATGCGCATTGCAGGCGTCCAAAAGAAATCCCGGCGGTTTGGAGTTTGGGGGCAAATAAGGTATAATGGCTGCGCCCCAACGGGGACAGCAGATCAGGAGGAACTGATGACCGGCGAGCTCGAGATCGTTCCAGTGACGACGGAGGAGGAACGGCGAGCCTTTGCTCGCTTTCCATGGGAGCTTTATCGCGGCGACCCCTATTGGGTCCCGCCCATCTTTAACGACCGCCTCGCCCTGCTGAACCCGGCCAAGCATCCCTTTTACGAGCACGCCACGGTCCAGCTCTTCATGGCCCGACGGGGCGGCAAGATGGTGGGCACCGTCAGCGCCCACGTCAACCACCGCCACAACGAGGTCTATGGCGACAAGGTGGGCTTTTTCGGCTTCTTCGAGGTCATCGACGACGAGGATGTGGCCCGGGCCCTCCTGGACGCGGCGGCCGGCTGGCTGCGCGAGCAGGGCATGGACGCCATGCGCGGGCCCGAAAGCTTTTCGCAGAACGAGGAAGTGGGCCTGCTCATCGACGGCTACGACGCCCCGCCGGTGATCATGATGACCTACAATCCCCGCTACTACCAGGGCTTTGTCGAGCGGGCGGGCTTCGAGAAGGTCCAGGATCTGTACGCCTGGGACATCCTGACCAGCATCTTTGACCTCGACGTCCAGCGGATGCCCCGCAAGTTCCTCCGCGTCGCCGAAGAGGCGCGCAAGAAGGAGGGCCTGGTGGTGCAGCGCATCGACATGAAGAACTTTGACCGCGAGGTCGCCCGCGCCAAAGAGGTGTACAACGCCGCCTGGGAAAAGAACTGGGGGTTCGTGCCCATGACCGATCACGAGATCGAGCACCTGGGCGAGGAGCTGAAAATGGTCCTGGACCCCGACCTGATCTACCTGGCCGAGCTGTGCGGCGAGACCGTGGGCGTCTCCCTGGGCGTGCCCGACGTGAACCAGGCGCTACTGCGGGCGCGGCCCCAGCCCAACACCTGGAGCCTGCCCCTCACCCTGGGCAAGTTCCTTCTGAACCGCCGGCACATCGACGCCTTCCGGCTGATGATCATGGGCGTCAAGCCCGAGTACCGGGCCCTTGGCATCGACGCCCTGTTCTACGTCGAGACGGCCCGGGCGGCCTTTCGCAAGGGCTACAAGCGTTGCGAGATGTCGTGGATCCTGGAGTCCAACGACATGATGAACCGCATCATCGAGCGGCTGGGCGGTACCATCTACAAGACCTATCGCATCTACCAGAAGCCCATCGCCTAGGCGCCCATCGCCTAGGCGGAAGGGGCGCGACGGCTCCGCCTCGCCCGCCAGGCTCAACGGCTCCAGACGTGGAACGGCCCGGCAGCGCCATTGCTGCCGGGCCGTTCCACGCTCCGTCCTCTACTCCCTTTGTTTTGCCTTCTCGGCCACTCGTTGCCCAAACCGCTCCAGGCTGACGATGGCCCGGTGGTGCAACCCCTCGCCCGCCACTTCCATACCATCGTGGAGGGTGACGCGAAAGGTCAGCGACCGGCCATCCACCTCCAGGAGCTCGGCGCGGGCCACCACCTCAAAGCCGACGGGCGTCGGCGACAGGTGGCGCACGTCCAGGTGCGCGCCGACGGTGAGATAGCCTTCGGGCAAGAGAGAATCGACGGCCGCGACGCCCGCGCGCTCCATGAGGAGCACCATGTGGGGTGTGGCCAGCACCTGGACGCCGCCGCTGCCCAGGTGTTTGGCGGTGTGCTCCGGGGCGACGACCAGGCGCACCTCGCCGACCAATCCCGGCTTGATGGCGTCAAACTTCACGCCGGCTTCTCCGGGCCGGGAGCCGGCGGCTCGGCGGGCGGCTCTTCGTCCTGCAGCGACGAGACCGTCTTCGAGAGCTGCTCGTTCAGCTCGCGCAGGCCGGTCACCAGGCTGCGCTCCAGCTTGCCGACCACGTCGGTCTCGCGAGCCTTGTCCATGGTCTCCTTGACCTGCTCGCTGAACTGCCGGGCGGCGTCGGTTTCCTGGGCCGACTTGATGGCGGCGTCGAGCTGCTTGCCCAGCTCGGCAAAGCCCTCGCCGACATCCTGGCGGAACTTGCGGCTTTCCTCGCTCTGCCACAGGGCGCGGACCGCGCTGGCCAATTGCTGGCCCAGGGCCTCCAGCTCGCCGAGGATTTCGCTGCCCTCACGCTTTTCTTCTTCGCTCATGGTACCTCCTACGAGAATTCTCGAAACTTCGGGCGATCCAAGAGACTATACGCAGAAAACACAAAAAGGTTCCTCTGGCAACGACCTACTCTCCCAGGGACCTGCGTCCCAAGTACCATCGGCGCTGGAGGGCTTGACTGCCTGGTTCGGGATGGAGCAGGGTATATCCCCTCCGCTAGAGTCA
>JAAYZQ010000348.1 GCA_012514775.1 Anaerolineaceae bacterium
CGTAAGCCGCAAAGCTCTCCCTCCCATCGGCGCTGTGCCCGTAGAACACCCACACCGGCTGGAGGATATGCTCGACGGGCTCTGGCGTTGGTTCCACCCCATCGGGCCCCACGGCCCTACGCGAGACCGGCGGCTCGTAATAATAGGCCAGCTCTGCCCGGTCCACCACGAACGCACCCTGGAGGCTGCCTCCTGCACCTCCCGGCCCGAGGGACTGGTCGATGACCTGGGGCACGTCCAGCGGGATCTCGTCCGCGCGGCCCGCCGCGTCGGTCCGCGAGTCCTGGGTCAGCCGGATGAGCCGCAACACAGGCAGGCCCGCATGGCTTTTCCCGGGCTCGACCACGCCGCCCACATAGACCCGCCGCCCGCCAGCCACGATATCGTGAGGCACGATCCCGGTGCCGCCGTGCTCGAGAGTCGAGGCCAGCACGTACCGCTGCCCGGTCTCCTCGTCGGTGAACACCGTCACGTTAAGACCCTCCAGCGTCTCTATCCCGAGGTAGCCCAGGAAGCCCTGCACCCGCTCTCCGGGCCAAACCTTTTCGTAGCTCGCGACCTCGATAGCCTGCCCCCCTGGCGTCCCCCCCTGGCCGCTGCGCACGATGTGCCCCCGCACCTGGACGTGTAAGTACGCCAGTTGGGCCAGTGCCTCCAGCACGTCGGGCGGCCCGCTGAGCGGATAGGACAGCCGCTCCGGTCCGGCATCCGCTACGTCCAGGTTTGCTACGACCTGCCGCTCGCTGCCATTCACATAGATGACGGCGTTTACCGTGCCGCTGATCTCGACGCTCTGGCCCATCTCGAAGGGCGACTCGATCTCGGGCCACTCTAGCTCTTCCGCATCAACAACCACCGAGACCGATCCGCTGCTCATCACGCCTTCCTGCTCGGACAGAGACGGCGAGCTGATCATCCACCACTCCACCATCTCACCATCGGCGGGCTTCTCATGGGCACAAACCTGGATGCCCTCGCCGCCTGTCAGCTCGTCGGGGGCCTGGGCCAACCGGTAGCGCTGGCCGCCAGCGGCAACCAGCCACGCCGCGCCTTCCTCTCGGGCCAGCGTGCCGGACGAGCACCAGGGCGAGTAATGGGGAACCACGTCCCAATCGGATACTTCCACCTGCCAGCGCCCTGGTCCCAGGCCGGCGACGACCGTGCCCTGGACCTTCACGTACTCGAAGCCAACGCCGTCCAACCCGGCGATCCGCGGGCCCTCCAGTTCGTACTCCGTGCCGTCCGGCATGTCCAGCCTGGCAAGCAGATCGCTCCCATCCTCGGCGACCAGCACCTGGACCCAGCCGGTGACCGTCAGGCCATCGCCGGGGGCATAGGCCGGGGGTTCCGGCCGGTAGGTGCGGACCCCGGCACCGGAGGGTGCCTGGTCGCGCAAGTCCAACCGGAAGAACCCGCCGCCCAGCCGGCCGCCGGCCAGCTCCTCGTAGGCCTCTTCCGCCGGCCGGATGGGATAGCTATCGCTCCGGTCAAAGGTCAGGGGCGTAAAGGCGGCATAGCTCACCTGTCCGGCCGGATTGATGGTCACTGTGGCGCCAGTGGAGGTGCCCACCAGGGGACGTCCGTCCAGCGCCGGCACCACCTCCACGAATCGAAGCCGGCTCTGTGGCGACGCCGTCACACCCTCCGGTTCCCGAACCTGATATGCATCGGGCAGCAGTCCGTGAGCCCGCAGGAAGGCCACGGCCAGGTCCGCTGCCTCCTCGAACCCGAGCACCGGGCCTTCCACGGCGGCCTCCCGTTCGTCGCCGTAATGAATGCTGCCCTGGGGCCCAAAGGTGCGGAATGTCAGCCGCTGGCCGTTGCTTCCCAACACAAAGATGGCCTGTGGCTCTCGCGGGTCGCGGTAGGCCCGCGGGTCGTCGAGGCCAAATTCCTCGGCCCAGGCCACCGCCTCGTCGGCAGTCGCCGGGAGCGGCACGTTGGTCGCGTCGTAAACCGGGACGCGCGCCGGGCCCTTGGGCAGGTCGACCGCCAGTCGCAGATCCGCCCCGGCCAGCAAGCCGGATTGGCCGGAGCCCGCGGCGTGGACCAGGCGCGGCAAGGGCACCAGGCCCCGCTCTCCAACCAGCGCCGGCAGAGCCAGGGCCAACAGGGTGACCAGGGCGATAGCAGCCCCGGCCCACGCCACCCGGCTCAAGGCGGCGCGGCGAGGAAGGCCGTGCCGCTGCAAGGGCTGATGCTGCCGGAGCCGAACCGACAGCCCCTCTACAAAGTCGGGAGCAGGCTGGACGCGGGCTGCGCTGGCGTGCAAGGCATCCACGATCGACGCTTCCGGCGCTTTGCGACTTGGGTCCAGGCCCGTGGCCCGGTCAATGTACGTATCGAGTTGCTGGGCGAACTCGCGTTCATCCATCTTGGTCATCCAGGCACCTCCTTCTCAGCTCGGCGACTGCCCGCCAGACGAGCATCTTGGTCGCACCCTCGCTGCGACCCATGGCAGCCGCGACGGCGCGGATGCTTAGCCCACCCCAGAAACGAAGTACGAGCGCTTCTCGCCGGTCGGGACTGAGATGGGGTAACGTCCCTTCGATGCAGGCCAGGAGGTCGTTCCGATAGACGACCTCCTCGGGCCCGGCTGGCAGGCTGGCGGGGTCC
>JAAYZQ010000349.1 GCA_012514775.1 Anaerolineaceae bacterium
AGGGCAATAGAGACGACCACAGCCAGGGGCGGCAGGTAAAAGAGCTGGCGCACGATTGGCAGCGAGCCGTCCTGGACCGGCGGCAGGAACTTGACAAACTCGGCCATGTCCACGCCCCCCAGGCTCAGGGCGGCCGTCGTGTGGGCCACCCAGGGGCCGTAGTAGCCAAGGGCGGCCAGGAGCCAGCCCAGGGGCAAGAGCAAGCGCAAAATCAACAGCAGGCCGCCGGGACGCGCCGCAGGACGCGCAGCGCCAAGGTTCGTAGGAAGGCTCATGGGCTCACCTGCTTCCTGGCAGCCGCGCATGCCTCCTGGATCTCGCGATCCTCGGTCCGGGCCGCCTCGAAATACTGCTCCATGAAGTCGCTGCGCCGCTGGCGCATGGCCATCGGCGCCACGAGGGCCACGTCCTCCACCGTGGCCACGGTCCGGTCGTCGGCCGCGGCGCACGCCCGGGCGGCCTCCAGGGCGGTTATCTCGGCGCGATGGCTCGCGATTTGCAGGCTGCGGACCATATCCAGCGCCAGGCTCTCGGCCTCGGCGGAGAGCTGGACGGACGGCAGCAGGTCCCGCGCCCGCCCGACGCCCTCGGCAAAAGAGACGGTCTCTGCGGCCAGGCTCGCAGCCAGGCGATGGGGATGCTCGCGAAAGAGTCGTACCCGGCGATAGACCTCCAGGCGCTCGCCCGGGTCGGCCAGCCCGTCGACCAGGACGCGCAGCCCGAAGCGATCCTGGATCTGGGGGCGCAGGGGCCCCTCCTCGGGGTTCATGGAGCCGACCAGGACAAAGCTGGAAGGATAGAGAGCGCTGAGGGGGCCGCGGCGCACGACGACCCGGCCCTGGGCCGCTGCGTCGAGGATGGCATCGACGATAAAGTCGTCCAGGAGATTGACCTCGTCGACGTAGAGTAGGTTGCGATGGGCGTGGGCCAGGATGCCCCGCTCCAGGCGCACGCGTTGCTGCTCCACGGCCAGGCGCTCGTTGATGCCCCCCACCACGTCTTCCAGGCGGGCGTTCAGGGGCAGCTCAACAAAGCGCATGCGCTCCAGCCCGGTCAGCTCCTCGCCCCGGGCCATCCGGGCGGCGCAATCGGGACACAGGGCGTCGAGGCCCCACGTCTCGGCAGCCTCTTCCTCACAGCCATAGGGACACAGGCTGCGCCTCACCGGCGGCATGAGGTCGACGAGGCCACGGACCGCCGTGGTCTTGCCGGTACCCCGGGGACCGATGAGCAGCACGCCACCGATGGCCGGATTTATGACGCTCAACAAGAGCGCCGTCTTCATCTCCACCTGGCCCACCATGGCCAGGAAGGGAAAGGCCGGCAGATCGGCGCTGACCACCTCCGGCGCCTGGGTGCTGTCCAGGAGCGTTCGAGCCGAGCGTTGCTTCAGGATCTCGAGGAGTATCGATCGGGACATCTCATCCTCCCTCTACAAGACGATAGATCCGCACCGGGGCAAAGTGATAGACGCCCACGGAGGGGTACCCGGCGACGACGAGCGCGGGCGGGGCCGGCACGAACTCGGCCAGGAGATCGGTCCCGGCTACCAGCCGGTCATATGCCGCCAGCCGCTCGCCATAGTGCCGGGCCTGGCGGCGCAGAACCTCCCAGACACCGTCGCTGACCACGAGCAGGTCGTAGCCGTGCTGTCGGTACCAGGCCAGGTCGTGGTCCGTGATGCGCACCACGTCGGTGACGTCGTAAGCGCTGTGGTCGAAGGGAATGGCATAGTGCTCGATGGCGATGCGCCATCCCGGCTCGGCGTTCTGCTCCAACCAGCGGCCGGCCACCTCGCGATGGTCGGTGCCCGCAAGCTGCCGATCAAAAGCCACGCCGGCCAGCAGAGGCGCGGCCAGGACCAGCAGCACGGCCGCCGCCGCAGCCGCGTTCGCGGCCAGGCCGTGGCGAATCGTGCGAGCGGCAAGCTCATCCACGAGCCAGCCCCCCGCTAGCGCCAGGAAGGGCAGGATCGGGATCAGGTTTCGCTCAAAGCGCACCACAAAGCTCGACACCAGCACAAAATAGACTAGCGGGAAGGACAGGAGCAAGAGCCCGCGCCGCGGATCGCGCACCAGCAGGGTCAGCAGGCCGACCAGGCAGAGGGCAGTCGCGGCTGCGTCGGCCGAGGTGAACAGGATGCCGAGGTACCACCGCCAGTTGCCCAGCCCCTCGAAACCAGGCTGCGCGGTGCCATAGTGACCCAGGACCGACGAGAGGCCGGCCACGAACCGGTCCCAGTGCGCCAGGGCAAAGGGATTGCCACCGAAAAAGCCGAGGGCCAGCCCCCCTACCGGCAGCGCCAGGCGGGCCAGGCCCCTGGCTGACGGCCCCTCCAGGAGCGGGACGGCCAGCGCCACCACCACGACCAGGGCGGCGTTATACTTGGTCGCTCCGGCCAGCCCTGCGCACAACCCGGCGATGACTCCCGGCAGCGCCCCACCACGCCGCCACCAGGCAACCGAGAAAAACAGGCACAGGGCCGCCCAGAAGCCGGCCGCCACGTCCAGCGTCGCGTAGTGTGAATGGATTATGTGAAGATAATTGCCGCCAAGAAGGGCCGCTCCCAGGAGCCCGGCGCGGGTGCCAAAGAGCGAGCGCCCCGCCAGGTACGCGACCACCACGGTGAGGGTGCCGAACAAGGCTGTGGTGGCGCGGGCGACCTGGAAATGGTGGGGCAAGGGATAATCCGGCATCGCGCTCCAGCGGCCCAGGGCCTCGCCCAGGACATAGGACGCGGCCAGCCCCCCCACCTGGACGTAGGCATAGAACGAAGGATAGTTCAAGCGCTCTGGCGCCCAATCACCCGTCTGGAGGATGGCCGTTGCCCGATCGACCAGGGCGTGCTCGTCCGGGTGGTAATGAGTGAAGGCAGGCAGCCCGAAGCCACTACCCCATAGCCTGAGGAACAGGCTGAAGACGATGACGGCGGCCAGGCCGAGACGCGACCGGCCGGCAAACATTCGCATAGCCTATTTCCCCTTAATAGAACAAACGTTCGGTTTCATCGTATTTAGGTGTATTGGCTATGCGAAATGATGATCCGAGAGCCTTTAAATCCTTTTTGCATTTTCTCTTTCCTTTTCGTCCTCTACCTCCCACTCCCCTCCCGGCTCCTGGATTGCCGGGCGGAAAAGCTGCCAGCCGGCTACCACGAGGGCCACCGCTACCAGGATCGCCGGCACGTAGCTGCATGCCAGCGCGGGAACAAAGCGCGAGTCATCCAGGCGGTTGTGCGCCGGATAGGGCGGGAAATAGACGACGCCTACCCGCCCCCCTTCCTCGTAGCCGCCCGCCCATTCGGCCACGCTCAAGGTCGTCGTTTCAGTGATGGTCTCTCCACCGGACGTGGCAAAGCGGTATGTCATGTAGTACTGAAAGTCCAGCTCACCTTCGTCCTGCGCGCCCACCTGCTCGACCCAAAGGTCGACGACCTCCGCCTCGACGGCGCGGCCCAGGACCCAGATGGCAAGGTCCCGGGCGAGCTGCCAGGCGAGCAAGGCAGCCAGGAACAGAGAGACGACCAGGACCAGGCCGCCGCCCAATAGCCTGAGCACCGGGTGGTCATCCCACACGTTCATCGCCGTTCAATTACTCCTTCTCCTTACCGGGTGGGCAATGAACCCAGGAGCCTGCCCTGTTGGAAGCATTGCGGTAGACGTCGAGGAGCTGCAGGGCAGCTTGTTCCCAGGTAAAGCGGCTCGCCTGGCGGCGGCCGGCCTCCACCAGCCGGGCGCGCAGGCCTTCGTCCAACAGCAGGCTGGCCAGTGCGCGGGCCAGCTCGTCCGGGCTGCCTGCATCGACCAGCAACCCCGCATCGCCCACCGCCTCGGGAAGCGACGAATTGCCGGCACTGGCCACCGGGGTGCCACAGGCCATGGCCTCCAGGATGGGCAGGCCAAAACCCTCGTACCACGAGGGAAAGGCCAGGACAGAGGCCAGGGTGTAGAGCGCCGGCAGATCTCTATCGTCCACAAAGCCGGTCAGGACGACGCGCTCCCGGACGCCGTGGCGCGCCGCCACTGCCAGCAGATCCTCCTCGAGCCAGCCTTTGCCGCCGGCGATGACCAGCCCCAGGCCATCAGGCAGATCGTGGCCCGCGGCCACCAGCCGCCCAAAGCCCTCCACCAGCCCCTGGAAGTTCTTCCGGGGCTGGAGAGTGCCCACGCCCAGCACAAAACGCTCCGGCAGGGCGTAGCGGGCGCGCACCTGCGCCAGGATTTCGCTATCCTCCACGGCCCGGAATCGCTCCTCGACCCCCGGATAGAGGACCGAGACTTTATCGAGGGGCACGGCCAGAAGCTCCCCCAGGTCGCGGCGCGTGCTCTCCGAGTCGGCCAGGATGTGGCTGGCGCGGCGCACCGCCCGCGTCACAGCCCCCTCCAGGTAGCTGCGAAAAGCGGGCACAAAGAATTGGGGCACGCGCAGAAACGACAGATCGTGGACCGTGAGGACGGTGGGCGTCCGGCCCACCGGCGGCAGGACGAAATCGGGCGAGTGGTAAAGATCGAGGCGCCCGCTGGCGAGCTGCACAGGCAGCGGCAGCTGCAGGCGCTGCCAGATTATGTTCAGCCAACGGTCGGACAGCGGGATGGAGCGCAGGCGAAAGTTGGGCGGCCAGCCTGCCCGGCTGTCGCCGCTCCCCCAACCGCCGGCCGCCAGAAGCACGTACTCGTTGTGCTGGTCCAGCGCAGCCAGGGCCTGCACCAGGTTGCGCGTGTAGCGGCCAATGCCGCCCCCCTGGCGCACGGCCGCCGTGTAGTCGATGCCGATGCGCATCACCATCCGCCTCTTGTGCTCACACCGTCAAGCCCGCACGCTACTTGATGCCACGGTACGTCCAGATCCGGTTCACCCCAAAGTTCCAGAATAGCACCACCGCGATGGCAAATGCCTTGGCCAGGTTGTAGCTCAGGCGCGCGCTGACCAGGTGCTGAAAGACGTACTGGTCCATGACCAACAGGAGAAAGGTGTTGATGCCCAGGCCCACGAGGTTGACCACGGCGAACTGGCCCAGCTGCGAGCCCAGGGGCCGCTCGCGCGATTCGGGAAAGGTCCACAGCCGGTTCCACGTAAAGTTGCTCAGCACAGCCATGGTGAAGGATATGGCATTGGCGGCCACCAACTGAACGCTATGGGGATCGACCGACGGCCCCCAGCCCACACCCAGCCCGAGCTTCTCAAAGACCACCTTCATGATATTCAACACGACAAAGTCGACCACCGCCCCGATGGCGCCGACGATGGCAAATTTGGCGAACCGATCCAACTCCTTGGGGTTGCCGCACAGTTTGCGCCACATGCGGCCCACGAGGGGCACGCGGCACAGGCAACGGTTCAGGCGGGGATGGGACTCGATGGTGGTTATGATGTTTCCCAAGAACGACCTCCAGGCAGAGCGAGCAGGATAGCAACCTGCAAGTACATGGCGTGGACGTACAGGTTGTCGAACACGTTGTGCACGCTCAGGTGTACCAGCACGCCGAGAACGCCGAGGGCCAGGCCAAAGGACCAGCCGTTCGCCCGGCGCACCGCTCGCCACGCAGCCAGGAGGGCCAGCGACCAGAGGAGGAGATAGGCGAGCAGGCCCAGAAGGCCGGTCTCGGCGGCGACGTTGAGATAGTAGTTGTGGGCGTGACCCAGGGCGTGGGGCCACAGGGGCAGCGCGTAGCGGGCATAGGCCGGCTCATAATTGCCGATGCCGACCCCCAGCCAGGGATGATCCGTCCACATGGCCAGTGCCGATTGCCAATGGGCCATGCGCTCCAGGACGGCAAAGTTCGCGTCGGTGATCTCGGCGCCACGTACCTCGGCAAAGCCACCCAGCCCGAGCTGCGGTCCCAGATCGGCAAAGCGGGCGACGATGGAGGGTGGCAGCACAGCCACTCCCCCCGCCAGGAGGACGTAGACCAGGATGACCAACAGCGTGATGGCGAGCACGGCCCCTCGCCCGCTCCGCGCCGCGACGGCGACGATCATGGCCCCTACGGCTGCCGCAAAGCCAAGCCAGGCACCCCGCGACCAGGACATGATGAGAGCCGCCAGCATGAGCGCCCCGCAGCCCACGGCCAGGAACAGCCAGCGGGCAGGCAGGCGACCATCCACCCGCAAGAGCCAGGCAGCAGCCAGCGCAACGGCGACGGGCAGCGTCAGGCCCAGGTAACCGGCGTAGGGGTTTGGCTGCTCAAAGGTGCCATGGGCACGCATGAAGCCGCCGGGCAGGATAAAGGCCTCGGGCCCCACCTGGAACAGGAACTGGTAGATGCCCTGCAGGGCCGCCAGGGCGCCGCCCAGCAGCAGCGCCGCAACCAGGGGCCGGATCCATCGCCCTCCCGCCTCGCTCCGCACCTCGTAAGAGACGACGAGGTAGAGGGCCAGGATCTCCATCCACTTGATCAGCTCCTTGAGGCTGTGTTGCGTCGAGACCGCACCGACCGCGGATAGAAGCGCCACCCCCAGGAAGAAGGCCAGCGGGAACGTCAGGGGCGGCCAGCGCCAGGGCAGGGACCGCGGCAAGGACTGCGCCGGCGTCTCGCGGCGGGTGCGCCGCAGGACCACCTGGCGCAACAGCCAGGCCGCCAGGGCCAGGGCCAGCAGCACTTCGGCCAGCCCGACGTTCATTACTCCCAGGCGCACTTGCCTCAGGGAGCCAAAGGGCACTGCCGGCAGGAGGAGCAAGACGCCCAGCATGGGCTGCAGCAGCGTGGCAACGGCCACGATAGAGCCCACGACCAGCAGCACCGCCCAGGTGAGGGGCAGCAGGGCGATGGCCAGGGCCGCCAGCCCGGCCAGGCCCAGGCCGGCGACGGCCTGCCACTCCGGTCTTCTATTGGCCCAGGCGGACGCGGAACCAATCAACGGTCTTGCCCAACCCTTCTTCCAGCGAGACGACAGGCTCCCAGCCCAGCGCCTTCCGCGCCTTGTCGATGCACGGCTGGCGCACCATGGGATCGTCCTTGGTGCGCTCGTCCTTGGGCTGGAGAAACAGGATCTCGGAGCGGCTGCCGGTGACCTGCAGCACCTTCTCGGCAAACTCCAGGATGGTCATCTCCCGGGGGTTGCCCAGGTTGACGGGATAGACCTCGCCCGACATGAGCAGGCGGACCATGCCTTCCACCAGGTCGGACACGTAGCAGAAGCTGCGGGTGCGCGTGCCCTCGTCGTACACGGTCAAGGACTCGCCCAGGAGTGCCTGCCGCAAGAAGTTTGGCACCACGCGGCCGTCGTCCAGCCTCATCCGCGGCCCGTAGGTGTTGAATATGCGGGCGATGCGCGTCTCGACCCCGTGGTAGCGGTAGTAGGCCATGGCCAGCGCCTCGGCAAAGCGCTTCGACTCGTCGTACACGCCTCGCGGGCCCACGGGATTGACGTTGCCCCAGTAGTCCTCCGACTGGGGATGCTCCAGCGGGTCCCCGTAGACCTCTGATGTGGAGGCCAGCAAGAAGCGTGCCCCCTTGGCCTTGGCCAGCCCCAGGGCCTTGTGAGTGCCCAGGGCGCCGACCTTGAGCGTCTGGATGGGAAAGTTGAGATAGTCCACCGGGCTGGGCAACGAGGCCAGGTGCAGCACGGCATCCAGGGGGCCCTCAACATAGATATAGTTGGTCACATCGTGGTGGATAAAGCGAAAGCGATCGTGGCCCGCCAGGTGAGCAATGTTGTCCGTCGAGCCGGTGGCGAGGTTGTCCATGGCAATGACCTCGTGCCCGCTCTCCAGCAGGTAATCGCACAGGTGCGAGCCGATAAAGCCGGCGCCGCCGGTGATCAGGATACGCATGCGGTTTCTTGTCCTCCATGTGTTTGCAAATTCGGAGACCCGGGATCCCCGAGATCGGTGCTCGTCGACTCGGCCGCTGATTCAGGAGCCGCGAAAGGAAGCTGGACGAAGGCGAGCATGAGCATGAAAACGAACGCCAGATCTACCAGGAAAAAGGCATTGTCGACCAGTCCATGGGCCACAAAGTTGACCATGCCGGCCATGAGCCCCGCCACCAGGAGGGAATCGGGCCCCGCCGGCAGGATGCGGTGCAGCCGCAGGCCGCGCCGGAAAAAGCCGGCCAGCAGCCAGGCAAGGACGGCCAGCCCGCCGAGGCCGAGGCGCAGCCAGAAGTCGAGGATCAGGTTGTGGGGATGCGACAGGTTGAACTCTTCCCAGGCGGTGGGCAGGACATAGTGGCTGCGATACTGGTAGAGGAAATTGTCCAGGCCCACGCCAAGGACGGGGTGGTCGCCGGCCATGGCCAGGCTGGAGCGCCATAGCTGCAGGCGGAAGAACGTCGTGCCCTGCTCCGTCTCGAGGAGCGAGGTCAGGCGCTCGGTGCCGGCCAGGGCCAGCAACAACACCCCTGCCAGAAGCAGCACCACGACGGCCACGGCCAGGGTCCGGCGCCCACGCAGCGCCGCCAGGAAGACGAGGGCAGCCGGCACGCCGACCAGCCACGCGCCCCGGGAGTAGGTGAGGAACAGCGCCAGGCCCATGACGGCAGCTCCCAGGGCATAGAACCAGCGCCGGCGGCCCTCACCGCCCGTTGCCCCGGTTGTCCTCCCCCCGGCCGCTGGCCCCGGCTGACGGCGCCAGAAAGCGGCCACGGCCACTGCCAGGGGGAAAACACGCCCCAGGTAGAGGGCTAGGTTGTTGGGCGATCCGTAAAATCCTCGCACCCGCGAGACCCCCTCGGCAGTGATGACGCCCTCGCCCATGATCCATTGCCCGATGCCCACGGCGGCGATGAGGCTCGCCCCCAGGACCCAGGCATCGACCACGAGCCAGGCAGCCGCGCGGTGGCGGATGAGAGCCCGCAACAGGGCGTAAAAGAGTGCCGACTCGAGGACCACCGTGCGCAGTTCTCGCGCCGCGACGCGGCCCTCCTCGGCCCATAGCAGCGACAGGACGGCCAGGAGCGCCAGGGCCGCGACGCCCACGTCGAGGACCGATAGGGCCGGCCCGGAAGATTGGGCCCGGCCTTGCCGGCCGGCCGCGCCCAGGCGATGCGCGACGAGCCCCACGGCCCACGCGGCGGCGGTGAGCAGCGTCAGGATCTCGACCATGGAAAAGACCTTGCCCAGGAACGGCTTGCCGGGCTGGTAGAAGGGCAGCGCCAGGGCAACGAGCGACAGTCCCAGCCAGGGCCGCAGGAGGAGGAGCAGGGCCAGAAGGGCCAGCAAGGCCAGGCTGGGAAGCAGCCCGGGCACCAGGTAGAGCAGGAAAGCCACGGCGGCGGTCGCCGCCAGCAGCCAGCCGTCGCCCACAGCCTCGGCCCTGGCGGCCAGATCCAGCCAGGCCCCCGCCAACCGGGACAGCGGATCCTCCAGCGTCCGCCACCAGCGCCTTGCCGCCGGCGCGCCCGCGCCGGGCGCCACTACGCCGAGAACCGCCGCGCCCAGGGCCGCGAGGGAGGCGAGCGCAAAGGCCGGCGGCAGCCACGCAGGCCACCTGGGCGGCGCCTCGCGGGCCACGCCCCAACCGGCGATGGCCCACTGCCCCCATCCCCCTTCGGCGACGAACTCGACCGTGTGCTCGCCGTCGGCCAGGTC
>JAAYZQ010000038.1 GCA_012514775.1 Anaerolineaceae bacterium
CTGGAGCATGCCCTCAGCCCGCAGGTGGTCGAGCGCCAGGTGGATCACGACGAGGACGTGCTCTACTTTGGCGGCGAGGCGGTGCTGGTCGCCACGGTGCGGCGGGGCATTCTGCAGGGGCTGTCGCTTTGCACGCTGGAGCAGGCCAACGGCTCGGCGCCGGGCGAACATTTCGTCCTCACGCGCTATGCGCGGCGGGCACCCGACGAAATCATTGTCAACCATCTGCCCGACCCGGCCGCCGTGGAACAGGCGCTGCGCCGGGCCACGGGCCGGCGGGTGCGGGTCACGATTCCGCGGCGGGGAGCCAAGCTCGAGCTGCTGGCCTTGTGCGCCCAGAACTATGCCTACCGGACATCGTTGTAACAGGGAGAGGTCTGCAGCCATGACCAGAGAAGCACCGCCCGTGGTCGGCCTGGGGTACTGCCCCTACGACATCCTGGCCGTCGTGCCCCACATGCCCGTCTTTGACGACGTGCGCATGACCCACGCCACCGCCCTGGTGCACGACGGGGGCGGCCCGGTGGGCACCGCCCTGGCGGCCATCGCCCGCCTGGGCATTCCCGCCGGCTACATCGGGGTATTGGACAACGATCGGGAAGGACGCTGGCTGCGGGAGCTGTTCATCGCGGAGGGGGTGGACGTTTCGCGCCTGCGCATGAGGGACGGGGCGGGGACAAACGTCTGCCTGCTCCTGGTGGAGGAGGAAACCGCCCGCCGGGCCATCGTCTGTCGCCCCCAGGTGTCGCCCGCGGCCCTGGCCCTGGACGAGGAGGACCGGCGCTACGTGCAGGCCGGCCGCGCGCTGCACCTTGACGGCCAGTTCCTGCCGGCGGCCATCCAGGCGGCCCGCTGGGCGCGGGAGGCCGGCGTCCCGGTCTGCTTTGACGGCAACCATCCCCGCCCCGGCCTGGAGGAGCTGCTGCCCCTGGTGGATTGGCTGGTGGTGGCCGAGTCATTCCCCCGGAAGGCCACCGGCCAGGCCGACCCGTCGCGGGCGGCCGAGGAACTCCTGAGCCTGGGCCCCAGGCTGCTGGTCGTAACCCTCGGAGAGGCGGGCTGCCAGGCGTGGACCAGGCCCGCGACGCCGGGGGCCGCGCTCCGGGGCCCGATCTCGATGCCCGCCTTCCCCGTTCAGGCGGTGGACACGACAGGCGCCGGCGATGCCTTCCACGGCGGCTTTATGTACGCCATGCTCCAGGGTTGGGAACTGCCCCGCGTCCTGGCCTTTGCCAATGCCGTCGCCGGACTCAACTGCCAGACCCTGGGCGGGCGGCGCGGCCTCCCCGACCTGCCGGCCGTACAGGCCCTGCTCCAGGCACATCCCAACCACGCCGCAGGAACCCCATAACCCGCTTTCCAGTGGGTGGCAGCTTTGGCTTGTGCGCGTTGGAAGTCCTGGACTGAGGGCTCACCCGCCTGCCTGCTGCTGGTGGAGCAGCGCGTGGGCGATCTGGCGGGCCGGCTCGGTCATCTCCAGGCGCTCCAGGTCGGCCAACTCTGCCCAGAGGACGCCGTCGGCGTCGTCGCCGGCCTGGAGGCTGCCCCCCACCGGCCGTGCCAGGTAGTCGATGATTATGTAATGGTAGAGAACCCGGCCTCCCGCGTCGTGCTCGACGCGATCCACGACGACGAGCACTCGCTCCAGCTCGATCTCCAGGCCGGTCTCTTCTCGCACCTCGCGGCGGACGGCGTCCTCGACGGACTCGCCCAGCTCGACAGCCCCTCCGGGAAAGGTCCACTGTCCCCGGGCAGGCTCCTTTCCCCGGCGCGCCAGGAGGATACGCCCGGCGTCGACGACCACGGCGCCCACGCCGACAATGGGGAACTCGGGATATTCGCGCTTCATCTTGGCCTCCTGGCGGCTGGTCTCGGCCGCGGGACGCGAGGCAAGTGCGATGCATCGCGCGGCCCGGCCGCCAGCGAAATTATAGCACGGCGGGAAGGGGCGTGCAAGGCGCCGGTCTGCCCATCGCCGCTTCAAACGATTGACAAAACGCCCACGGTGTGGTAGACTTGGGCTCGTGACGCTCGCAGAAACAGCCCGCTTATGATCGCGTTTCGACTTGACGTCCGTTTGCCGCAGGGTGCAGCCGGCATCCCCTGGGATCTGGCTCCCTGGGGCGCCTCGCCGATTCCCGCACTCCTCTCCCCGAATCCACGCGCCCCAAAAGGTGGTGAGGGCCTGTGATCAAGCCCGACGCTACGATCCTGGTCACCGGCGCCAACGGGTTCGTCGGCTCGCACCTGGTGGAAGCGCTGCTGGAAGCGGGCTACCGGGTGCGCTGCATGGTGCGGCGCACCAGCGACCTGTCCTTCATCCGCGACCTTCCCGTGGAGCTGGCGTACGCCGAGGTGGGCAAGGGCATCGGCCTCCTGGAGGCCTGCCAGGACGTCGCGGCCGTGTGCCATTGCGCGGCCCTGACCCGGGCTCCCGACGAGGAGACCTTTTTCCGGGTAAATGCCCGGGGCAGCGAGGCCCTCGCCCGGGCGGCATTGGAGGCCAGTCCCGGCCTGCGGCGCTTTCTCTTTGTCTCCAGCCAGGCGGCGGCAGGCCCGTCGCCGGCCGCGAGCCACTACCTGGACGAGGATTGCACGCCGCACCCCGTCACCTGGTACGGTGCGAGCAAGCTGGCTGCCGAGCAGGCCCTCCTGGCCATTCCCGGCCTGCCCCTCACCATCGTGCGGGCAGCGCCCGTCTTTGGCCCGCGGGATCGCGATTTCTTGTCCTACTTTTGCCTGGTAAACCGCCACCTCGACCTGCAACTGGGCAACGGCGACCGGGCCATGAGCCTCATTTATGTCCAGGACCTGGTCGACCTGATCCTCCTCGCCCTGGAAAACGACCGGGCCGGGGGCCAGATCTACTTTGGCAGCGCCTGGTCGCACACCCACGCCGAGTTCTCGCGGGCCATCGCCCGGGCTCTGGGCGCCCGCACGGTCCAGGTTCGCCTGCCCCTGGCCATCCTGCCGCCCATGGCCGCCTGGTCCAGGGTTCAGTGCCGGCTCACCGGCCGGCCGCCGCTCCTCAACGACCAGCGGGTGCGAGACCTCCGGGCCCCCTACTGGCTGTGCTCGGGGGAAAAGGCCGCCCGCGAACTGGGTTTTGCCCCGCGCTGGGACCTGGTGACGGCGTCGCAGGAAACGGCGGGCTGGTACAGAGAGCAGGGTTGGCTGTAATGGGCCTGGTGTTGCTGCGCTACGGCGAGATCGGCCTCAAGGGCCAGAACCGCGCCTATTTCACGCGCCGGCTGAGGCATAACGTGCGCCAAGCCCTGAAGGCCAACGGCATCGAGGGGCGGGTGTGGCAGGAAGGCCAGCGCCTCTACCTGGAGGTGGAGGAACAGGAGGCCGCCGTCGAGGCTGTGCAACGCGTCGCCGGCCTCGTCTCGTTGAGCCCCGTGGCGGTGGTGCCACCGCGCCTGGAGGCCATCGCCGAAGAGGCGGTCTCCCTGGCGCGGCGAGAGGGCGTCGGAGAGCGCACCTTTCGCGTCACCGCCAACCGGGCCGACAAGTCGTTCCCCTTGATATCGCCCGAGATAGAGCGCCAGGTGGGCGCTGCCGTGGTGGAGGCCACCGGGGCCCGCGTTCGCCTGGCAGGCGCCGACGTCGAGATCGGGATCGAGGTGCAGCGCGGCCGCGCCCTGCTCTTCGGAGCCAAGATCGCGGGCCCCGGTGGCCTGCCCCTGGGCAGCCAGGGCAAGGTAGTGGCCCTGCTCTCCAGCGGCATCGATTCGCCCGTGGCCGCCTGGCTGATGATGAAGCGCGGCTGTGGGGTCATCCCCGTGCACTTTAGCCTGGATCAGGCCCAGGCCGACCGCGTGCAGTCCATCGTCGACGCCCTCAACCGCCACGCCTACGGATACCCCCTCAAGCCCATCGTCCTGTCCCACTGGGAGGTCGTGGCACCCGTGGTGGAGCGGCTGCGGGAACTGCGCCAGGAACGCTGGGCCTGCATCATGTGCAAGCGCGCCATGCTGGCCCGCGCCGCGGCCATTGCCCAGGAGATCGGCGCTTCGGCCCTGGTAACGGGCGATTCCCTGGGCCAGGTTGCCAGCCAGACCTTGAGCAACCTGGAGGTCGTTTCCCATGGCATCTCCAAGCCGATCCTCAGGCCCCTCATCGGCATGGACAAGACCGAGATCATGGACCTGGCGCGGCGCATCGGCACCTACGAGCCCTCGACGGCACGCCCCCACGAGCCCGACGGCCAGGATTATGCGTGTCCCTTCCTGCCGTCGCGCCCGGTGACCCAGGCGACCCTGGAAAAGCTCCTCTCTCTTGTGGCCGAGATGGAAGAGCCGCGAGGGGAGCACGTAGCCGTGGAGGAAGCCGATGTTTAGCGGCCGCCGCCGCTGGGCCATGATGGGGCTGCTCGCCGCCGGCAACCTGGCCCTGTGGGTGGGCATCGCCTACGTCGTCGGCCTGTGCGCCAGCGATCAGGTGGACCTGGGGGTAGAGACCATGGTGCGCCACGCCCAGGCGACGGCCGTGTCGTCGTGGGCGGGCGTGACAGGCGACCGCATGGAGCTCGTCCAAGCCGCCGGGACCGACCCGGCGACGTTGCCTCCGCGGGCCCAGGACCCGGAAAAGGAAAGCAGCATAGCGCTGATCCTGCCCACGGATGGCGTCCCACCCGAGGAGAGCCCGGCGGCGACGCTGCCCGGCGTGGCGACCGACCTGCCGCCGAGCACGGGTGAGCCGTCCGGCCCCGTCGCTCCGTCAAACGCCGACGACGAGCCCGGGGAGCCTGCCCTGCCCACTGCCGGCAGCCCGGCGCCCGCCACGGAACAAACGGACCTGGAGCCGGGGAGCGAGACCGGCCCCGCCGACCCGCCCATCGCTGCCAGGGCAGACCCGGTCGTTGCCGTCTCTCAGATCGTGAGCGTGCCCCTGCTGCTGGTCGATCCCGAGTTTCACAGCCTGGAAGGGTTGAACGCAGAGATGGAGCAGTCGGTCCCGGGGCGCGCGGTGCAGATTCGCTACGAGGAAGAGGCACTGAACCGGGAGATCGAGACCCTGTGGGTCGAGAATCCGGCCCTGCCGTACCGTGACATCCAGGTGGATTTCCAGAACAACGGGGTGGGCATCAGCGGCAAGGTGTCCGTTCTGGGGTTGCAGGTGGACGCCTACCTGCAAGGCACCCTCGTTGCGCGGGACTGCCGGCCCCAGCTCGAGGTGGAGAGTGTCTCCCTGGCGGGCATTACGACGCCGCGCTTTGTGCGCGCCCGGGTGGTGACCATGGCCGAGGAGGCCATGGCCTGGTATCCGGAGGACTATGCCCTGTGCCTGGAGCAGATCGTGCTGGAAGAAACGCGGGCGACGTTCTATGGACACCGCCGCTAACCCCGGGCGCACCATGCGCGCCGTCCTCGTCGACGAGCAGGGCTTGCGCGTGGAGCGTGACTACCCGGTGCCCGAACCGGCGCCAGGCGAGGCGCGCATCCAGACGCTGCTCGCCGGTATCTGCAACACCGACCTCGAGATCCTGCGCGGCTATGCCGGCTTTCGAGGTGTGCCGGGCCACGAGTTTGTGGGCGTCGTCGACGCCGTGGGCGCCGCCAGCGACGCCGCGCTGCTCGGCCGGCGCGTGGTGGGCGAGATCAACATCGGCTGCGGCACCTGCGCCATGTGCCGCGCCGGGCGGGTGAGCCACTGCTTCGAGCGCACGGCGCTGGGCATCCGCGGCCGCGACGGCGCCCTGGCCGACTATTTCTGCCTGCCCCGCGCCAACCTCCATCCCGTGCCCGACGCCATTCCCGACGAGGCGGCCGTCTTTGTCGAGCCCCTGGCCGCCGCCTGCCGCATCCCGGAGCAGGTCCACCTGGGACCGTCGCAGCGGGTCGTCGTCCTGGGCGATGGCAAGCTGGGGCTCCTGGTGGCCCAGGTCCTGGCCCTCACCGGTTGCGAGCTGACGGTCGTCGGCCGCCACGCCTCCAAGCTGTCCATCCTGGCCCGCCGGGGCATCGAGACCCGCCTGGACGGGCAGGGCGAGGGCGGCGAGGCCGACGTGGTCGTCGAGTGCACGGGCCAGCCGAGCGGCCTGGCCGCCGGCCGGCGACTGCTCCGGCCCGAGGGCACCCTGGTCCTCAAGAGCACCTACCACGGGCCGGTAGAGGTCGACTTCTCGGACATGGTCGTGGACGAGATCCGGGTTGTGGGCTCGCGCTGCGGTCCCTTTGCCCCCGCGCTGCGCCTGTTGGCGCAGGGCCTGGTGGACGTCTCGACCCTGGTCGATGCCGAATACCCCCTTGATCAGGCCCGCGCTGCCTTCGAGCACGCCGGGCGCAAAGGAGCACTCAAGGTTCTCGTCCGCCCCTGACGGAGCCAGGCAGAGAACGAAAAAGCCCGACAACGGAGAACATCGTATGACCTTGCGACAAAACGGCAGCCAGGCACTGGCCTGGGGAGCATTCGAGGCGGGCGTGTGCCTGGTCACGGGTTATCCGGGCTCGCCCAGCACGGCGGTGGTCGAGGCCATGGCGGCCCTGCAAGCCCAGGGGGTAGCCGGCGACGGGGTGCAGATCGACTGGGCGAGCAACGAGAAGTCGGCCTTTGACACCGCCCTGGGCGTCTCGCTGGCCGGCCAGCGCGCCCTGGTCTGCATGAAAAACGTCGGGCTGAACGTGGCCCTCGACTCGCTCATGGTCGCCAACCTGGCCGGCGGCCCGGGCGGGCTGGTGGTGCTCGTCGGCGACGACCCCGGCGGCTGGGGCTCGCAGAACGAAGAGGACTCGCGCCCCTTGGCCGCCACGGCCGAAGTCCCCCTCCTGGAGCCGGTCCGCGTCGAAGACCTGGCCCCGGCCATGGGCCAGGCATTCCTGCTTTCCGAGCAGTTCCAGGTGCCAGTGGTCGTGCGCCTCACGCTGTCCATGTTTCAGGCCACGCTGGAGAATGCGCCACGCCCCACTCCGCCGCTCCCGCCGCGCCCGCCCGCCTTTGACCGGCAGCCGGAACGTTGGAACGTGCTGCCCATTCGCGTGGTGGCGCTGCACCGCGAGCTGCAGGCAAACCTGGAGAAGGTGCGGACAGGCTTTGAAGCATCACCCTTAAACCGGCTGGACCAGGTGGGGAGCCGGGGAAAGGGCATCGTAGCAGCGGGCGGCACCTATCAGAAGCTGCGGGAGTCGGGCCTGGGGATCCCGGGCGCCACCGAGCCGGCGCCGGATCAGTCGCCCCTGTCGGTCCTGGCCCTCGCCACGCTGCACCCACTGCCCGAGGAACGCCTGCTGTCGTTCTTGAGGGAGCGGGACGAGATCCTCGTCGTCGAGGAGACGGC
>JAAYZQ010000350.1 GCA_012514775.1 Anaerolineaceae bacterium
CCGTTTGCCTTCGCAGCGATCCTGGCGTACAATGTAGTCGCGTATAGATCGAGGACGATTCCAGACGGCGCTGCCTGAGCAATGCTTGCGGGCACCCGTCTATTTTTGTGTCTGGGATGGAGGCTGTATGCAGGAAAAGAACAAGCTGGCGTTGGGCATCGATACCGGCGGCACCTTCACCGACGCCGTGCTATTGGACGTGCGCAGCGGCAAGGTCACCGCTTCCGCCAAGGCGCTGACCACCTATGCGGACCTCTCCATCGGCATCAGCGGGGCCATTCAGGGGCTGTGGCCCTTCGACCCGGCGGAGGTGGAAGCGGTGTCGCTTTCCAGCACCCTGGCCACCAACGCCATCGTCGAGGAGCGCGGGCGGCCGATCTGCCTGGTGTTGATCGGCTACGATTCGGAGCTGCTGCGCAACCGCGGCTTTATGTCCGAGCTGGGCACCGATGATGTGGTGTTCGTGCGCGGCGGGCACGATGTGCAGGGCGATGAGCAGGAGCCGCTGGACCAGCAAGCCATCGCCGAGCTCGCCGCAGCCAAGCGCGGCCAGGTGGCCGCCTTTGCGGTGTCCAGCTATTTTTCGGTGCGCAATAGCTCTCACGAGCTGGCCGCCAAGGCGCTACTGGAAGAGCTCACCGGCCTGCCCGTCACCTGCGGCCACGAGCTGAGTCAGCAGCTCAACTCGATCACCCGCGCCACCACCGCGGCCCTCAACGCCCGGCTCATCCCCCTATTGCGGGACCTGATCAACGCCGTGCAGGCCACACTCTCCCGGCTGGGGGTGCGGGCGCCGCTGATGGTGGTCAAGGGCGATGGCTCGCTCATGGCCGCCGAGGTGGCGCTGGCCCGCCCCGTGGAGACCATCCTCTCCGGCCCGGCGGCGAGCGCCGTCGGCGGGCACTATTTGGCCCGGCAAGACGACATTATCGTGGTGGATATGGGCGGCACCACCACCGACATCGCCATCCTGAACGGCGGGCGCCCGCGCCTGAACCCCGACGGCGCGCTGGTCGGCCGCTGGCAGACGATGGTGGAGGCGGTGGATGTCCGCACCGTCGCCCTCGGCGGCGATAGCCACGTGCGCTACGACCGCGAGGGCTTTTTCCAGATCGGCCCGCGCCGGGTGATCTCGCTCAGCCGCTTGGCCTCCGAGCGCGAGGGCGTGCTCGAGGTTCTGGAGCGCCAGTGGGCGGGCAAGCACCTGCATCAGGAGGCGGGCATCTTTGTCTGCCCCACCGGCCGGATGCCCGACGATCTGCCCGAGCTCTACGCCCCCCTGCGCGACGGCCCCATGGCCCTGGAGGACTTGTTGCTCCAGTCGGGCTACCCCTACGCCGTGCGCAACCAGATCTACACCTGGCAAACCCAGGGCTTGGTCACCCTGGCGGGCTTTACCCCCAGCGATGCCCTGCACGTCTTGGGCCAATTCCGCCTGTGGTCGCCCGAGGCGGCGCAGTTCGGCGCCGGCATCCTGGGCCGCATGTCCGGACTGACCGCCGAGGAGGTCTGCCACCGCGTGGTGCAGGGTGTCGTCGACATGGCCTCGCGCGAGATCGTGGCCAAGACCATCAGCGATGCCATTGGTCCCGTCGCCTGGCCAGGCGACCACATCACCGAGTACATCCTCCGCCAAGCGCTCGACCATGGCGGCAACG
>JAAYZQ010000351.1 GCA_012514775.1 Anaerolineaceae bacterium
GCCAGGCTCCGCATCGTTTCCTGGTCTACGTCCACGGGCACCTGGATGCGGTCCCGCACCTTGCCGTTGACCTGGACCGGGATGGTGACGGTTTCCTCGGCGGCGACTGCCTCGTCCCACTGGGGCCAGGCCTGGGCGTGAATGGAGTAGGGGCGCCCGGTGCGGGTCCACAGCTCCTCGGCGATGTGCGGGCAAGCGGGCGCCAGCATCAGCAGCAGTGCCTCCACCGCCTCACTCCAGGCCTCCGTGCCGTACAGGCCCGCTTCTTTGGCCTTGAGCATGGCGTTGTTCAGCTCCATCAGGTTGGCGATGTAGGTGTTAAAGCCAAAGCTCTGCATGTCTTCCGTGCCGCGCCGGATGGCCTGGTGTACCTTGCGACGCAGGGCGCGCAACTTGTCGTCGTCGGGAGAGCTTTCGCGGCCGGGCCCCGGCTCCAGGATGTTGTCCCACACCCGGTTCAAGAAGCGCGTCAGGCCCTCGATGCCCTTGGAGTCCCACGGCCCACCCTGGTCCCAGCGCCAGCCGAACATCAGGTAGCCGCGCACCGTGTCGGCCCCGTAGCGGGCGACCAGCGAGTCCGGCGCGATGACGTTGCCCCGGCTTTTGGACATCTTTTCCCCGTCCTCGCCGAGGATGATGCCCTGATTGCAAAGCCGGGTCATCGGCTCGTCCAGATCGACGATCCCCAGGTCGCGCATGACCTTGGTGAAAAAGCGGGTATAAATGAGGTGCATCGTGGCATGCTCGATCCCGCCGGTGTAGAGATCCACGGGCAGCCAGTATTCAGCCTCCGCGGGATCGAAGGGCATGGAATCGGCGTGCGCCGGCTCGTCTTCGCGGTAGTAGGGGCTCAGGTAGGCGTATTGGTACCACGAGGAGCACATGAAGGTGTCCATGGTGTCGGTCTCTCGCGTTGCCGGCCCGCCGCACTGCGGGCAAGTGGTCCGCAAGAAACCCTCGTGGAATTTTAGCGCGTTCTCGCCCGAGGGCGGGATGACGGCGTCTTCGGGCAGCAAGACGGGCAGCTCCTCGTAAGGAACCGGCACCGTGCCGCAATCCGGGCAGTAGACGATGGGAATTGGCGCTCCCCAGTACCGCTGGCGGCTGATGAGCCAATCGTGCAGCCGGTAGTTGATCCGATAATGGCCTCGCCCAGTTTCCTCCAGCCACTCGGTGACGCGTGCCTTGGCCACGTCGCCCGCCGTGCCGCTGAACTCTTCCGAGTGGATCATGGTCCCGTATTCGGCGTGAAAGAGCCCGTCGCGGTAGTAGGGCCTGCTCCACAGCAGCTCCATGGCTGTCTGGTAGCTCCGGGCCGCAGGCTCAAGGGCCTGGCAGCGGGCCAGGATGGCCTGGTCGGCCTCCACCGAGTCCAGCTCGAGGATCTCGTCGGCAAAGACGAACAGCCAGCGGCCGCCGACGACTTCGCCCCACGCTCCGGGCCGCAGGTGCTCGCGGAGCAGGGTCGCGTAGCGGTCGGCGTCGTCGGCATGCATGGACACGTTGTATTGCCCGTCCCGCTCCTCGAAACAGATGCCTGCCTGGGCCAGGGCGCTTGCCAGGCCCTCGTCCACGGAGCTGGCCGGGATGGTGCTGCGCGTCGCGCCGTCGGGCCTGTCGATGACGGGGATGATGGCCAGGCCGAACTTCAGGGCGAACTCGAAATCGCGCTCGTCGTGGGCCGGCACAGCCATAATCGCCCCTGTGCCATAACCCATCATGACGTAATCGGCGATCCAGATGGGGATACGCCGGCCGTTGACGGGGTTGATGGCATGGGCGCCGATAAACACGCCCGTCTTTTCCTTTTCTGTGCTCAGGCGCTCGATCTCGGTCTGGCGGCCCGCCTGCTGTATGTAGGCTGCGACCTCCGCCTGCCGGTCGGGCGCCGTCAGGCGGGCCACGAGGGGATGCTCGGGGGCCAGCACCATGAAAGTCGCTCCCCAGAGCGTGTCCGGCCGGGTGGTAAAGACGACGATCTCGTCGCCCGCTTCAGAGTGAAAGGCGACGTCGGCGCCCTCGCTGCGCCCGATCCAGTTGGCCTGCATGGCCTCGACGCGCTCGGGCCAGTCGATCTTCTGAAAGTCGAGGAGTTCGTCGGCGTACTTGGTGATGCGGAAAAACCATTGCTCCAGGTCCTTGACAATGACCGGGGTGCCGCATCGC
>JAAYZQ010000039.1 GCA_012514775.1 Anaerolineaceae bacterium
CAGAGCCGCGCTGAAGCGCGTACTACCAACGGGCAGGTTCGTAGTCGGCGATTCATCGCCCAAGAGCCGCGCTGAAGCGCGTACTACCAACGGGCAGGTTCGTAGTCGGCGATTCATCGCCACAGAGCCGCGCTGAAGCGCGTACTACGAACGGGCTCTCGACAGGCTGCTGGTGGGTCGTTTGACACAGACGTGGGCATTTGCTCTGGCGCGCTCGTCGGCAGTCGTTTGGACCACGACAGCAGCGCCCTTTCGTGCGTTTCGTGGTCCAGACGCCCGGTACCAGAATGGCACCATGCGTGACAAGTGACCCACTCGCTACTGGCTACTGGCGTATCACCAGCATAAAGATGCCGGCCAGGACCAGGAGCCCGGCGGCGGGCAGCATGCGCCCGTAGATGCCCCCCCACTCGGCCTTGAAATAGACGCGGGTCAGCGACAGGCAGAGATGCACGGGCGTGAGCATCAACCCCACCAGCCCCCCGGTGTACGCCAGGAGGCCGTAGCCATTACCCACCACGTCGGGACCCACCAGCGGAAGGACGATGGGAAAGCCGATGGCAAAGGCCGCCACTGCCAGGCCCGTGAGGAACCCCGGCACAAAGGGCACGGCAAAGACGAGGACGGCCAGGGGAATGCCCAGCTCGGCCAGCGACACCGAGACCGCTTCCACCGCGCCGCTGCTCTCCAGCACGCCGCGAAAGACCATGGCCCCGACGATGATGGGCGCGATGCCCAGGGGCGTCCTGCGCGCCGTCTCCCACAGGCGGCGCGGCCCCAGCCGCTCGACGAGCACCATCAGGGCGATGGTGACGGCCAGCGACAGGATGAGGTCGACCTCCAGGACAACGGACAGGCCCAGCACCAGGAGTATGGGCCACACGCTCTTTAGCAACAGGACCACCGTCTCGCGCCGCCCGGCCCTGGCCGCGGCCGCCGGCTCGACCTGGCGCGTGCCCGCCAGCCCGAACAGGACACCGCCGGCCAGCGCAGCCAGGAAGAGGGGCCACTGGGCCAGGGTCAACCGCTGCACGGGCACGTTCATAAGGCCCGCGGCCACGATCAACGACGGGTAGAGGGGAAAGATCGGCTCCATGGCGTGCCGAAACCAGTAATTCAGAAACGTCCGGTTTTCGCGGTCCACGTTCAGACGGCGGCTGGCCTCGTCGACCATGGGCGCCGAGAACATGGCCCCACCCACCATGGGCAGCATGCCGATAAGCATCGGCATGAGGGCCAGCAGCCACCGCGCGTCGGCAAAGAGGTCGCACAAGGAGCGGATGAGCCCCTCCAACTGCAGCGTGCTGCGCAGGATCTCGCCCAGAAAGGTGATGAGCAGGACGATGGCCACCAGCCGCAGCGTGAGGGGGTCCACGGCGGCCTGGACCGCGTCCAGGGCCAGGCTGCCCGCCGGTTGGCCAAAGAACCAGCCGGTGACCGCCGACGCCAGGAGCAGCACCAGCCCCAGGTTCCAACGAAAGCGCAGGAGGACCACGATAAAGGCCAGGATACCGGCCAGCTTGAGGAGGGTCAGCACACTAGCGGTCCTCGCCGGCCGCGATGGCCTCTTCCAGGGCGTCTACGGCTCGATCCAGCTCGTCGGCCAGGGGATGTGCGGCCAGGCGCTCGCGGACGATCTCGGCCACGCTCTCGTAGAACCAGAGGGATTGGTCCGGCCCCGCGAAAACCTGGACCAGTGGGCCGGGCCATGCTCGGCCAGGCCGGCGAGAAGGCTGCGCACCGTGTGCAGCGTGTCGGCGGCCTTGACCGCCACGGCGTCGGCGCTGGCGCGCTCCAGTTGGTGCAGAACCTCCCGCTTGCGGGTCTCCCACGAGCGCTCGACGCCGTTCTCTCGCTTGCGCTCCGTCAGGGCCGAGACCATGGCCGCCACCGCCGGCCCGAAGGCGGCCTCGACCTCCACCAGGGGCAGGTCCTGGTCTTCGACGGCGTCGTGCAGCAGGCCGGCGATGGCCAGATCCTCGCCAAAGCCGTGGCGGATGAGAATGACCGAGACGTGGGCCAGGTGCACGATGTACGGGACATCACTCGCCTTGCGCGTCTGATCGCGGTGCGTCCGGGCAGCCATGGCCAGCGCTGCCTCGTAGCGCTCGGAATACGCTTCCATTGTGCAGATCCTCCTACGGGTCTGCTCCCTCTGTCGGGGGGCAGGCCCGCATTATAGCACCGAACAGGATGCGGCGCAACGGAGCGCGGGTTCCGGGCAGCAAGCCGGTGATATGGCGCGCCTCTCCGGTTTTGCCAGGCGGCCGGTTTTGTGGTATACATAGGTGGGCAATCTCAGCGGATGGGCAGGGCATGACCGGCGATACACAACGGTTCTGGTACCCCTTTACGGCGACAACGGTCATCGCCCGCCGGCTGGCGCCCCTGCTGCTCGTGACCCTGGGTGCCGGGCTCATCATCTGGGCCGGGCGCGAGTTCTACTTCTGGCGGCGCCCCTGGGCCGTGCTGCCCGAGCTGTTCCTGGGCCTGCTGACCTGGGTGTCGGCGCTCTATTTCTGGACCCTCCTGCCCGAGGTGCACGCCGGGGAAGGGGGGCTGGCGGTGCGGCGCCTGGGCCCCATCTGGCAGCGCTGGACCTGGGACCAGGTGGCCGGGCTGCACAAGGCAGCCAGCATCGACCTCCTGGGCTGGAGCGAGTCGTTTTACACGGTGTCTGTCTGGCGCCCCCTGGCCGGCAGGCGGGGACGCACGCGGCGGGCATGGCATCGCCGCCCCGTGCGCGCCTTTCGCTTTTCGGGACACATTCGCAACTGCGAGCGCCTCGTCACACTGATCGGAGAGCGGCTGCAAGAGGTGTAGCACAACATGGCCGTCCACGGGTCCCCCATTACCCCGGCTGCTCCTGCACCGCGGGCCAGGGCGACAGGCCTGGTCCGCTGGCTGTCCCTGGCGCTCTTTGCCTCTACCCTGGCCGTGTACGTCAGCACCCTGGCGCCCGGCGTATTGGGCGGCGACGTGGGCGAGCTCCAGTTCGTGCCCCACATCCTCGGGCTGCCCCATCCCACCGGCACCCCCCTGTTCCTGCTGGTGGGCAAGCTGTGGACCATGCTTCCCCTGGCCTCGTCGGTGGCCCGGCGCATGAACCTGCTCTCGGCTGTGGCCGCCAGCCTGGCCCTCGTCGTCGTCTCGCGCACCCTGTCGCGGCCCCTGCCCGGGCTCCTGGCCGCCCTCAGCCTGGCCTTTGCCCCCACCTTCTGGGAACAGGCAACCATGGCCGACAAGTACGCCTTTAACGCCCTGCTGGTGGCCCTGGTCCTCTATTTCGCCGTCCGCTGGGCCGAGACGGCCTCTCCCTCGGCCCTCAACGGGCTGGCCCTGTCCTTTGGCCTCAGCCTGGCGCACCACCGCACCAACGTGCTGTTCGCCCCGGCGCTGCTGGCCCTGGCCTGGTGGCGCACCCGCCCGATCCTGCCCCGCGTCCGCGCCCTATCCAGGGAGGACGGCCGCCGGCTGCTGCACCTGGCCGCCCTGCTCCTGCTGCCGCTGCTCCTGTACCTCTATCTGCCGTGGGCCGAGGCGCGCAACCTGCCCCCGGGCACCTGGCACCCGAGGAGCCTGGAGGACTGGTATCACTATATCATGGATACCGGGCAGATCGGCTACGTCTATGTCGATCCGGCCGATCTCGGCGAGCGCCTCGTGTTCTACGCCCGCACGCTGCAAGGGGACGTGGGCTGGCTCGGCGTCGCCCTGGGCCTGTGCGGCCTTGCCAGCCTGCTGCGCCGCCGCCCGGCCATCGGCCTCTTTTTGCTGGTCATCGCCGGCCTGGAGGCCTTTCTGGCGGCCAACCACCACGTGCCGCGCCACTGGGTCTACTTCATCCCCTCGTTTCTCATCTTTGCCCTCTGGATCGGCGAGGGGGGCGAGGCCCTGGCCGGCGCGGCCGGCCGGCTCCTGCCGCGTCTGTCCATCCTGCGGCCCCTCCTGCTGGCGGCGGCCATGCTGGCGGTGCTGGCGCCCATGCCCGCCCGCTACGAAGCCTTTCGCACCGCCCACGAGGGCGCCGGCACCCTCGACATCTGGCGCCAGACCCTGAAGCAGGGGCGTATGGCCGAGCGCATCGGCCAGGCCATCGCCGCCGTGGACCACGACGCCATCATCCTGGGCGACTGGGAACAGGCCACGCCCCTGTGGTACTACCAGCAGGTGGAGGGCTGGCGCCCCGACGTCCAGGTGATCTATCCCGTGGAGCGCCTGGCCGAAGCGGCGGCCACCGGCCGGCCCCTCTACCTGGCACGCACGGCGCCCGGCCTGGCCGACACCTGGCATCCCTCCAACGCCGGCCCCCTCATCGCCTTGCAGCCCGCGCCCAACAGCGAGCTGCCGGAGGGGATCTCGCCCATCGGCCTGCGCCTGGGAAACGCCTTCGAGCTGGCCGGCTGCCGGGCGGAGGGGACGCAATTTCGCCCGCCGGCCGTCGTGCCCCTGACCCTCTACTGGCGCGCCCTGGAGGCGCCGGGCTACGATTATTCCGTGTCGCTGCGCTTCCTCGACGGCGCCGGGCAAGAGCTGCTGCGCGTCGACAGCCAGCACCCCGTTCTTGGCACCTATCCCACCTCCCGCTGGACGGCGGGGGAGGTGGTCGGCGACTACTACGAGATCCAGTTGCCCGCGGACCTGGCGGCGGGGACCTACCGCTGGGGCGTGATCCTGTATCGCACGCTGCCCGACGGCGGCTGGGAGAACCTGGAGGTGGCCGGCACCGGCCAGGAGCTGGCCGTAGGGGGCACCATCGAGGTGTTGCCGCGCTAGCAGGGGCCCACGCCCCGTTGCGGGCATGGCGCCCGGGCAGGCGCCGCGAGGGAGGCGTCCTTAGCGGCGGGCCGCCAGCAGGGCCGCGCCCACCGCGGCCGCCTCGCGGTGGGCGGCCGGCTCCACGGGCAGGCCGAACCGCTGGCCCACGATCTCCAGGAGGAGGAGATTGCGCTCCACGACGCCGCCGGCGGCGACGACCCGGGCCCCGCCCCCGCCGGGGCCGGCCTCGCCATAGAGATCGCGCAGCTCGTCCACGAGCCCGACGAGGGTCGCCCGCGCCAGAGCCCCCAGCGCCATGTTGTCGACGGTGATGTCCTCGATGGCCCCGCCCCGCACCGACGGATCGCCGCGCACGCCCAGGAACGTGGTCCGCACCTGCAACCCCCCGGTGTCGGGGGTCGACGCGGCCAGGGCGTTCAGCCGGCGGTAGACCGCTTCCTCGCCGGCCTCCAGCCCAAACTCGGCCAGCCAGGCGCGGAGCGTGCGGTTCAGCCAGGCATAGGCCGCGCCGCCGCACAGGCTGGCACCCACCCGCAGCGCGCCGCTCCCCGGCAGGGGCCGCGTCTCGACCCGCTCGCCCGGAGGCTCGAAGGCCGGCACGGCCCAGCACACCTGGCCCCCGGTGCCAAGGTTGACCAGGACCGTGCCCTCCGGGTCGGGCACGCTTCCCAGGAAGCTGGCCTGGGTGTCGCCCACGGGGTTGAACACCGGCAGGCCCGCCGGCAGGCCGGTCGCCCGGGCCGCTTCTCCCGACAGCCCGCCCAGCGCCTCGCCGGCGGGCCGCACCGGGGGCAAGAGGCGGGCGGGCAGGCCCAGGCGGTCGACGAACGCCTCGCTCCAGGAGCCGCGCACCAGGTCGTAAATGCCCCAGCTTGCCGCAAAGGTGGGGTCGGTGGCGGGCCGGCCGCCGGTGAGCCGCGCCGCGACCCAGCCGGCGGCGGTGCAGGCCCAGTCAGCGGCGTCGGGCAGCGCGCCGCGCCGCACCAGCCAGAAGAGCGTGGCCGCCCCGTAACCGTGCTGGATGCGGCAGCCGTTGGGCCGCCAGTCCAGGCCGGCCACAGCCTCGCGGGCCATCTCCAGGGCCGTGCGCCCGGAGGGGTCGTCTCCCGGCTCGGAGGTCCGCCGATCCTGCCAGGAGATCAAGGGGGTGAGGGCCTCGCCCCGGGCGTCGACGCACAGCAGCCCGTGCTTTTGCCCCGTGAGGGCAATTCCCTCGGGGGGGCCTCCGGCGCCGGCGGCGGCCAGCTCGGCCAGCACCTCCCGCGACAGGGCGAGGAGGCGGTTGGGATCCTCCTCGGCGCGCGTGGCCGGCAGCCGGGGCCGCGCCGCGTCGTTGCGCCGCCGCGCCACCTGCCGCACCCGGCCCGCACCGGCGTCCCAGGCCACGCCGGTGACCGTCGTCGTGCCCACGTCCAACCCGATGATCACGGCCTCACCGCCAGTGTATCTCGGGCCGCTGCCAGTTGCGCCGCCGCCAGACCAGCCCCACCGGATAGCCGATCATCTTGGCCACGTCGCCCACGACGCGGATGATGGGCACCAGGACCACGGCCTGGAGGCGTTGAGCGAGGCCGTAGGGCGCCAGCATGGACGCCAGGCGACGGTAGGGCGTGGCCAGGTAGGCGGCGGCCGCGGCCAGCGCCGCCAGCCACCACCACGGCGAATGCAGCACGGCCAGGATGACCAGGGCAGGCGCCAGCACCAGGTACGTGGTGTAGCGCACGAAATGCCTCCGCCGCCAGAGGTCGGCCTTGCCGTCGCCCCGGGCGTAGCGGTAATACTGCTTGAAAAAGGCCCCCAGGCTGGGCCGGGGCCGGAAATGGACCAGCGCCTCGGGGGCCAGGTGGAACGGCCCGTACAGCTCTTTCAGGCGCAGGTCAAAGATGAGGTCCTCGCAATAGTCCAGCCACTCGGGATAGCCCTCGGCGGCCTCCCAGGCCGCCCGGCGAAAGGCCACCGACCGGCTGGACGGCAGGAACGTGGCCGGATCGACCTCGCGCAGGTGGGGCAACACCGTGGCGCCCAGAGCCGTCTCGAAGAGCGTCTCCGGATCGGCCACGAACCAGCCCGCCACGATGGACACAAAGTGACTGCCCTCCGGCGCCTCAAAGGGCCGCACCAGGGCCTCCAGCCAGCCCGGCTCGATGCGCACGCCGGCGTCGGTGACGGCAATGACGTCGCCGGCCGCCGCGGCGATGGCCGCGTTGCGCCCCTGGGAGATGTTGCTCCCCGGCCGCTCCAGGACCTTCAGGGGCAGGCGGCCGGCCCCTGCCCATTCCGCCAGGATGGCCGGCGTGCCGTCGGTGGAGCCGCCGTCGGCGATGACCACCTCGTCGGGAGGGCGGCTTTGCGCCTCCAGCGAGGCGAGCAGCCGCTCTATGGCCGGCGCCTCGTTCCACACAGTGCAGATGACCGAAACCCTCACTTTCTACCCTTCTCCCTCTCCGGGCCTGCAATGCACCCCCTCGCGCGGTTGCATTAAGCGCGAGAACGTGCTATAATAGGCCCACCTACGAAGCATTGGCCGTTCATCCGCTCGGGGTCGAGGGGAACAGCTATGAAATGGAGACATTGGGCCATCCTCATTGTCCTGGTGCTTTTGAACTATATTATCTTTAGCACCGCCTTTACCCAGTTGGCAGAACAGCGCCGGCCCGCCATTGGGCCCACCCGTACCCTCGCGCCCACCTACGAGAGCGTGCCGGCAGGCCCGGTCTCCTGGGTGGTGCTGCCCACGAACACCACCCGCCCCACGCGCACACCCGTCACTCCCTCGCCCACGCCCGACCCCGCACTGGCGACGGCCACCGCCAGCCCCGAGGTCATTGTCGTCACCGCCGAGGCACCGCCACCAGAGGCACCGACGGCCGTTCCGCCCACGGCCACGCCCAGCCCGCCGCCGGCCAGCCCCACGCCGGCGCCACAGGCGACCGTGTACGTCGTGCAGCGGGGCGACACGCTTTCGGCCATCGCCCGGCGATACGGCGTCAGCGTCCAGGCCATCGTCAACGCCAACGGCCTGGCCAACCCCAACCAGATCGCCGTGGGCCAACGGCTGACCATCCCCGCCGCCGGCCAGGCAGTGGCCCCGCCCACGCCTCGTCCCGCGCAGCCCACCAGCCGCCCGCAGCCCACGGCCACCAGCGCCCCGGCGCCGACGGCCACCCAGGCACCGCCCGCCCTGCAGTTCAGCGCCAACCTCATCTGGGACCCGGCTGTGGCGCCCAACTGCAGCGGCCCGGCCCTCGCCAAGCAAAGCGTCGTCCGCGACACGGCCGGCAACCCCGTCAACGGCGCCGTGGTCCAGGCCGACTGCTACGGCAACGTCTTTGATTCGCACCCTTCGGGCAATCCGGGCGAGTACGATCCGGGACACTATGACTTTTCCTTCGGCCAGTCCAAGCCCCAGGATTGGGTCTGCACGTTCCGCGTCATCAGCCTCAACGGCCAGCCGGTGACCTCGGAGGTCGCCAGCGTGCACTTTGACGTCAACGACTGCCAGCCCCACGGGCCAGGCCACCAGGTGGCGATCCTGAACTGGACCAAGAACTGGTAAGGACCGCACAACCCGGACTCCTCCC
>JAAYZQ010000352.1 GCA_012514775.1 Anaerolineaceae bacterium
CAGGTCAGGAGCGCCAGGTAGAGGGCCGGAGCGGGCAGGCCATTCTCGGCGGCCTGCACGTCCCACCGGCCCGTGGCCACCTCCTCGCGCAGCCGCGCAAAAAGGCGTGCCGTCCCCTCGTCGCTTGCCAGGCGGGGATGGATCTGCTCCAGCACGCCCAGCTCGTCCAGGCGGTTGAGGGCGTGCTCCGGCTCGTCCTCGGCCAGGATGAGGAGCATCTCGTGGCGCACCCGCTCGCCCGTCACGCGCGACAGCATCGGCAGCGCGTTCTCGATGAGCTCGGCGGTGCGCGGCTCGATGTGAAAGCCCAGCCGTTGCTCAAAACGCACGGCGCGCATGATGCGCGTCGGGTCCTCGATAAAGCTCAGGCTGTGCAGCACCCGCACCACGCGGTCCTGAAGGTCCTGCTCGCCCCCGTAAAAGTCCAGGAGCTTGCCATAGTGATCCGAGTCCAGCCGGATGGCCAGGGTGTTGATGGTAAAGTCGCGGCGGTGCAGGTCGGCCTTGATGGAGCTTTGCTCGACCTCGGGCAGGGCGGCGGAATGGGCATAGAACTCCAGGCGCGCCGTGGCAAAGTCGAGGGAGGGGATGCCGAACTCGGCCTCGCGGCCCTCCAGGACGATCTTGGCCGTGCCGAACCGGCCGTGGCTGCGCGTCCGGGCGCCGACCCGCCGCGCCAGCCTGCGGGCCAGGCGGATGGCGTCGCCCTCGACCACCAGGTCCAGGTCCAGGTTGCGCTCGCCCAACAGCAGGTCACGGACAAAGCCGCCCACCACGTACAGGCCATAGCCCATCTCCTGGGCCATGGCGCTGGCCTGCTGCAGCAGCTCCAGCAGCGGGCCGGGCAGCGCCTTGCTCATCTTTTGCGCGATCTCCTTGCGGCGGGGCAACTGGTGGGGCGGGCTGGCCCACAGCTTGATGAGGTCGGTGCGCGTCACAACCCCCAGGATCTCGCCGCCCTGGACCACCGGCACCTGGCCGATGCCATGCTGGGTCATGATCTGTTGCAGGCGCTCCACCGAGTCCTCGGGGCCGATCCAGATCTCGCCCTTGGTCATATAGTGCGAGACGGGCATGGTCTCCAGGCGCAGGCGCCGTGCCCGGTCGATCTCGCGGCGCGTCAGGATGCCGACGATCTCGCCGCTCTCGCCCACCACCGGGAACCCCTCGAACCCGTAGCGCAGCATGAGCTCGGCCGCCTTTTCCACCGTGGTTTCGGGCGACAGGGTGTGGACGCCGTGGGACATGATCTGGCCCACGGTCACCAGGGGATGGATGTGCCGCTCCAGCATGTCCAGCAGCGCCTGGCGGGCCGTCTCCAGGTCCATCTCGCGAATGAGGGCTGCCGCTGCCCGGGTGTGCCCCCCTCCGCCAAAGTGGTCGGCGATGTGCCCCACGTCCACGGCGTCGGTGGTCGAGCGCGCCACCAGTTGCAGATGCTCCCCCAGGTCGACGAGCAAGAAGAGCCCTGCCGGGTCGTACAAATCCCGGATCTTGTGGGCCAGGGCCGATATCTCTTCCACGTATCCCTCGGCGCTGGCCGTGGTGACGACCACCGTGTGGCCGGCAATGTTGTGGATCTCGGCGCTGTCCAGGAGGGCCTCGTACAGCTCGAGCTGCTGGTCGGTCAAAGGGTGGTGCAAGAAGTCGCTGACCACCGACAGGTTCGCGCCCCGCTCCGCCAGCCAGGCGATGCTGCGTAGATCGCGCACGGTGGTCGTCGGGTAGGTGAGGGAGCCGGTGTCCTCGTAGATGCCCAGGGCCAGGAGCGTGGCCTCCACCGGCGTCACGCGGATGCCGCTCTCCACGATGCGCTCCAGGAGCAGGGTCGTCGTGGCGCCCACCGGCTCGCCGCTGTAGGTCCAGTTGGGCGGCAGGTCGCGGGCCAGGGGGTGATGGTCGATGATCTGCACCTGCGTCTCGTCCGACATGCCCCGCGGCGTGACCAGCGTCTGCGTGTCCACGAGGATGATGCGGTCCACGTCGGCCCGGCGGGCCAGGTCCTCGTAGCGAACAAAGGGCAGTTCGTCCCAGTAGAGCGTCAAAAAGTCGCGCAGGTTCCGGTTGGGGCGGCGCGGCAGGACAGGCTTTGCCTGGGGATAGAGCTTCCAGGCGGCCAGTTGCGACGCCAGGCCGTCAAAGTCGGTATTCTCGTGGGTGAGGATCAGTTGTTCGCCCATTGCCCGCAACCTGTTGCGTTCCACTCCTCGTTTCCGGGCCTGCTGGCCCATCCGTGATTATACCTGATATCCTGCCAGGAAGCAAAGCCACTTCCGCCGTTCAAGTGGGGATGCGGCGAGGCGCCAGGCTCAGGTCAGGCGCTCCAGGTCGGCCCATGGGATCAGCCATTGGCCCGTGGAGGCCTGTTGGGCGTTGGGCAGGCGGCCGGCGGTGATCCAGTTGCGGATGGTCTGGCTGCTGCAGCTCAACATCCGGGCGGCGTGGCCCGCCGTGATCAGGTCATCCTGTTCAGGGATGGAAAAATGGCGGCTGGCGCTCTGATAGCGATCCCGGCCGGCGAGCAGGCGGGCCGCATCGGGCACCTGGTTCGAGATGCGCGTCACCGCCTGCTTGATCCGGGCCTGGACGGCGGCGCGCGTGATGCCCAGGGCTTCGGCGATCTGCTGGTCGTCCAGCCCATCGGCGCGCAGCAGGGCCACCGCGGTTTCGCTGGGGTTCAGCCGGGCAATGATCTCGGCAAAGGTCTCCTTTTCGATCATGCGGTCGAGGACGGGGTTGTCCCAGATCATAGCTTCACCCCCAGCTCGGCGGCCGCTGCCTCCATTGCCCGGTCGACGATGGCCGACCAGCCTTCCTGGTCCTGGTCCGAGACGGCCTGCCGGTCGCGGAGCAGGCGGGCGATGGTGCTGACTCCCCGGAAGATAAGGCTTACGAGGCGGACCCGCTGCTCCACCGTCAGCCCTCCGTTGGCCTCGAGCGCCTCGGCCACGCGAAGCAGGCAGATGCGGGCCAGCGAGATCTCTTCGTCCAGGTTGAGGCTGTCCCGTTGCGCGCTATGGGCCGGCTCCTTGCGCTCGGGGACGTGGAGGCAACGGCCCGGGACGGCGGCGCCGGGCTCGTCTGCAGGATGGCGGGCATCGCCAGCGCCGCGGCCGGCGTGAGCGACGCACAGGGGCGGGTCGCTGTCGCGGGTGGCCCACCGCCGGCATTGCTCGCCGCGCCGGGTCGTAGCGCTACACCTGCGTCGATTGGGGTGTTTCATCGGACCTCCTTGTGACGGATAGGATGAACGGCTATAACCACATCCTACCACGCCTTTGGAGGCCTGTCAAGTATTTCCGATTCTGTTTTCGGAAATATGTGTATGAGGTTGAGAGGGGAGGCGGCCCGTCCTGAAAGCGCCGCCTTCTTGGCCCGGTTCAGCTCCTAATCGTCGTCGTCCTCGTAGTCGTACCACTCGTCCTGCACGACGTAGGGCTCCTCGGGCGCGCTGGTGCCGCTGATGGTCAGCACCAGCCCCAGGATGATGACCACGAGCCCCAGGGTACCCACGCAGCAGATGGGCCCCTCGGCAAGGATCATGTACAGCGCGCCGCTGTCACCCACCAGGGTGTGGATCCAGTCGCCCCACAGCCAGGCGGGCGCGCCTTCCACGTTCAGCAGGGCGGTTACGATGGCATAGATGCTGCTAAGGAGATAAGGCAGCAAGCAACAGCTTAACAAGAGTCCGAGTGCGGTGATGATGCATCCCAGGCTACAACCTCGTCGTTCCATGACCTAGCTCCTCGTTGAGTTGAAACTATAGGCCTGGACCAGGTCCGGGCGTTGATCGGCGACGTCGCGATAGACGCCCCGATATTCCGGCGGCAGCATGGCCGCCAGGCGATACATGATCTCGTCGGTGAAGGCCTGGACCTGGGCGCTGGAGGCCTTGCCCTCCACCGGGGGCGGATAGAACGGCGCGCCGATCCGGACGCGCACGGTGGCCCGCCGCAGGCGCCGCAGCGCCCAGAACACCTTCTCCTGCCCGGTGCAGGTCACGGGCAGGATGGGCACGCCGGCCCGGTAGGCCAGGTAGGCTGCCCCTGTGCGGCCCCGTTGCAGCCCGCCGGTCTTGCTCCGCGTGCCCTCGGGGGCCATGCCCAGCACCCCACCCCCCTGGAGCACGGCCAGCGCCTGGCGCAGTGCCTGGCGATCGACCTCTCCTCGCCGCACAAAGATGGCGCCCAGCGAATGGAAGAAGGGACCGAGCAGCCAGTGTTTTTCCCACTTTTCGCCGGCAAACACATACGCCCGGTGGGGCAAGATCACGGCCACCACCGGAGAGTCCAGCCAGTGCAGGTGGTTGGTCACCAGGATATAGGCGCCATGGGCCGGGATCTCCTCACGACCCTGGACATCCAGCCGGGACAGGACGCGCAGCAAGATGCCGATGGCGCCCCGCGCCACCCGATACCAGCCCCGGACCTTTAGATCGTAGGACCCCGACGTGCTCTCCCCTGTGCCCATGTCTCCTCCCTCTTGCGGTCTCCCTCTGGGAAAACACCGCCGGCCCGCCCAGGGTGCGCTGCTCCGGGGCCCGGTGCCGTCTCAGGGGGTCGCGCTTGGCAGAGGTGTCTCGCTGGGCTCCGGGATCTGGTAGCCGACCCACCAGCCCTGGACCTGCACGTCGTAGCGAGCCACGTCGCCCACGGGCGTGAGGATTACGTCAAAGGGCGCCCTGGCGCCCGCCAGGAAGAGGTCCGCGGCGATGGACACCGCTCGCGCCGCGACGACGTGATCCTCGCCGTCGTAGAGGGTAACCACCACAAGCACGCGCTCCGCGTCGGCCTGGCCCGTGTTGTGTACCTGGCCCTGCACGCGATAGTTCTCGTCCTCCTGCCAGCCGCCCTGGTCTTCGACCACCTTCAGGTCAGGGTAGCGCGGCCCCAGGTGGGTGCTCGGCACGCCCCCCAACACCTGGGTCTGATACTGGGCAAAGCTCGTGGGCGGCGCGGTAAAGAGGATGGCAAAGGGCGCCCGTTCGCCGGCGGGCACAATGTCGACCTGGACAAAGGCACCCTCCGCGGCCAGCAACTGGCCCTTCTCGTCGTGCAGCGAGACCTGCACCTGGACCTCTTCGGCGGGCTGGCCCGACACGTTCACGACCTCGCCCAGGCACCACAGGCTGTCCACGGGTGTGCGGTGAAAGGCCAGCCCCTGGATGCGCAGGGCCACGGGCGTGGGCGACGGCACGGCCGTCGGCCCCCCTTCGGCTGGCTGGGCGGGGATGATGATCTCCTGGCCGATGCTCAGCCGCCGGGGATCGGTGATACCGTTGGCGTTCTGGATGTCTTCTACCGTGACGCCGAACTGGCGCGCGATGGGCAGCAGCGTGTCCCCTGCCTTGATGACATAGATCACCGGCGTCGGCGTCGCCGTCGGCGTCGGCGTGTCCGAGGGCGTGGCCGGCACGGGCGTAAAGGTTGCCCGCCGCGTGGCCGTGGGGCGCGCTGTGTCGGTGGGAAGCGCCGTGACACCGGCCACTGTCGTGGCTGTGGGGGGCTGGATCAGGCGGCCGCAGCCCGCCAGCGCAAGGTGGCCGATGAGCAGGATCCATGCTGCGGGCGGTACTCCACGCCGGAGCGCTTTCTGTGGTGAGCCACAGCGTAGCATGGTTCCGGGCCTCGCTCGGTTCAATTCTCCTCCTTGATCTCGCCGTCGTGACGGCAGCCAGATTGTAACAAAAGAGGGGGGATAAGTCAAACAACCCTTACCCGGTTTGACGGCACGGCTTGCGGGTGCTATAATCCCCTCGTCCCGATTCAAGCCAAGAGGAGGAGCAAGATCATGATGGATCCCCGCGTCGAGACCATGGCCCGCATCCTGGTCGACTACTCCGTCGACGTTCAGCCCGGCCAGTTTGTGCGCATCGAAGGCACGCCCGACGGCGCGCCTCTCATCCTCGCCATCTACCGCCGGGTGCTGCAGCGCGGCGGCAACCCCTGGCTGCGCCTTTCCCTCGACGAGGCCGCCGAGATATTTTACAAGCTCGCCGGCGATGCCCAGTTGGAGTTTGTCCCAAAGGTCGCCGCGCAGCTCGTCGAGGAGACCGACGTCAGCATCGGCGTGTGGACCGATTCGAACACCAAGGCTCTGAGCAACGTCGATCCGGCCAAGCAGGCCCGGGCCCAGGCCGCCCGCAGGCCCATCAGCGAGCGCTTCCTGGAGCGCGCCGCGAACAAGGAGCTCAAGTGGGTCGGCACCGCCTACCCCACCCAGGCCTATGCCCAGGACGCCGAGATGTCGCTGTCCGAGTTCGAGGATTTTCTGTACGGCGCGGCCCTGGTGCACGAGCCCGATCCCATCGCCGCCTGGCAGCAGGTCTCTCGCGACCAGCAAAAGCTCGTGGACTGGCTCACGCCCAGGGAGCAAGTGCGCCTGGTGGGGCCCGACACCGACCTCACCCTGTCCATCAAGGGCCGGAGCTGGGTGAACTGCGACGGCCACGAGAACTTTCCCGACGGCGAGGTCTTTACCGGGCCCATCGAGGACAGCGTCAACGGCCACGTGCGCTTTAGCTATCCCGCGTCGGAGGGTGGCCGCGAGGTGGAGGACGTGCGCCTGTGGTTCGAGAACGGCAAGGTGGTCAAGGCCACGGCCGCCAAGAACGAGGAGTTCCTGCTGGCCATGCTCGACACCGACGAAGGCGCCCGCTACCTGGGCGAGTTTGCCTTTGGCACCAATCCCGGCATCCAGCGCTTTACCAAGAACATTCTCTTTGACGAAAAGATCGGCGGCACGGTGCACATGGCCGTGGGCACGGGCTATCCCGAGACGGGCAGCCTGAACCGCTCGGCTATCCACTGGGACATGATCTGCGACCTCCGCCAGGGAGGCGAGGTGTGGGTCGACGGGCAGCTCTTTGCCCGCGACGGCAAGTTCCAGATCTAACAGGGCTCGCCGCCGGCCCCGGGCCCTGGACGGGCTCCGCACCGACGCCAGGTGTTATCCCCCGGTGGCGGCGGTCTGTGGGCCCGGCACCACGACCGTAAACCCGGCGCTGCGCCAGCATGCCTTGCTGGCGCAGCGCTCTCTCTGCTCGACCAACGAGGCTTGACCCTTCAGAAACCCGGCGCCGTCCGCTTCTGTATAGACAAGAGAAACCCTGGAAGTTTGCGTCCTGGCGCACTTATGGTATAATCTGGCCCGTGACAATGGTGCTCTCCGGGCACAAGTGGCCACGATGTGCCTCTCTGCCTCATAGCCGAGGGTCCTGAACACGACAATTGACGCCGTTTTTCTCTCATAGCACGCCATCGAGGAGGAACAGTGTGAAACACCTAGCTGTTGCGTCCGTCCTGGTCGTCATCGTCACCCTGTTGGTGATTCTGCTCTTGACTTCGACCAACCTTCTACCGGGGCTGGCCAGCGAGGAGGGCGCGTTCGTAGACCAGATGTTCCGCGCCCAGATCTATGTCATTGCTTTTATCTTTTCGCTGATCGTCGTCCTTGTCCTGTACAGCGTGGTCGTCTTCCGGCAAAAGCCGGGCGACGAGGGCGAAGGCCAATACATTACGGGCAACACTGCCCTGGAAATCGGGTGGACGTTGGTGCCCCTCGTGATCGTCATCATCTTTGCCACCTGGGGGGCCCTGCACCTGGCCGAGGTCACGGCCGGTGAGGAAGGTGAGCTCGTCGTCGAGGTCACCGGCTTTCAGTTTGGCTGGCGCTTTGACTACCCCGATGCCGGCGTCAGTTCCGATGAGCTGTGGCTGCCACTGAACCGGCAGGTTCTCTTTCGCATCACCTCGCGCGACGTCATCCATTCCTTCTGGGTGCCCGAGTTTCGGCTCAAGCAGGATGCCGTGCCGGGCAGGTGGACCGAGCTGCGCGTCAAGCCCACGGAGACGGGCGACTACCGGCTGCGCTGCGCCGAGCTGTGCGGCTATGCCCACGCCGCCATGATCTCCCGGGTGGTCGTCGTCGAGCCCGCCGCCTTTGAGGCCTGGCTGCAGGGCATGAGCGTCGCCCAGCCCACCGGCGACGACACGTCGCCGGCGGGGCGGGGCGCGATGATGGTCCAGGATAACGGCTGTACCTCCTGCCACAGTGTCGACGGCACCACCCTGGTGGGCCCCTCGTGGCAGGGAGTGTTCGGCAGCGAGCGCCAGCTCGAAGACGGCTCGACGGTCACCGCCGACGAGGAATACCTGCGCCGCGCGATCCTGGATCCCGGCTCGCAGGTCGTCGCCGGCTTTCCCAACATCATGCCCGCCGCCTACAACTTCTTGCCCGAAGAAGACATCACAGCCATGGTCGAATACATCAAGACTCTAAGCCGTTGAGGAGGACAGACATGACCTTCTTTTCTCTGGGTATCGTCCGGGGCCTCGTGGCCCAGGTCCTGGGCACGTTGCTGGGTATGGGTCTGGTCGTTGGCATCCGCGCTCTCATGGGCCTCGAACCCTGGAAGGCCGAGCCGGCTGCCGTCATCGGCGCCATCGTGGGCACGATCACGTTCCTGATCGGCGCCGGCACCATGAGTGATTGGTTCAAATGGGTGGGCGGCCACGAGACGCCCCTCCATCACGGTCCGCCCCGGGGCCGTCCTGCCTGGATGCGCTACTTTGACGTCGACTATTCGCACAAGGTGATCGGCATCCAGTACATCGTCCTGTCGATCTTTTTGCTGCTGGTGGGCGGGGCCATGGCCAGCATCTTTCGCGTCGAGCTGGCCGCCGCGGGGCGCCAGTTCCTGGACCCCGCCGTCTTTAACACGATGATCGGCATGCACGGTTGGGGCATGATCGTCTCCATCCTGCTGGGCGTCTCGGGCCTGGCCAACTACCTGATCCCCCTGCTCATCGGCGCCGACGACATGGCCTTCCCCCGCCTGAACGCCTGGGCCTTCTGGCTCAACGTGCCGGCAACCCTCATCTTTTTCGCCAGCATGGTCGTCGGCGGCTGGAACACCGGCTGGACGGGCTATCCGCCCCTGAGCGCCCAGGCGCCCCTGGGCATGCAGATGTACTTTGTGTCCGTGTTCTTTTTCGGCATCTCGTCCATCACGGGTGCCGTCAACATCCTGACCACCATCCTGACCATGCGCGCGCCGGGCATGTCGCTGTTCCGCATGCCCATCCTGTCGTGGGGCATCCTGGCCACCAACGTCATCACCCTCACCGCCACCCAGCTCATCGCCCTGTCGTTCATCATGGTCATGTTCCAGCGCCTGCTGGGCATGGGCTTCTTTGACCCGGCCCAGGGCGGCAACCCCATCCTCTTCCAGCACCTCTTCTGGTTCTATTCCCACCCGGCGGTCTATGTCTTTGTGCTGCCCGGGTTGGGGGTCATCAGCGAGCTGCTGCCCGTCTTTGCCCGCAAGCCCCTCTTTGGCTACAAGTGGGTTGCCCTCTCGAGCATGGCCATTGCCCTGGCCGGCTTCCTGGTGTGGGCGCACCACATGTTCACCTCCGGCATGGAGAGCTTTTTGCGGGTGCCCTTCATGTTCTCCACCCTGCTGGTGGCCATCCCCACCGGCGTCAAGTTCTTTAGCTGGGTGGGCACCATCTGGGGCGGCAAGCTGAGCTTCCCGACGCCCATGCTCTTTGTCCTGGGCGCCCTGTCCGTCTTCTTGATCGGCGGCCTCAGCGGCCCGCCCAACGGCATCGTCACCACCGACCTGTTCCTGCACGACACCTACTGGATCGTCGGCCACTTTCACGCCACGATGTTTGGCGGGTTCGTCTTTCCCTTCTTTGCCGGGCTCTACTACTGGTTCCCAAAGGTGACGGGGCGCATGTACAACGAGCGGCTGGGCAAGCTCCACTTCTGGCTCATGACGCCTGCCTTCTGGGTGCAGAGCCTGGGCCAGATGCAGGTCGGCCTGCTGGGCATGCGCCGCCGCATCGTCGACTATGACCCGGCCCTGGGCATCGACGGGGGGCAGCTCGCCATCACCATCGCCGCCTTTGTCATCGGCCTGTCGGTGGTCATCGCCATCGCCAACCTGGCCTGGAGCGCCTGGCGGGGCGTGGTGGCCGAGCGCAATCCCTGGCGCTCGCGCTCGCCCGAGTGGCAGATCCCGTCGCCCGTGCCCGAGCTGAACTACCCCGGCTCCATCCAGGTCGTCGGCGACCCCTACGATTACGGCTTGCCCGGCTCGCGCTACGTAAAGGTGCCGTCGACGGCGCCGGCGGCCGGCGATTAACACAGGAGGCGAACCACCCATGGCACAAGAATCCAATCAGAACCATCCCCGGGAAGGGCGCAGGGCCGCCTACCGGCTGGGCTTTCTGGTCCTGGTGGGCCTGGCCGTGCTCACCGGCCTGGAGTTTCTCATCGCCGGGGTCACCGACGGCTCGGCGGTGTTTCTGTTCATCATTGCCCTGATCAAGGCGGGCATCATCTTGCAATACTACATGCACGTCCGCAGCGTGTGGGCCGAAGAGGAGTCACACTGATGAGCGCCGAGACCATGCGAACCTACCGCGAGCAGGTCCGGGCCAACCGCCTTGGCCTGTGGCTGTTCTTTGCTTCCGAGTCGTTCATGTTTGGCGGGCTCCTGGCCTCGCGCTTTTACCTGTGGGGCAACACCAGGCCCGAGCTGGACCAGGTCCTGGGCCTGGTGGTGACGGCCGTTTTGCTGGTGAGCAGCTTTTTCATGAACCGGGCCGAATCGGCCGTCGCCCACGACGATCGCCGGACCTTTCTCAGCAGCCTGCTCATCACCGCCGCCCTGGGCACCCTCTTTCTCGTGGGGGTCGTGGGCTTTGAGTGGCAGGGGCACATCCGGCCCTGGGACGGCATCTTTGGTGCCGTGCTCTTTGGCATGACCGGGCTGCACGCCCTCCACGTCCTGACGGGCGTCATCCTGATCCTGATCGTCTGGAACGCCGGGCGCAAGGGGCGCTACAGCGCCGAGCGCCACTGGGGCGTGGAGGCCTGCGCCATCTACTGGCACTTTGTGGACGTCGTCTGGGTCTTTTTCTACCCCGCCCTCTATCTCATGGGCACCGTCGTCCATTGAGCGAGCTGCCGGCTGGCAGAGGGCCGCGGGCCTGCTGCCAGCCTCCTGGCCCGTGATGAATGCCTTCCTCGACGTAATCCTGCTCTCCTGGGGCTGGCGATTCGAGATCATCCTGTCCCTGGGGCTGGCCGTGGTGCTGCACCTGGCCGGTCGCTGGCGCCTGCGCCGGCGCGGCGGCAAGAAGCTCGTCGCCCCGTGGCGCACGGTGGCCTACCTGGCCGGGATCTTGGTCGTGGCCGTGGCCCTCATGTCGCCCATCGACGCCCTGGCGAGCCAGTACTTTTACATGCACATGGTCCAGCACCTGCTCCTGGTCATGATCGCGCCGCCGCTGCTGTGGATCGCCAACCCCATGCCCGTGGCCATGTGGGGCCTGCCGGCGGTCCTGCGCCGCGAGGTGGGCGGCTGGCTCAAGCCCGGCGCCACCGTCCGGCGCGCCATCCGCAGCCTGACGACGCCCGGCCTGACCTGGATCTATTTCGTCGTCGTCCTGGTTGGCTGGCACGACCCCAGTGCCTACGACGCCGCGCTGGAGAGCGACCTGATCCACGACCTGGAGCACATCACCTTCTTTGGCACGGCAATGCTGTTCTGGTGGCACCTCATCGGCGCGGCCCCCCAAATCCACAAACCCCTTTCCCGGGGGATGCGGGTGGCCTATGCCCTCTCGGTCGTGCCGCCCAACATGCTCACCGGCGTGGCCATCTCGTTTGCCACCGAGCCCATCTATTCCTTCTACTCGCGCATCGCGCGCGGGGGCGGCATGACGATCATGCAGGACCAGATGCTGGCCGGGGTCATCATGTGGATCCCGGGGAGCATGATGTACATCATCGCCGCCCTGGTCTTCCTGGCCCAGATCCTGGGCGACGAAGAGCGGAAAGAGCCCCTGCCCGAGTCGGAGTGGGCCACCGAGGAGCACATGATGGCGCCCGGCCTCGAAAAGCGGGAGAAGCTGCCATGAGCCGCGCCCAGGCCCTGGCTCGTTGGCTGCCCCTGCGGGCGCTGGTCAGCCGGCGCTGGCTGCTGACCACCCTGGTCGTCCTGGCCGGCATGGCCGTCCTCGTCCGGCTGGGCCTGTGGCAGCTCGACCGGCTGGAGCAGCGCCAGGCGCGCAACGCGCTCCTGGTGGAGCAGTTGTCGGCCGCGCCGTTGGACCTGAACGCCGAATCGCTGCCCGCCGACCTCTCCGAGGTCACCAACCAGCGAGCGGTGGCGCGCGGCGAGTTTGACTTTTCGCAGCAGGTGGCCCTGACCCTGCAGAACTGGGAGGGCCAGCCGGGCCTGCACCTCCTCGCTCCCCTGCGCCTGGAGGGCAGGGAGGAGGCGGTGCTGGTCGATCGCGGCTGGATCCCCTTCGAGGACTCGGCTCCCGAAGAGTGGAGCCGCTTCGACGAGGCCGGCACGCAGACCGCCGGCGGCTTCCTGCAGCCTTCCCAGCCGCCGCCCCGGGGCGACGCCCCCGCTGCTGCGAACCCGGGGCTACAGCGCGAGTGGTACCGCGTCGACGTCCAGGCCATCCAGGCCCAGGTGCCCTATCCCCTGCTGCCCGTCTACCTGTTGCAAACGCCAGGGGAGGGGCAGGAGAGCGCCGGGCTCTCACTGCCCTACCGGCCCGAGCCGCAGCCCGACCTGTCGGAAGGCCGGCACCTGGGCTATGCCGTCCAGTTCTTTCTCTTTGCCCTGATCCTGGGGGCGGGTTACGCCCGGGTCGTGGGCAAGAGGACCTACGAAGCAGAGGAGTCATAATGGGTTTGTCCGAAATTGTCAGCCGGACCTCGGTGAGCAGGGAGGCCGGCAACGCCGCCACGCTCTCGCTCCGGCAGAGCCTTCTCATCCTGTTCAAGGTGCGCATCGTCGCGTTGCTGCTCATGGCCGCCGTGGGCGGCGCCTTTCTGGCGGCCGGGGGCTGGCCCGGCCTGGGCCCCCTGGCCCTGCTCCTGGTGGCCGGCGGCCTGTCGGCCTCGGGCGCTTCGGCCCTCAACGAGTGGCTGGAGAAGGACCAGGATGCCCTCATGACGCGCACCAGGCACCGCCGTCCCCTGGTCACGGGGTCCATTCCGCGGCCGGCCTGGGTGCCCTACGCCGGCCTGCTCATGATCCTGTTGCCGTCCCTGGCGGTGCTGCCCTTTAACACTCCCCTGGCGGCCTTCTTGCTGCTGGGGGCCATCATCTACGTGCCGGTCTATACCATCTGGCTCAAGCCCCGCACGCCCCTGAACATCGTCATCGGCGGCTTTGCGGGGAGCGCGGCCGTCCTGAGCGGCAGCGCGGCGGCGGGCAACTGGAGCGAGCCGGCGGCCGTCATCCTGGCGTTGCTGGTTTTCCTGTGGACGCCGACCCACTTCTGGAGCCTGGCCATCGTCTACCGCGAGGACTATGCCCGGGGCAGCTTTCCCATGCTGCCCGTGCAGGTCCGGCCCCGTCCCGCGGCCTGGTGGGTGCTGCTGCACACCGCCGGCACCGTCCTGGCGGCCCTGGCCCTGGTGGCCCATCCCGACCTGGGCTGGCTCTACTTCCTGCCCATCGGCGCGGCCAGCGCCTACATGCTGGCCCGCAATCTGCGGCTGCTGGTGCAGCCCACCGGCAGGCAGGCCTACGCCCTGTTCCACACGTCCAACATCTACCTGGCCCTGGTGTTGCTCATGGCCTGCCTGGACGCCGTTCTGTGAGCTAGTGCCATGCGGATGACCGATCGCTTTTCCCGCGTCGCTGCCTTCCGGCTGCCCGCCCTCGACGTGCAGGCGGCCGGCCGCTGGCTTGCCGCCTCGGCCCTGGTGAGCACCCTGCTCCTGGTGGCCATGGGCGGCATCGTCCGCGCCACGGGCCACGGCCTGGGCTGCCCCGACTGGCCCCTGTGCTATGGGCGGGTCATCCCGCCGGCCCTGACCGGGGCCTGGGTCGAGTTCACCCACCGGCTGCTGGGCGCCCTGGCCGCCCTGCAGATCCTGCTCCTGGGCGCCGTGGCGTGGCGCCGCCGCCGCGACCCGGCGCAGCCGGCGTGGCCGGCCCTGGCGGCCGTCGCCATCCTGGCGCTGCAGGTGCTCCTGGGAGGACTGCACGTCGTCCTGGAGATCCCGCCCCAGACGGGGTTGGTGCACACCGTCGCGGCCATGCTCATCGTCGGCCTGCTGGCCTGGCACCTGGCCGCGGGCCGCCCGGCCCGCGGGCAAAGCGCCGAGCGACCCCGCTACCTGGGAGCCTGGCTGGGCATCACGGCCATCGCCTCCCTGATCCTGGCGGTGAGCGGCTCGTGGGTCACGCGCAGCGGCGCCTCGCTGGCCTGCCCCGATTTTCCCGCGTGCGGCGCCCCCGAGGTGGTATCCCGCGCCCTGGTCCACTTCCAGGTGATGCACCGCTCCCTGGCCCTGGGCGTCGCCCTCTTCCTGGCCGTGGCCCTCGCCTGGTTGTGGCGCAGCGGGGCAGGGAACGGGTTTCGGGGCCTGGCGCTGGGCCTCGCCGTGCTGCTGTTGCTCCAGGGCGGCCTGGGCGCGGCCAACGTCCTGCTGCGGCTGCCCATCTGGTCCCGCGTCTTGCACCTGGCCGTCGCCGCCACCCTGTGGGCGAGCCTGGTGTTCCTGTGGGGGTCCTACACGACCCGGGAGGTTCGAAGGTGAAGCGAGCAAAGCGAGCGCAGCGAATGCAGCCCCGATCCTTGCCCATCGTCCGGGCCATGGCCCTGCTCGCCGTGGCCGGCCTGCTGGCTGCCTGCGGCGGGCCCAGCTTTCGCGGCTCGGTGATGGACGAGCCGGTGCCCGTGCCCGATTTCACTCTCCAGGATCACACGGGCCAGCCCTTTCGCCTGGCCGACCAGCGAGGAAACGTCGTGCTCCTCTTCTTCGGCTACACCTCCTGCCCCGACGTCTGCCCTACGACCCTGGCCACCTGGCGCCAGGTCCACGACCTGTTGGGCGACGAGGCCGGTCGCGCCCGCTTTGTCTTTGTGACCGTCGACCCCGAGCGCGACACGGGCGAGCGGTTGGGCAGGCACGTCCAGGCCTTTAACCCCGACTTCCTGGGGCTGACGGGCACGCCGGAGCAGCTCCAGGAAGTGTACGACATCTTTGGCGTCTACCACGAGGTGGACACCACGTCGCAGAGCGCCCTCGGCTACCTGGTCAACCACACGGCGACCACCTTTGTCCTCGACCCCGAGGGGGTCTGGCGCCTGCGCGAGACCTATGGCACCCTGGCCGAGGACATTGCCCACGACGTGCAGCAGTTGCTCAAGTGACCCGCGCGGCGGATCGGGAGCCAGGCGTCCCCTCATTCTGATGGAAGGGGAGTGCCATAGAGCGGAGAGAGATCCGCTCGGGAGGAGATAGGAGTGTCGTCTATCGTGTTCAAGATCGTGTCCATCGCATTGCTGCTGACTGTGATCGTGGTCCTGTCGGCGTGCGGGGCGGCGGAGGGCGCCGGCCTGCGCGTGGAAGAAGCCTGGGCGCGGCCCGCCATGGCCGGCGGCGACATGCAGGCCGCCGGGTCGGAGGGCGCCATGGGCGGCGGCATGGCCGCGCCGGGCACGGGCGCCGTCTTCATGCGGCTGGTCAACGACGGCCCGGAGGCCGACCGGCTCCTGGCGGGCCAGACCGACGTCGCGGCCGTGGTCGAGATCCACGAGACCGTCCTGGAGGGCGAGGTCATGAAGATGCGGATGCTGCCCGAGGGCCTGGAGATCCCGGCCGGCGACGAGGTGGCCCTGCGACCCGGCGGCTACCACGTCATGCTCATCGGCGTCCGCGACGACCTGGAGATCGGCCAGCGGTTCGAGCTCGACCTGCAATTCGAGGGGGCGGGCACGGTGACCGTCGAGGTCGAGGTTCGACAGCCCTAGCAGGTTGTTGGAGAGATGCTTGCGCTTGACGGTTCGTAGTGGGCGATTCATCGCCAAAGAAGCACGCTTCAGCGCGCACTACGAACGGGCTCTGCGATGGGGTGCCAGCAGGTTGTTGGAGAGGTGC
>JAAYZQ010000353.1 GCA_012514775.1 Anaerolineaceae bacterium
CTTCACCGGCCGCTCGTCCACCCGGCCTTAATCCCGCCGCCCGTTTCTATAGCAGGAACTGAGCGAGGACGAGAACGAGGGGCTGGCATGGATAGTGTGCAGCGAGGCGCTGGTCTGAACACGGTCGGAGGTTGCTTTGGAATTGCGTGTGGTGGAAGGGTTCAGTGTCCGCCGTCAGACAGTCATGTCTGACTCTTGAGTGTGCCTGCCCGAACAAGTTCGGGATTCCTGGGCCGGGGTGTGCAACGGCAGGCGGGGCAAATCGCTACTCGCAGCCGACGCGCCCGACGCATAACGTCGGGCGCAACTGCTGATACGATACGAGGGAGGCTGGGCAAAGGAGGCACGGTGAGGGATTCCCGCCAGTGGTGCCTTGCACCTTCAAGGTGCAAGGCACCTGGTCTAGCAAGGTAGCGGTTTTCACGTGCAATGCACCCACGGCAGGTGTAATGCATGTGAGAAGCAGGGCCGCCCGGCGCTTGACGTCCGGCGCGATTGCTGCTACGATACAGTGGCGGCCTGGCGGGCGGCCCGGTGGGGGCTGCGGCCGGGCCAAGGAGGGACGATGAGTGAGGCGACCTATTCGCGCTGGCGACCCCATCCCTGGCATGGGCTGGGGGTGGGCCCCCAGCCCCCCTTGCTGGTGCACGCCTACGTGGAGATCACGCCGTACGATTTCATCAAGTACGAGGTGGACAAGTCCACGGGCTACATGCGGGTCGACCGGCCGCAGCGCACATCGTCGCAGCCGCCGACGCTCTACGGCTTTGTACCCCAGACCTACTGCGGCGCCCGGGTGGGCGCCCTGTGCCCCGGCGCGGCCGGCGGCGACGGGGACCCCCTGGACATCTGCATCGTCAGCGAGCGGCCCATCGACCGTGCCGAGATCGTCCTCACCGTCCGGGTGCTGGGCGGCATCCAGACGCTGGACGGCGGCAAGGCCGACGACAAGGTCATTGCTGTGCTGGAGAACGACAACTTCTGGGGCACGGCCCGCGACCTGGTCGACCTGCCGCCGCGCCTGGTGGAGCGCCTGGAGCACTATTTCGCCACCTACAAGCTGGTGGAGGGCCGGCCGCCCCAGGTTGCCATCCAGGGTGTTTACCACGCAGATCACGCCCGCCAGGTGGTGGCGGCGGCCATCGAGGACTACCGGGAATCGTTTGGCGGCACCAGCTGAGGGGGACTATCTGGTCGGTCTAGCCGAGCTTCAACTTGACTCTCCCACCACCTCCACAAAGCGCTCGACGTACTCCATGGACTGGTGGCGGAAGTAGGTGTTGTACAGGTCGGCGTAGTGGCCGCCCCGGGCCAGCAGCTCGTCGTGGCTGCCCTCCTCGACGATGCGGCCCCGGTCCATGACCAGGATGCGGTCGGCGTTGCGCACCGTGGACAGCCGGTGGGCGATGATGATGGCCGTCCGGTCGCGCATGAGAGCCTCCAGGCCCTCCTGGATCTGGGTCTCGGTGAAGGGATCGACGCTGGCCGTGGCCTCGTCGAGGATGAGGACGGCCGGGTCCTTCAGCATCACCCGGGCCAGGGCCACGAGCTGCCGCTGGCCCATGGACAGGTTGGCGCCTCGCTCGCCCACGTCGGTGTCCAGGCCGTGGGGCAGGGCGCCGAGCCACTCGCCGCTGCTGATGCGCTGGGCCACGGCCCACACCTGCTCGTCGGAGGCGTCGGGGTCGCCATAGCGGATGTTGTCGCGGACGGTGCCCGAAAAGAGGAACGGCTCCTGGGGCACGACCCCCACCTGGCGGCGGTAGGCGTCGAGATCCAGGCGGCGGATGTCGTGCCCGTCGACGCGCAGCTCCCCGCCCTGGAACTCGTAGAAGCGGCCGATGAGCCGCGCCACGCTGCTCTTGCCGGCGCCGGTGTGGCCCACCAGGGCCACGGTCTCGCCGGGCCGGATGTCCAGGCAAAAGTCGGGCAGCACCTCCTCGGTGGCGGTGTAGGCAAAGCGCAGGTTGCGAAACTCGAGGTGGCCTCGCAGGCGGCCCACGGGCTCCGACCCCTCCTGCACCACCTTGGGCCGGGCGTCGATGAGTGCAAAGGCGCGCTCGGCGGCCGACAGGCCGTCCTGGAACTGGCTCCAGAACGAGGCGATGTTGATGAGCGGCCACCAGTAAAAGCCGACAGCCTGCATGAACAGGTACCAGTCGCCGGGGCTCAACCCCGCGCTGCGGGTGGCCTGCCCGCCGGCGTACACCAGCGCCGCGACCCCCAGGCCAGAGGCGGCGCCCAGGGCGGGAAAGATGCTGTTGAGCGTCAGTCCGCGGCGCAGCCCCACCCGGTAGCCCTGCTCGTTGTTGGCCAGGAAGGTGGCATACACCGCCTGTTCCTGGCGAAAGCTCTTGGCGACCATGATGCCGCTGACCGACTCCTGGATCTGGGCATTGATCTTGGCCGTCACCCGCCGGGCGTGCTGGGTCACCTGGCGGGCCAGGCGGCGAAAGCTGAGGGCCACGCCCACGGCCAGGGGCGTCATCCCCAGGAGGAGCAGCGTGAGCCAGGGGTTGATGGCAAACAGCCAGGCAGAGAGAATGATGACCAGCAGCACCTGGCTTAGCAGGCTGGTGGTGAGGGTCACCACCTCGGAAAAGTCCTGGGTGTCCGACGTCACGCGGCTGACGATCTTGCCGGAGGGGTGCTCGTCGTAGAAGGACAGGTCGTTGCGGATGACGGCTTCGAACACGTCCTCGCGGACGCGGAGCACCACGTCGCCCACCACCCGGGCCGAGAGGGCCTGCTGGACAAAGTTAAAGAGCCAGGCTAGCCCGCCCAGGAGCAGGACGCCGCCGGCCAGGAGGAGGAGCGTCGGCGTTGAGGGGTCGCGGGCCACCAGGTCGACGCCGTAGGAGATGAGGATGGGCCCGCCGGTGCCGGCCAGGGAGTTCAGGGCGATGGCCGCGCCGATGACGACGATCTGCCGGCCGTAGGGCCGGAAATAGCTGACGATGCGGGCCAGCAGCTCACGGTCGCTGTAGCTCCGGTCATAGTCCTCGGTGTCGAGCCCGTCCAGTACGAAACCCATCACTCACACCTGGAAAAAATGCGGCAGTAGTCGGGGCTGCGCGCCAGCAGCTCCTCGTGACTGCCCTGGTCCACCAGCCGCCCCTGGCGGAGCACCAGGATTCGGTCGGCCCACCGGATCTGGCTCAGGCGGTGGGTGATTAGAAAGGTGGTGCGCTGCCGGCTGATGCGCCGCATGGCCCGCTGGATCTGATCCTCGGTGGCGCTGTCGATGGCGCTCGTGCTGTCGTCGAGGATGAGGATGCGCGGGTCGGTCAGAAAGGCGCGAGCGATGGCGATGCGCTGCCGCTGCCCGCCCGACAGCGTTACGCCCCGCTCGCCCACCTCGGTGTTGTAGCCGCTGGCAAAGCTCTCCACGAACTCGTGGGCCTGGGCCTCGCGCGCTGCCTGCTGGATCTGATCCGGGGTGGCGCCGGCGTTGCCGAAGGCAATGTTCTCGGCCAGGGTCCGCGAAAAGAGAAAGACGTCCTGCTCGATGGTCGAGACCTGGGAGCGGAGGGCCTCCAGGTTCCAGTCGCGCACGTCCACGCCGTCGACCAGGACCCGCCCGCTGTCGGCGTCAAAGATGCGGTTGATGAGGCGAGTCAGGGTCGTTTTGCCCGAGCCGGTCTGCCCGACGATGGCCACCGTCTCGCCCGGCAGCGCGCTAAAGCTGACGTCGTGGAGCACCGGGTTGCCGTCGTAGGAAAAGCTGACGTTCTCGAAGCGCACCTCGCCTCGCATCTCGGGGCTGGCTCCCTCCGGGTTCTCGTCCAGCTCGGTCTCGGTCTGGATCATCTCCAGGATGCGGCCGCTGCTGGCCAGGCCCAGTTGCACCAGGTTAAAGGTAAAGATGGAGATAAAGGTGGGGAACCGCAGGGCATTCATGAGGCCCATGAACGAGATGACCTGGCCCAGGGTGATGGCGCCCTGCTGCCACAGGAGCAGGCCGTGGAGCAGGGCCCCCGCCCAGGCCAGGCTGAAGGCGAGCATGGGCAGGTAGCGGGCCTGGATCATGCCCTGGCGCACAAAGTGGTCGCGGTAGAGGCGGGCATTGGTCACGAAGCGGTTCCATTCCTGGCGCTCCTGGACGTTGGCCTTGACGACCTCGATGCCGGCGATGGCCTCGGCCAGGCCGGCGTTCATGGTGCCAAACTGCTCCCGCATGGCCGTGCTCACCGGGTTCAGTCGCCGGTTATAGTCGATGAGCGTCACGACCAGGGCAACGATAAAGAGTGACGGCACCAGCAGCAGCCGGGGGTCCAGGCCGGCGATGAGGAAAAGTGGCACGACGGTGCCCATGGCCGAATCGGTGATGAGCATGACGCCCGGGCTGAACATGAGGTTGAGCATGCGCACGTCGTTGGTGGCCCGGGCCATGATGTCGCCGATGCGCTGCCGGCCGTGAAAGGTCTGGCTCTTGCCCAGCAGGCTGGCATACAGCTCGTCGCGGGCGTCTCGCTCGATGTGCTGGGCCAGGAACTCGGCGGCATAGTTGCGGACGAGGCCCGTGAGCCCCTGTCCCACGGCCCAGCCGCCGATGGTCAGGGCGACGGCCAGCAGGGCACCGGTCGTCCAACCGGGCGTGGTGATGACGTCAAAGGCCTGGCCGATGCCCACCTGCACCGAGCTGTAAAAGACGTTGTTGAGGATGGCAGCCACGAGCATGGCCAGGGGAAACTGCGGGTAGCGCAGAGCGTGGGACAGGATCCAGCGGCCCGTGCCCGAGCGGTTGTAGGCGTATTCTCTTTCCGGCCTGAATTCCCGCTTGACCATGGGCTGGATTATATACCGCACAGGTGGGGAAAGGCAACCTCGGGGGGCCGTGTGGCGGCACGGCGGGGGCGCGATCTGTTCTCTTCTGGATTTGACTTCTGCTCAAAAGCCGTTATAATACCCCCCGCTCGCCTGCGAGTTGCATCTGTTGGGCATTTGACAACCGTCGTTCGATCTCGACGTCTGGCCCGTTCGACACCCCCACCCACCTGTGCCCGAGGCAGACCGCGATGATGCGAGGTGAATATGAGGTCTACGACGGTGTTGTTCTCTTGCCTGGCCTTGCTGGCGCTGGCGGGCCCGGTGCATGCCTCGGCGCGCCCCGCGGCGGCCGTGCCGCCGCCTGAGGTGCAGGAGGAGCCCTTTCCCCTCTACCGCTATTCCCTGCCCAATGGCCTGGCTGTCTGGGCACAGCCCCGTCCCGAAAGCCATTCGGTGGCTGCCCTGCTGGTGATCCACGCCGGCTCGCGCTACGAGGACAGCACGAACAACGGCGTCGCCCATTTTGTGGAGCACATGGTGTTTACCGGCACTGACCGCTGGACCGAGGAGCAGCTCAAGCAGGTTCTCACCCGCAACGGCGGGCGCTACAACGGTTGGACCGACAAGGAGCGCACCACCTATTTCGCCCACGTGGCCGCCGGCGACGAGGACCTGGCCCTCGACTGGCTGGCCCAGGTTGTCTTTCACCCGGCGTTTCTCCCCGCAAAGCTCGAAAAAGAGCGGCAGGTCATTTTCCAGGAGCGATGGGGGCGCTACGGCTGGTTTATGAATGCCCTCGAATCCCTGGGCTTTGGCTACGAACTGGACCGTGCCGTGCAGCGGGCCCTCTTTCCCGAATCCAGCCTGGACGTGCGGACGACGGGGGAGGACGAGTCGCTGGAGCGGCTGGACCTGGATGCCCTGCTGAGTTTTTACGAGCGCTACTACACGCCCGACAACGCGACCCTGATCCTGGTGGGGGCCGTGCGGCCGGAGGACGCCGCGGCCCTGGCCGTGTCGCGCTTTGGAGACCTGGAGCCCCGGGGACGCCCCGAGCCGCCGGCGACGCCGCCCCTGCCCGCCTTCGGCCCGCACAACGTCGTCGTCCGCGGCCCCATGGCCACCGACCAGGTTCGTTTCGTGGCCGGCGCGCGGACAGTGGGACGTTTCCATCCCGACCGGGCGGCCCTCGACATCCTGGCCAGCCTGGTGGAGGGAGCCCTGACGCGGGAGATCCGCTACCAGCGCGGGCTGGTGTATGGGCTGTCGGCCTCCAACGTCGTATTTGACGACACGGGCTATTTCGCCATCACCACGACGTCCAAGGCGGGCAACGAGGAGATCATTCGTAAGGAGGCCGACACCTACCTGGAGCGCGTCAGCCGGGGAGAGATCGGCGCGGGGACGGTGGCGGTGGCGCAGAGGGCGCTGAAGGGCCGCTGGCTCCTGTCGATGGAAGACAACGTGGCGCGGGCCAAGTGGCTGGCCGAGTGGTCGTCGGCCCTGGGCCCCGACGATCCCGTGCCCGATTACCGGGCCGCCCTCGACGCCGTGGAGGCCGAGGACCTGGCCGGCGTGGTGGCCCGCTATTTCACGCCCGAGCGCCGCTTTGTGGGCCTCCACCTGCCCGTGGTCACGCTGACGGGCGGCATCGAGGGCGTCATCATTGCTGCCACGCTGATCGCCGGCCTGTCGGCCACCAGGTGGCTGGGCCGCCGCTGGCGCGCCGGCAGGTGCCGCGAGGTGCAGAAAGAGGCCGTGCGGGCCTAGCGCGGCGCAATCCAGCGGGCCGTGGCGAGAGCGGCCGCAAGGTCCGCTGGATTGTGGCGACAGGGGGGCGGGTCAGGGTAGGGGGGCGGGTTCCATAGCCAGGAGCCGCTCGCCTTCCAGGCGTAGCAGCTCGGGAAAGAGCGCGCGATAGACCGCGCAGTACCGGTCGTGCAGGTCGCTGCCGCGCAGCAGGGGGCAGCCCCCGCCGCAGGCGCGGCGCCAGGTGCATCGGGCGCAGTCGGACCCCTCGCCGGGCTGCTGAAAGATGAGCCGGCCCTGCTTCCGGACGGCGTCCAGGGGGTCCTCGTCGGAGAGGTTTGCCCAGGGGCTGCCCAGGAGCATCTGGCAGCCGGCAATGGCACCCCGCACGTCGACGACCAGGTAGTCGCTGCCGGCGGAGCATGCCGCGTCGTGGGGCAGGTCCAGGCGCGCCCGGTCCAGGATGCCGCTCAAGGGGTGGGGATAGGCCGGGAACTGGCGGACCAGGTCAAAAAGGTCGAGGATGACGGCCACCAGCCGCCCGGGGGGCGGGGCGAGGGTTTCCACTTCTCGCCGCCCCTGTTTCCCGGCCGGCGTGCACTCCCGGTAGAAATTCAGGTTAAAGGGCAGGTTGCGCTCCAGCGCCACGCGGGCGGCGCCGGCCACGCCGTCCAGGTTCAGGCTCGTGATGGTGATGGATATGTCTGGCACCAGGCCGCGGGCCAGGGCGCGATCGATGGTACTCACCACGGCTCCAAACGTGCCATCGCCTTCGCGCCTCATCCGCAGGCGGTCGTGAGCCACGGGCCCACCGTCCAGGGAGACCATGAGGCGCATGTCCGCGGCGGCGATGGTGTCCAGGACCTCGTCGGCCACGCTGGCGCCGTTGGTCAGCAGCACCTCTTCCAACTCGATGCCCGCCTGCTCGGCCTGGTACGACGCCTGGCTGTGCACCTCGCGCACGAGGCCAAAATGCAGGGTCGGCTCGCCGCCGGCGTATTTCAGGCGCAGCTTCCGGTAGCCGTAGCGCTGTGCCATCTCGACCAGGCGCGTGGCGGCGTGACGGGCGAGGTCAAAGCTCATGGCCCGCGGGCTCTTGGACACGTAGCAGTAGGGGCAGGCCAGGTTGCAGGCCTCGGTCACGTGCAGCCAGGCCGACAGAGTCGTCGACGAACACGGTGCCGGCGCTTGACCTTCCAGTGGCTGTATCAGTCCGATGGCAGCCAGGTCGGTGACAACCTGCTGCAGCGCCGGCTCGGGGATATCGGGCAGGCGGCCGGCAAGGCGATCGGGCACGACGGAGGGCTCGAATTGAGAGAGCAGGCGCTGGGCGGCACGGTTCAGCACGGCCACACCCACGGGCCCCCGCGGATTGAAATAGGCTCGCCATTCCTGCTTCAGGTCGACCGACACCGTCCTGGTGTCGGTAGTCCAGGGGCCCGAAAGGGAAGGCGCCACGGGCCCAAGAGGCGGCTCCAGGACGCAGGCGCAGTCACAATGGGCCAGGTGGGCCATGTGCTTGGTCGCGCTATGGACCTTGGGCAGCGATTCGTCTTGCATATTCATCCTCAATTGGCCACCCGGTGCGTCATCGGCCCGGATGTGCCGGAGCCATCGATTCGGATGGTTCCCTCGGCTCTACACATTGCGCATCCAATCCCAATGTATTCTAGCATCCAGGCACCGTGCGTCCATCCCCTGTGAGGTGGACGCGGGGGAGTAAGCTTCTTCCCCCCGGGGAGTACACCGTCTGCCGCGGGGCATTGCGGGCTCCCTGTTCAACCTTGCGCACCGGGCGCTGGCTCACTGCGTCCACAGATCAGCCGGCCCGAACATGCGGTCCAGGAACTCCTGAAAGCGGGTTGGCTGCTGAATCCCCTGCTCCGTGGCCACCTGGCGCGCAAAGCGGTGCAAGAGGCCGATGTTCGGCCGGTCCTGGACCATGCGCTTGTGCAGCCTTTCTTCGGCCCGGGTCAGCTCGTAGTATTGGTTGGCAACCTGGGCGTAATAGGATAGGCCCAGGGTGATGTGCTTGGCCGCTTCTTTCAGCCTGTCGCTTTTCGCCTCCTCCTCGTCGTCGCTGTGCAACGATTCGTCGAGGGCGATGTTGGCCCTCAGCATCTCGCCCTCGCCCAGGGTGGTCCAGAAGGGCAGGCGCGCCTCCTGCCGGTGCTGGCAGGGAGCCTGGGCCAACGCCGGAAAGCAGTATTCGGGCGGCACGCACCTGGCCGCCTCCTGGAGGGCATTGTCGGCCTCATCGTTGTGCCCGGCATAGTACCACAGCCAGGCCAGGCTGGTCCAGGCCAGGGCCTGCTGGTCGGAGAGGTCCATGGCGCCGGCCAGGGTCACGGTCCGCTCCAAGTTTCGCTCGGCGCTGCGGGCCGCCTGGAGGGCGGCCACGTGGTCTCCCGCGTCGTAGTGGCGGCGGGCAATCTCGCGGTGCAGGCAGCCCCGCTCGATGAGGGCCGTCACCCTGTCCGGCGGGTTGTTCTTCAGCAGGTTTACCGCCTGGTTGGCCTCTTTCAGCGCCTGCTCGACAAAGAGCTCCTCTCCGGCGTCGTAGACGGCTTCGGGCTCGAGGAGGTGCCGGCAGGCCCGCACCCTGGTGAGATAGATCAGGCCGCGCACGCGGGGAGCGCGCAGGCCGCGAACGATGGTCAGGGCATTGTCGGTAAAGCGCAGCGCGGCCGTGTGGTGGCCGTCGTACTCTTCGACGAGGGCGCGAACGTTGAGGGCCACGGCCAGGGTATAGTCCTGCCCGTGGCGCCGCGCGCAGCGCTCGGCCTCTTCGGCGAGCAGGCGGGCGTGGTGGCACTCGCCGATGAGGGCCATGGCGTAGGACAGGTTGATGAGAACGGCCGCCAGGCCGGCCATCCCCAGTCGGCGCTGCAGCATGGCCGAGGCCTGGTAGTGGCGCACGGCCTCCTTGTACTGCCCCTGCTGGCGGTCGAGGTAGCCCTGGTAATTGAGGGCCAGGGCCTTCAGGATCCTGGCCCGCCAGCGCTGGCCTTCGCGTGCCTCGGTCTCGACGGGTGCGCGCGGCGACCGGAGCCAGGCGAGGAACCCCCTGGTCCCGGCGGCGTCGGGCGGGCCGGCCAGGGCCTGGTCGCACTCGCGCTCCACTTCCAGCAGCAGGTCGCGTGCCTCCCGCCAGTCCTGCTCTTCGCCGCGCAGGATCCTGGCCACGGCGCGATAGAGCTTGAGATGCACCCAGGCCAGCTCCAGGTCCTCGGCGCTCTTGACCCAGCGCTCGCGGACCCGCTCAAAGAGGGCCAGTGCTCCCTGGGGATCGTTCAGGAAGAAGAGGCTGCGGATGCCCCAACGCACGGCGGCGTCCACCTCCAGCTCCTCGCGGCTCAGCTCGCCCAGGTTGCCGGTCTCTTGTAAGAGCTTGATGGTGCGCAGCAGCTCGGCGCGGAGCATCAGGTCCAGCTCGGTGTCCAGGCCGCTAAGAGCCTCTTCGGCGCGCCAGAAGTAGTAGGCAAAGCCCAGGGATGGCCGGTAGCGCAGCCGGTAGTGCAGCTCTTCTACGTAGGTGCGGCGCAGCCGTGCGTAATAGCCCGGCGCCAGGCCGGTCACCTTCTCGATCTGCTGCCGCAGATCTTCGGCCTGGTCCTGGTAATAGTCCAGGATAGCTTCGTACACCCGTTCCCGCTCCTCGTGGCTCGCCTGCGACAGCACGTATCGCTCCAGGAGGGTGTACATCTCGTCGTGGAGAAAGACCCGGCCCTCGTCTGGCCGCACCTTGACCAGGGTCAGGCTCGTCACCTGGTCCAGCGTCTCTTCTACGGCATCATAGTCCCACTTGCCGTCGGGGGTCGTGAGCCCCATGATCCGGGCCAGGAGTTCGGGGGTGGCCCCCATGCGCAGCCAGGCCAGGGAACGGATGACGTCGCCCACGGGGGTAGGGCTTTCCTGGATGCGCACCACGAGGGCCCACTCGATCTCGGGCCACCATGCCCCTGCGCCCTGTTGCTGCAGCTCTTCGACGCTGCGGCCAAACGGTGGGGGGAGGAGCCAGCCGTGGGCGACGAGATCCGACACCAGGGCCAGAAGGATTGGCCGGCCGGCGGTCAGCACGTGGACGATCTCGGCGCGCTCGTCGGCAAAGGACGACAGCCGGGCGGCCGCGTCGGCGTCTCCCTGCTCCTCCTCTACGCGGGCGATGGTCTGCAGATAGTCCCGCGTCTCGTCAAGATTCAGCGCTTCCAATTGCACGTGGCGGAACTGGAGGAAGGGATTTTGCCTGGCGGCCTCGGCGAGGAGCGCGCCGCTGTCGCCGGGGCGCCCGGCCATGAGCAACACGACGTGGCTCTTCAGCGAGCAGAGGAACGTGGAAAAGAGCCATTCCCTGGTGCTCAGGCGCGCAACCTCCAGCCCCTGCTCCGTCTCTAGCCCGGCGTGTTCGTACTCTAGCACTTCCAGCGTGTCAAAGGCCAGGAGGACGCCCTCGTGGGCCAGGCCCTCGAACTCGGCTAGAAAGGTCTCCTGGAGAAGCCCGACCCGTTCGGCTGCCAGGTCCACGTTGCCCACGCCTCGGGCACGATCGATCTCTTCCCGCACCTGGATCGTCTGCGCAAACCCCTCGTCGCCCAGCACGTGGATGACGCGTCGAATCAGGCCCTCGGGGGTGTGGGTGTCCACGTGGTACAGGTCGACGATCTGGCACGCCACGCTTCGGGCAAAGATGGAGCCCGTCTCGGCTCGCTCCTTGCCCAGGCGAAGCACAGCCTCCAGAAGTGCGGTCTTGCCAATCCCTCCCTCGCCTTCGAAGTAGAGCAAATGAGTTCCGCCACGCTTGACCCGGCGCTCGATCTCCAGGAGGATCTCGTGGCGCCCGATCAGGGGGATGCGCCGTGCTGCGGTTAGATCGGTGAGATTCATGATCGGCTCCCACAAAGTACTTTTGCCATTTCAAGGAGGAGGAGGTGCAACGATTGGTCTCTGGTTCTCAGCAGCTCCTCGACAGCGTGGCGCACGCTGCTCACCAGGGTGATACGGCCCGGAGAACCGGGCATGGGCTGCGCCAACCAATACTTCTGCAGGACGTTGCGCACGCCGCTGGCGTGGGCCGGGTAGCCGGCGGCATCGGGCATGTAGTGGTAATACACTTCCAACATCTTTTTTATGGAACCGTGCTCCAGAACCTCCAGGAGGCAGACCGCCACCAGGTAGTGGCGCACCCGCTCGCGCTCGTCGAGGGGGATGCGCGAGAACCAATGCTCCAGGAGCAGCTCGAAGGCTTCGATGCGGGGATGGGTCGCCAGCAAGTAGTTGAGCAAGGGCAGGCCGGTAGTGTCCTTGAGGAGCTCGCCTACCTCGCAGCCCGGCCGCAGCAGGCCGCTCTGCTGCATCCGCTGGAAATGGCGCTGGGTCAGGGGGGGCGGAAAGGTGCCCATCTGATGATAGCCGCCGCCCCGCAAGGAGGGCGAGCGCCAGCACACCTGGCTCGGATGGTCCAGGGCCATGATCACCAGCGAGGAGTGCTGCGCCAGGCAAACCCTCAGGACCTCGTCCTCCACGCCGCGCAGGTGTTCGTCGAGCTGGGGCGGGACGGCATCCAACAACAGGACGCGCCTGGGATTGCCGTTTTCCTCGAGCCTGCGGCGCACTGCCTGGAGATAGCGCTCGGGCTCGTCGTATTCGAACCGTTCTTCGAGGTCCAGGTAGGTGGCCCGCGGCGACAGGTGGCGGTCGTGTTGGGCCAGGTATTGCAGCAGCCAGGTCTTGCCGGCGCCCCGCTCACCGGCCAGGCTGAGGACCTGGTCGCCGGGCGCCAGTGGGCGGCGGTGGAGACCGACCCTCCACATCTCTCTCCTTGCTTCCCCGGGGTGAGCTTCCTCCCAACGCTTGAAGCGTGCGAGGACAAACTCGTACGCTCCCTTCGGGAGGACGAACAGGTCAACGTCCAGGCTCGCCGGAATCGCCATGGGTCAGCCTTGCTCCCCCCACTCAAGATTGTTGCCGGGCACAGCGACGTGCCGGCAGCGCCGCGGCCGAGTCACATTGGATTGTCGGCCCCGGAGATCATCTGCCAGAACTCCTCACGCGTTGGCGGCGAGGCTTGCGCCATGCGTCGCACCAGGGCATTGCCCAGGCGGACGAGGCGCGCCGGACAACCGTCGGCGGCTCGGACCAGCACCGCACCTGCATCTGGCACGTCCTCAATCCAGCCATCCATGGCTCGCTGGTGCCCGTTGAGGACCAGTCCCGCCCGTTCCAGGCGGTAGCGGAGCAGCGCGCTCAGGGCAACCCGGTCCCAGGACACATAGACGGGCGCCAGGGGACAACCGGCCGGTTCGCGGGCCACGAACAGCTTCGGCAGCAGGTTGTTGGCTGCCAGGCATGGCAGCCAACGCTCGAAAAAAGCCTCCAGCACGACCTTCTCCGCGCCTCCATCCTCGCCCCACAGGTCGACCAGGAGAAAGGTGTGGCGGGTGCCCCACGGCCGCAGCAAGAACCAGTGGGGAACGGCGTCCGGGAACCGCAAGCGCGCAGCGCCTTCGAGGGCGGGCCGGTGACCCTCATATTGCCGCGGGTTGTGGTGCCGCAACTGGGCCAGGAGCTCGCCGCACAGGTCGTGCCGTGTGCAGTAGTCCAACAGGACATAAATCATGTCGTTCAGGCCCGCGTCCGGGAACTCCAGGAGGACGGGCTGGAAAGCAGGGCGCTCCTGGCAGAAGCGGCGCAGGTCTCGCACGGTAAAGGCGTCGCGGAGCAGGGCGGCAACGGCGGACAGGTTGGCCGGGCCGTCGCCTTCGCTGCTCCACGGGGCCGGTTCATCTCCGATAAGGGCCACGGCCTCCAGGGCGTCCAGGAGGAAACGGCCATCGGGATCGCTGCCCGGCAGCCCGGCCGCTGCCAGCCGGGCTGCGAGGGCAGGCAGACTGCCCTCGGCGTCCAGCAGGAGGGCCGAGGCCTCCTGGCGGTCGGCCTCGTCAAGTCCCAGGAGCCCGTAAGGATCCCGCGCCAGGCTGCAGCACCAGGCCTCGACCAGGGCGGGGCGCAGGGCGGCCACCAGGTCGGCCGACGAGCGGCAGGCACGGACCGGGACGTGAACCACGAACGCACCTTCGAGGTCCGAGCCCACCAGGCAGCTCTCATAGCGCATCATCCAGATCATGGCGCTGCGGCCACAGCCGGGCGGCACGACCAGGACCGCCGGCTGGCGCGCCGTCGCTTCTTCCCAGGCCGGCGAAAGCCGGTAGAAGAGGTCGGGCAGAAAGGGATCCTGCTCGGCCTTCTCGGGGCCAAAGGGGTTGATGTTCAGCCCCAGGCGTTCCACACCGCGCTGCATCACCAACGATTCGCCCCGCTCCACGGGCCACAGGGCCGCGTGGCGCCCGTTCTTGCGGGCCGGCAGCGACGGCCCGCTCTCCCACGCGCGCAGCCGGGGGCGGAGGTCCGGCTGTCGACCGGCCCACAGGTGCAGCAGGTAGCGGCCCGCCGCCCCGCCTTCGCGGAACAGCACCCCTTCCACGGCGGAGGGGTCGGGCTGGACTCGCGCCAGCCAGGCGAGGACCGGCTCTGCCGACTCGATGCCGGCGCTGCGAAAGCCGTCGAGCACCTGCCGGAGAACCTCGGGCGAGGGCTGGTGCACCGGCCGGGCGAGATGGTGTACGAGGGTGCGGACAGCGGGCAGGAAAGAAGGGCCGGCGCCCTCCTGCCATTCCCAGGCCATCTCGTCCAGGAAGGCCATGGCCTCGACATATTGCCCGGCGCGGAGGATGCGCGCCAATTGCTGGCGAAGGTAGGGCATCCACTCCCTCGAGAAGGCCAGGCGCAGCATGGTCTGCATGGCCGGGTCGTGGCCGAGCTCGGCGTGGAGGAACAGGTAGCCGTGGTATGCTCGCTCGGGCGAAGGAGCGGCGTGCAGCGCTTCTACGAGCTGGCGCTGCATCAGCCGCCGCTCCGTGAGCCCCTCACCCTTGCTCTCCGCCAGGCGAAGGCCTTGCCAGCCGGTGCAGGCAGCGCAAACGACGCCCAGCAGGACACAAGCCACAAAGATGGGCAGAGGGAGGTTGGAATCCCCATCCGGGGAGAAGGCGCGCCAGAGAAAGAAGACCAGAAGGGAGAACAAGAGGGCCGTCGGTAACAAGGCCACGACGCGCCTTGCTGTTCGCGACGGGGTACCCTGGCGATTCGTCGTCGGCATGATCACCTTCACCTGCTTTGTCGTTGTGCCATGTGTTACGACGCGCTGCTCATTGAACGTTTGCTGTGCTCTGATTTGGAAGGGTTTGTCGCGACTGTGCGCTTGTCCGCTCTTGTTAACTCTTTTTTACATTACTTATCACCATCATCTTACCACAATTCTTGTTTTCTGTCAAGATGGTGCCGACTCTGTCAAAACCTGTCGCCAGAATCGGCCTTGCCTTATGTTAGCATGCGATTGTCGCTCGGCAGCCGCTGTGGTATAATAACTCTTGCTGCTGCCCGGCATCGCCGTCGGCAGCGACGATAATTGGGAGGACAGATCTGTATGCAACTTTATTTTATCCGGCACGGCCAGTCGGAGAACAATCTCCTGTGGGCCGAGACCGGTTCCGTTCGCGGCCGCAGCGACGACCCGGGTCTGACAGATACCGGGCGGCTGCAGGCCGAAAGACTGGCCGAGCTGCTGAGCCGGCCCGGGCAGCCTTCGTTCGTTCCGGCTGAATATGACGGCCAGAACGTGACCGGCTTTGAGATCACGCACATCTATTGCAGCCTGATGCGGCGCGCCATCGAGACAGCCAGCATCGTCGCCCGGGCCCTGGACCTTTCCCTGGTTGCCTGGGAAGACGTCCACGAAGTCGGCGGCATCCACTGGAGCGAAGACGAAGGTGGCGAGCCTGTGGGACAGCCGGGCAAGAACCGGGCCTATTTCGAAGAGCACTACCCGCACCTGAGGCTGCCCGACAGCCTGGGCGAGAAGGGCTGGTGGAACCGGCCCTTTGAGGCGCTGGAGGAGAGACCCAAACGTGCGGCGCGCTTCTTGCGCGAGCTGCTGGCCAGGCACGGCGAGACCAGGGATCGGGTGGCGGTGGTGAGCCACGGCGGCTTCTATAACCACCTGACGCGCGCCATCCTCGACCTGCCGCCCGAGGGTGAGCTGTGGTTCTCTATCAACAACGCGGCCATCACCCGCGTCGACTTTGCCCCCGAGGGCATCTGGGTGCAGTACACCAACCGCGTCGATCATCTGCCGGGAGAGCTAGTCACTTGATCGACGGGCAAGGCCCGGGGATGGAACGCCCAGAACCGGCGACCGCGCGCCGCGCAACCCGCTTTGGCTGCCGGCGTATAGACAGACGTGACTGTTGTGCCTTACACCGGGATGGCATCCGGCCAGAAGGAAGACAAAGGGAGAAAGAAAATGGAGAACAGGAACCGGAACATCTGGATCATTGTCGCCGTCGTGGTCATACTCCTCTGCTGCCTGTTGGCAGCCCTGGCCGCCGGCATTGCAGCCTGGCTTGGTTTGTTTACTCTCCGAAGCGTTGACAGCGGCGTCTTGCAGCCTGGTTTCGAGTTTGACCAGATCATCGAGCACCAGGAGATGAGCTTTGAGGTGGGCGACGCGCCGGCGCTCCTGATCGACAACTTTGCCGGCAACGTCCGCATCCGGGCCGGAGGCGACGGGCTTATCAGCGCCGACGTCAGCCGGCGCGCGGGACGGAGCGCGAACCTGCGCAATATCAGCATCGAGCCGTCGCAGGAAGGCGACACGGTTCGCATCGTCACCCGACGGACCTCGGCCGCGATGTCGAACGTCGCGGTGAACCTTGAGATCACCGTGCCCGCCGGCACGCGGATCGAAGTGACCAACGGGGCAGGCGACCTGACCATTGACGACGTGACGGGCGAGATCGTGGTCCACACCGGCGCTGGCAATGTGGAGGTGCGGGGTAGCCAGGGCCAGGTGCGCCTGGACACCGTTGCCGGCAACATCGACTATGCTGGCGAGCCCGATGGGGACTTGACCTTTAACACCGGTGCCGGCAGCATCGAGATCTCGCTGCCCGCCGGCTTTGCCGCCAGGGTCGACCTGGATACGGGTCTCGGCTCGGTGGAACTGGGCGGCTTTGACGTGGACGGCAGCGTGTCGCCCGGCAGCGCCCGGGGCACCATCGGCGGCGGCGGGGATGTGACCATCGAAGCGCGTACCGGGGCGGGCGACATCGATCTCGTGCAGAGGTAGCAGGGCCATGGCTTCGCAAAAGCAGGTTCCCTGGCTGTTGTGGCCGTTCTATGCCATCTGGCGGCTCCTGGAGCTGATCTTGCGCCTGACGGGCCGCCTGCTGGGGGTGATCATTGGGCTGCTGCTGCTCATCGCCGGCGTGGTCCTTAGCCTGACGGTGGTTGGCGCGGTGGTGGGCGTGCCCCTGGCCATACTCGGCTTCATGCTGATGGTTCGGGGCCTGTTCTAAGGCACCCGGCACTCTCGTGCGCACCTGGCTGCATCGTGGCAGCCAGGTGCTTTTATGTCTCCCGCCTGTCCCTCGGCATTCGGGGCGAGGGACCCGCCTGCTGCCCTCCTGGCCCGCTCTTGTGTGGCAAAGGCGCGGAAAGGACGCGAAAAGGGCTTGCCTTCCGGCTCCAGGATGGAACCGAAGTGGCTTCTCCAACGTCTTGTACGTGAAGGGAGTGGAAACATAAGGGAGGCCAAGATGAGAGGCAGGTTGTTGGAAGGTAAAGGGTTACTCGCCGTTATGGCGGGTTTGGTGATTTTGTTTCTGGCTGCCGTCCTGGTGGTCGTCTTGCTGCTAAACAGGCAGGCAACAGCGGGCCGGACGCCTATTGAGGATGCATACATCAGCCTGGAGCCGGCAGCCGGCGAAGCAGGCACGATGATCAACGTTACCGGCGGCGGCTGGCAGCCGGGTGAGTCGGTCCTGATCTACCTGGTGGAGAGCGGTACGAACAACACCGACGGTGTGGTCTATGCGAACGCCGTGGCCGGCGACGAAGGCCAGATCTCGGCCAGCTTTCCCTATCCGCAGAGCGAACCCTGGTCCAGGGGCCAGACAGCGGTTGTCCTGGCCATGGGCCTGAGGTCTGGCGACAGCGCCCGCGCCGCCTTCCAGGTGGCGCCCGGCGCGACCGAGACCGCGGTGCCGCCCACCGAGACACTGTCGCCGACCGACGTACCGCCGACCGACGTGCCGCCGACGGCCATGCCGGAGGCGCCGACGGCCGTGCCGCCCACGGCGACGCAGGTGCCGCCTACGGCCACCCAGGTACCGCCCACGGCGACGCAGGTGCCGCCCACGGCGACCCAGGTGCCGCCTACGGCGACGCGGGTGCCGCCCACGGCCACGCCGGTGCAGATCGTGGACTGGCGGGGCGAGTACTATGACAATCGCGACCTCATCGGGTCGCCGCGGGTGCGGAACGACGTCAAGATCGACTTTGACTGGGGCGCCGGCAGCCCGATGCAGGGCATCCCGGCCGACAATTTCTCGGCCCGCTGGACCCGGCGCCTGAACTTTGAGGCGCGCACCTACCGCTTCTTCCTGCGTGTCGACGATGGGGCGCGGCTGTGGGTCGACGGGCAACTGCTCATCGACGCCTGGGCCGACGGCGCGGTGCGGACTGTGACGGCGGACCGCACCATGACGGCCGGCCAGCACGACGTGCGGGTGGAGATGTACGAGCGCTCGGGCGATGCGACCATCGCCTTCTGGCGAGAAGTGGTCGAGTCATACCCGGACTGGAAGGGCGAATACTATAACAACCGTGACCTGGCGGGCAGCCCCGTCCTGGTGCGCAACGACAAGAATGTGGACTTTAACTGGGGAACGGGGGCGCCAGCCTCCGGCCTGCCGGCCGACAACTTCTCGGCGCGGTGGACGAGGAACGTCGACCTGTCGGCGGGGCTCTACCGCTTCACGGTGCAGGTGGACGACGGCGTCCGGCTGTGGGTTGACGGCAAGCTGCTCATCGACCGGTGGCACGACGGCACGGCCACCTACACCGCCGACGTGAACCTGTCGGGCGGGACGCATGCCCTGCGCATGGAGTACTATGAGCACACGGGCGGCGCCATGGCACGACTGTCGTGGGCCAAACAGCAGGCCACCATCACCGACTGGAAGGGCGAGTACTTTAACAACCCTGACCTGGCGGGCAAGCCCGTCCTGGTGCGCAACGACAAGAATGTGGACTTTGACTGGGGCACGGGGGCGCCGGCCTCCGGCCTGCCGGCCGACAACTTCTCGGTGCGGTGGACGAGGAACGTCGACTTTGAGAATGGTTACTATCGCTTCTGCGTGCGGGCCGACGATGGCGTCAGCGTCGAGATGGACGACCAGAAGCCGTTCATCCGCTCGTGGACCGACGGCCACAAGGAGCAGTGTGCAGAGGTGTTCGTGAGCGAGGGCAGGCACAAGGTGCGCGTGGAGTATTACGAGCGTGGTGCCAATGCCCGGATACACTTCGGTTGGGAGAAGCTGAACCTGACGAGCGTGCCCGACGGCACCTTCCGCCGCCTGGACCTGCCTGTCTGGACCGAGACGCCGCTGGGCATGGCCATCGACTCGCAACAGGAGTACCAGGCCTTCTTGCTGCGCCAGGGCGTGCACGTGATCGACGGCCAGAGGGCGCCCGAGGCGCCGGTGCGCTGGGAAGACGAGGTGCTCCTGGGCTACTTTATGGGACAGAGGCCGAAGGAAGGCGTCAGGCTGGAAACGACGCGCATCGCGTACAACGGCCAGGTGGTCATCGTCCGGCTGAAGCAGGCGACGTTGACTGCCGATGATCAGGGCACGCCGCCGGCCGCCGGCTCGAGTTGGACCGCCGCGGTCCGCTGGTCGGCGCTGCCCAAGGGCACCCTGACCTTCCGCTTCTACGACTTGCAGGGCCGCCTGCTCGCCGAGGATACGGCGGTGAATCCCCACAAGTAACGGCTTGCCGGGGAAGCAGCCCGCGGAGGGATAAAGACGAGGGGCCAGCCAATTTGGCTGGCCCCTCGTGCTGTCGGGCGACCGGTCCGGGTCATCGGGCCCGGCGGGCCTTCTCGGCGGCATAGTAGCTATAGTCGCCGGGGTAGCTGGTCAGCGCCCCCTCCTCCAGCTCGACGACGCGGTCGATCACGCGGTCCAGGAAGTAGCGATCGTGGGAGATGACCAGCACCGTGCCCTCGAATTCGTCCAGTGCATTCTCCAGGACCTCGCAGGAGGGCAGGTCCAGGTTGTTGGTCGGCTCGTCGAGGAGGAGCAGGTTCGCGCCGGAGAGCATCAGCCTGGCCAGTTGCAGGCGGCTCCTCTCTCCGCCCGACAGCTCGCTCACCTTCTTGCGAGCCATCTGGTAGGGAAACAGGAAGCGCCCCAGGAAGCTCACGGCCTGCTCTTCGTACATGGCCTTGACCTGGCGCACCTCTTCGACCAGGGTCTTGTTGGGGTCCAGGGTCTCGTGCTCCTGGGCATAGTACCCGACGACGACGCTGGGGCCGACCTTGATGGTGCCCGCCGTGGGCGTCTCCAGGCCCAGGATGCAGCGAAGGAGCACGCTCTTGCCCGTGCCGTTGGCCCCCAGGAGGCCCACTCGCTCCCCATGCCACAGGAGCAGGTCCAGCCCGGCGAGGACGATCTGCTCGTCTCCGTCACCCTTGGCCGGGAAGACCTTGTCCAGGCCCGCCACCTCCACCACCTTGTGCGATCCGCGCCAGCCGTTCAGCTCCAGGGCCATGCGCCGCCGTTCCAGCACCGGCTTCTCGACGCGATCCATGCGCTCCAGCATCTTTTTCCGGCTGCGGGCCTGGCGGATGTGCCTCTCATCGACGACCATGCTGGCCCAGAGCTCGAAGCGGGCGATGGCCGCTTCGATGCGGGCGATCTCTTTTTGCTGCGCCTCGTACATCTGCTGCTGGCGCAACAATCGAAGCTGCTTTTCCACGGCATAGGCCGAGTAGTTGCCTTCGTACTGCGCCAGACGGTGATCCTCGACCTCGACGACCGTGGTGACCACCTCGTCCAGGAGATAGCGGTCGTGGGAGACCAGGACCACCGTGCCTGGAAAGCCGGCGATCAAGCTCGCCAGGAAGGCCTTGCCTTCCAGGTCCAGGTGATTGTCGGGCTCGTCCAGGAGCAACACGCTGGCGCTCGACGGCTCGGAACCGGCGGCCAGCAGCTTGGCCAGGCCCACCAGCTTTTTCTGGCCGCCCGAGAGGGCGCTCACTGGCAGATCCAGGACGCCCTCGGGCAGGCCTAGCATGTGCAGCGCCTCGCGGGCGCGGCTCTCGTGGCGATAGCCGTCGAGGCGCTCGAACTCGGCCTCGGCCCGGGCGTGGGCTGCCAGAACGCGCTCCAGGGCGGCGTTGTCGCCATAGACGGCCGGGTCGGCCATGCGCGCCTCGAGCCGGCGCAGCTCGTCCTCGGCGCGCACCACGTCGGCCGAGGCACTCATCACCTCCTGCCAGACGGTGCGGGCCGGGTCGAGGTCCGGCTCCTGGGCCAGGTAGCCGATGGCCGCGTCCCTGGCGCGGAAGACAAAGCCCCCGTCGGGCCTGACCAGGCCGGCGATGATGCGCAGCAGCGTCGACTTGCCGGCGCCATTGGCACCCACCAGGCCGATCTTCTGGCCGGCGTGGATCTCCCAGCTCGCTCCGTCCAGCACGAGCTGCGTGGCGTAATGATGTTTGACGTTGTCCAGGTTGACAATGATCACGATCCTACCTCCCGGTCAAGTTGGCGGAGGAGCGGGCTCCCCCACCTGCTGGCAGGCTGTGGGTCGGCTCGCGCCCGCGGCAGGGGGTAGGTGCAAAAAAAGGCCGTGGACGCGAGTGCGCCCACGGCCTGACGTTACATAATATCCAGGGTCAGGGCGCACTTTTCCCATCGACGTCCTGGCCAGAGTAGCCCATGCCACTCGCAAGGCTCAATTGGGTGCGTCCTGCGCAAATGAAAACCACGGAACAACCCTCCTACGCCGCGCATTGTACGCCGTTTTGCCGGCGTTGTCAATTGGGGTCCAGGGCGAGGCGCGCTGAGAGCCGCCGGCACACGCCTGTTCCAGATCGCTACCTCGCCGCCTGGTGGCGGACCTGGGCGGGATGCCGGCCTGGCAGCAGCCCGGCCGTTGCTGCTGCACAGCTTGGCAGTTGGGCAGCTCTGTGGTAGAATGCGCGTGGGCAAAGCGACCTACGGGGTCGCTTTGTCTTCTGTTTGTGGAGGAATGAAAGAGATGCACATCGGGATCATCGGTCTGCCCAACAGCACCAAGACCACGATCTTTAACGCCCTGACGCACAGCCAGGTGGAGACGGCGCGCTACAGCACCGGCCAGGTGGAGATCCACACGGCGACAGTGCGCGTGCCCGATCCGCGGGTAGACCGGCTGGCGGCCATGTTTCGCCCGCGCAAGACGACCTGGGCCCAGATCCAGTACAACGACATCGGCGGGCTGCGGGTGGGCATCGGCCGGGAGGGCGGCCTGGGCGGCCCGCTGCTCAACGCCGTGGCCCAGAACGACGCCTTCTTGCACGTGGTCCGGGCCTTTCAGGACGAAGGGGTGCCCCATCCCAACGGCGGGGTGGATCCGGCCCACGACCTGGAGGCCATGGATTTTGAGTTGCTCTTCTCGGACCTGGTCATCGTCGAGCGCAGCCTGGAACGGCTGGCGGGCCAGCTCGCAAAGAAAAAGGTCTATCCTGAGCGGCAGGCCGACGAAGCGCTGCTGGCTCTGTTGCTGCGCTTCAAGGAGACGCTGGAGCGAGAAACGCCGCTCCGCGACCTTGATCTGACCCCGGAAGAGTTGGTGGCGGCCCGCGGTTACCGCTTCCTCACGCAAAAGCCCGTCCTGGTGGTGCTGAACGTCGGCGACCAGGGCAGCGACGACCCGGCGGACTATGTGTCCTACCGGCACCGCCGCGCGGAGGTCATCTGCCTGCGCGGCGGGCTGGAGATGGAGATCGCCCAACTGGACGCGGCGGAGGCGGCGCTCTTCCTGGCCGAATATGGCATCCCCGAGCCGGGGCTGCACCGCATGATTCGCCTCAGCCACTCCCTCCTTGGCCTGCAATCGTTCTTTACCGTTGGGGAGGACGAGGTGCGGAGCTGGACGGTGCCCGTGGGCGCCACGGCTGTGGAGGCCGCGGGCGCCATCCACAGCGACCTGGCGCGGGGCTTTATCCGCACCGAGGTGGTCAGCTACGACGACCTGGTGGCCGCCGGCTCGCTGGACGCCGCCCGGAAGCAGGGCACCGTTCGCTTGCAGGGCCGCGACTATGTCGTCAAGGACGGCGACATCCTCAACATCCGCTTTAACGTCTGACGTCGCCGCACGGCGTTGCGCCTGCGCCGTTCCTGTGGTACAATGCGGCCGGTAAGGAGGCCTGTGGAGATTGAGCCTGGGAAATAAGGTAGAGCGCGCCGCGTGGGCGGTGCTCATCCTGGCGTTGTGCCTGTCGCTGGCCGGGTGTGGCCCGCTGCCGGGCAGGAGCACGTCGGGGGGAGATGGCGCCAGCCTGGAAAAGGCGCTGCAGCCCCTGGTAGACGAGTGGCGAACGGAGAACGGCGTGCCCGGCGTGGCCATGGTCGTCTCACCCCGGGAGGGCGATCCGGTCACCCTCGCGGCGGGCATCGCCGACCTGGAGACCGAGAAGCGCATGACCGGCAAAGAGCTTTTTGACGCGGGCACCATTACCCAGACCTTTGTGGCCGCGGCGCTGCTGCAGCTCGCCGACGAGGGCAAACTGGAGCTGGACGCCCTCGTAGGCGAATATCTGCCCGCCTTTCCTCCAGGCGCTGCCATCACCGTTCGCCAGCTCCTGTCGCATACCAGCGGCCTGCCCGAGCTGCGGAACGATCCCGAGACCCTGGAGGCTTTCTTTCGTGATCCCGGCCGGCGCTGGAGCCTGGTGGAGCTGCTGGACCTGGCCGCCGCCATGCCCGCCTATTTCGAGCCCGGCACGTCCTTCCGCGACACCGACACCGATTACATCGTCGCCGCCGCCATCCTGGAAGCGGTGACCGGCTCGGACCTGGCCACCGAGCTTCGGGAGCGCTTCTTCGAGCCGCTGGGCTTGAAGGACACCTTTGTGGCCGGGCTGGAGGAAATGCGGCGGCCCTACGTGAGCGGATACCTGGCCTGCGGCCACGAGCTGGCCGCCACCATCCAGGCTTTCCACGGCGACCGGGTCTTTTGCCAGTGGGGCGGGCTCGACCTGGACAGGATGACCAAGTACCAGGAGGCGACCTTTAACACCGGCGCGTCCGGCGTCGTCTCCAGCGCCACGGACCTCCTTCGCTGGGCGCGGGCCCTGTACGCCGGGCAGGTGCTCAGCGCCGCGGCGCAGCAAGAGATGTTCACCTTTGACGCCGCCCGCAGCAGCCACGGCCTGGGCGCCATGCACTTCATGCCGCCCACGGGCGAAGTGGCGTGGGGACATACGGGCCGCGCTCTGGGGGTCGAGTCGATCCTGCTCTACAGCCCCGCCCGCGATGTGGCCCTGCTGGCCTTTTCCAACGCCGGCGATGTGGGCAACCTGACCTACCTGACCGACAGCGTCCTGGACGTCCTGGCGGGGATGGAGACCGCCGAGGGCCCCGCCGAGAGGAGCCTCGACGAGCTGATGGCCGATCTGCAAGACGCGGACCCGGCCGCGCGGCGCGAGGCCGCGACGGTCCTGGGGCGCATGGGCGCCGGGGCGGCGAGCGCCGCCCCCACCCTCGTCCAGCTTCTGGCCGAGGACCCCGACTGGCAGGTGCGCCAGGCGATCGCCACGGCCCTGGGCTCCATTGGTCCGGCGAGCCTGGTGGCCGAACCCCTCAGAAACGCAGCCCTGAACGACCCCCACGATCGGGTGCAGTGGGCGGCCCAGTTAGCCCTCAGCTCTCTGTCCGGCGGGCCGGAGCAGTAGCCCAGGCAAAACGAAAAAGGCCTCTGAAGTCGTGGGAACCTCAGAGGCCTGATCGGGGACCGTTGCATCGCAGCACGCATGCCGGACGGTGGTTGCGGTTCAAGTCGCGGTCCAGGTTGCTGTTGGCGCCAGTAGAACAGGTCCGGATGATGAGGCACAGGGTGATGAGTTAGAAGTCCAGGTGTATCCGACAACGCGCTTTTATGCTGTGCAACCGTCTGCACCCTACTTGTACATTGTAGCACAAAAGCGGGTTGACAACCGATGGGAATGGTTTGATCTTGTGGTGCAAGAGTGGCAAAAGTTGGGTACGGGGAAAGCCGACGCGGCGGCGTGGGAAAGTTACGAGTTAGAGATTACGTGTCCGCCGCGTCGATCCGAGCCTGGAGCTCTTCCTCGATGTCGAGCATCTTTTGGCTGCCCAGGTAGGTCGTGCGCCGGGGCAGGTGCGCTTCCTCGAGGAGACGCAGGACGGCCGAGATCTCTTGCGTATTCTCGATAATGACGTCCACGAGGCTGATGGCATTGGTGCACTCGGGCCGCGCCACCCCGTCGGCCGGGAGGATCCGCTCCAGTTGCTCCTTCAGCAGCTCGGCCGCGCTGACCGCCCCCTGGAGGGGGTTGTTCACGTAGTGGGCCAGGGTGACCACCGTCTCCTGGAGGGTGTCGGCGGCAGCCTGAGTGCGCGTCGCCTCTTGCAGGCGGGCATTTCCGACGGCCATGGCCACAAAGGCGGCCACGCCCTCGAGCACTTCTTGATCCTGGTCGTCAAAGGGAACCGGCCTGCCCTCCGACCGGTGTTGCAGCTTGTTCGTGACCTGGACAGCTCCCACAATGCGCTCGCAGGCGAGGAGGGGGACGCACAGGGCGGTGCAGGCTCGCCCGGCGGATGTGGGTCCGGACTCCGGACGGGGAACGGAATCGAGGCGCACGGACTGACCCCCCTCGATGACCTGCCTGACAGCGCTCTCCAATATCGGGCTCTGTTCGGAAGCGCGGGGCACGAACTGTTTTCCTCCCCGTCCGTGGTAGGCGAGCTGCCCGGTGGCGGGGTCCAACAGGATCACGAGAACGCGGGTCACCCCCAGACTGTCCTCGATCTCTTCCACGGCGGCCGCGAGGATCTCGTCCAGGCCCTGGGACGAAACCACAACGCGGGCGATGTTGTTGATGGCAAGCAAACCGCGCGCCTGCCGCTGCCACTTGGCCAGCAGATCGCTCAATTGTTGTTTTGTTCCCCTGATCTCGCCCGACAGGGAATTCAGGAGTCTGCTCTCCGCCGGCTCTCGGGGGCGGCCGGTCTCATCCCTACCTGACATTCGCGACACGCCTCCATGGTGTTGACCAATTGGTCATTACCTCGAGGCTAGCATAACACAAAACGGCCCAACCGACGGTCGGACTTGGTTGAAGCGAGGGTAGGAATGTGTTGCGACAGGTTGCAAAAGTTGGGTGCCTTCGAAGTCACGAACCGGCAGCCTGAGCCGACCGGCAAGACGCGGGGCGAACCCGGAAAACGGCGCCGGCTTGCTTATTCCGAGCAGGCAGGCACCGCGACCGGCTCCACCCCTTCCAGCTCGATCCAGCGCGCTGCCACATAGCCGCTGCCGCCGCCTGGCACGGTCACGCGGTACCAGGTGTCGTTGCCGTCTACGGCGTCGCCTGGAATCCCGCAAGAGACGGTGACGCCGCTGCTCGAAAGAAGGTACGCGACGAGGGCGCCCGACAGCCTTGGCTCCTGCCGCATGGCCAGGGGCAGCGTGGACGACACGCGGCCCTGGACGTCGGCCGGAACCGTGGGCGTGACCGTCGCGGCAACGGTGGGGCCGGGCGAGGCCGTGGTCGCAGGGCCTGGCAGCGCGGTCGCGGCGCCCGGAGTGGCGCTGCTCGCCGCGGTGGGCGCACCGTTGCCGTCCGGCAGCCCCCCGAGGAGGAGGGCAAGGGCGCAGGCCAGGGCAACGACCACCAGCAGCGCCGCGGCGGCCAGGAGCGGCCACCGCTCTCGCGTGTCGGCGGGCAGGACGCGGGCCAGGGCCTGGCCCAGGCGCCCGGCGGTGCTCATGCCCGGCAGAGGCCGGGGATGAGACAGGGGGCCGAGGTCGGGCCGGACCAGGACGGCGGTGACGTTGTCCGGCCCGCCATACTCGTTGGCCAGCGCCACGAGCTGCCGGGCAGCCTGCTGGGGGCTGCCGCTGCGGGCGGCGGCCTCGATCTCGGGCAGGTCGACTGCCTCCCACAGCCCGTCGCTACACAGCAGGACTTGATCGCCGGGCCTCAAAGAGGTATGGATCAGGTCGACGAGGACTTCGGGGCGGGCGCCCAGGGAGCGGGTGAGGACGTGGCGTTGCGCGTGCCTGTCGGCCTGCTCCTGGGTCAGGATGCCGCCGTCGATCTGCTCGGTCACCCAGGTGTGATCGCGGGTCAGGATCTGAACCTGGTCGCGAGAGATGAGGTAGGCCCGGCTGTCGCCCACGTGGGCGACGGTGAGGGTGTTGCCGTGGAGAACGGCGGCGACGATGGTGGTGCCCATCTTTTCATAGCCCGGTTCCTGGGCCCAACGATGGACCTCGGCGTTGGCGATGCGAATGGCCCGGCGCAGGGCGCCCGCCACGTCGCCGGGTGGCTGGCGGTAATACTCGTCCACCACGCGGCGGGCCACCAGATCGCTGGCCGTCTTGCCCGCCTGATGGCCGCCAATGCCGTCGGCCACAAGGTAAAGGTGGCCCTTCTCGCCCAGCTCCTTCGGCGAGAGGCCGGGCGGGGGGATGGCCAGGCTGTCCTGGTTCTCGGTTCTTTGCCTGCCCTGGTCGCTTGCCACGCCGATGGCGACTGCCGGTTGTACGTCCACATTCCACTCCTTGCTTCTGCTGTCCCTATTCTACCACAACTTACGCGAATGGCGCACACATTTTGCCCTCCTATGGTAGCGGCTGTGCCAGGGGTTCCCACTCCGGGGAAGCGGGCCGGCGGAGGTTTGACACCGCGGCCGGGGTGGAGTAAGATGCAACAAGTACGCACGGTGGAGGGAACAGATGCCCAAGCCCATCGCCATCATCGGCACACTGGACACCAAGGGCCACGAGGTGGCCTACCTGCGCGACCTCGTCCAGGCGCGCGGCCTGCGCACCTGGGTCATCGATCCCGGCGTGTTGGGCGAGGCGGCCGTGCCTGCCGATTTCGGACGGGAAGAGGTGGCCCGCGCGGGGGGCGCCGAGCTGCGGGAGCTGGTGGCCGCCGGCGACAAGGGGCGCGCCATCCGGTGCATGATGGACGGCACGCGGGCCATCGTCGCGCGCCTCTACGCCGAGGGCCGGCTGGGAGGCGTCCTGGCCGTGGGCGGCGGCCAGGGCACGGCCATTGGCACGGCGGCGATGCATGCCCTGCCCATCGGCGTGCCCAAGGTGATGGTCTCGACCATCGCCAGCGGCCGCAACGTCTTTGAGCCCTACGTGGGCACCAGCGACGTGACGCTGATGCACTCGGTGGCCGACATCCTGGGCGTGAATAGTGTGACCCGCAGGGTGTTTGGCAACGCGGCCGCTGCCGTGGCGGCCATGGCCGAGAGTGCCGAGGCGCTCCAGGAAGGCGGGCCGGGCGGCAGCGCGACCGTCCTGGGGGCGACGATGTTGGGCCTGACGACGCCCTGTGTGCTCCACGCCAAGGAGCTGCTGGAGGCCCGAGGCTACGAGTTGGTCACCTTTCATCCCAACGGCACGGGCGGGCGCTCAATGGAGCGGTTGGTGGACGAGGGGCTCATCCGCGGCGTGCTGGACGTCAGCACCCAGGAGCTGGCGGGCGAGGTGTGCGGGGGTCTCTTTGACGCCGGGCCGGGCCGCCTGACCGCCGCCGGCCGGCAGGGCATTCCGCAGGTGGTGGCGCCGGGGGGCACGGACTATGTGGTGCTCGGCCCGCTGTCGTCGCTGACGGCGGAGCAGCGGCGCCGGCCGTACATCGTCCACAACCCGAACATCACCCTGGTGCGGACAAGCCGGGAGGAGATGGCCGAGATCGGTCGCAGGATGGCCGAGCGCCTCAACGCGGCCCGGGGCCCGGCGGCCGTCCTGGTGCCCCGGGGGGGCTTTTCCTACTCGGACCGGCCGGGACACGCCTTCTACGACCCCGAGGCCGACGCCGCCCTGGTCGGCGCCCTGGAGCAGGGGTTGGACTCGCGGGTGGAACTGGCAGTGGTCGACGCCCACGTCAACGACACCGCCTTTGCCCGGGAGGCGGTGGGCAGGCTGGTGGCCAGCCTGGAAACGGCGTAAAGGGCCGGGGATCAGCCGGCCAGGCGCTCGGCCTGGACGATCTCGCGCATCCGCCGCCGGCGCTGGCCGCCTCGCATCCGTTCCAGCTCTCGGATGCCGAGGGGATCGATCTCGTCTCGCAGAAGGCGCACCTCTTCTACGGTCGGCGCCGTCGTTTCGCGCAGATCGGGTGACACCTCCAGGGGAAAGCCGGTCTTTTTTCGGATCGTTTCCAGGGTCACGCCCGGATGAAGGCTGACCACGCGCAGCCTTCCACCCTCGAAATCCAGAACGCCCAGGTCGCTGATCAGCAGCCGGGGGCCGGGGCGGTCGCCGGGGCGCTCCGGGGAGGGCACGCCCAGGCCGCTGACAAAGTCCAGCCTTTCGACAAACAGGGCCGGGCTGTGGCGCGGCACGTACAGGTAGACGTTGGGGTGAAAGCTGCCCAGGTCGGCGATGCCGCCACAGCCGGGCAGGCGCAGGCGTGGATGGTAGTAATCGCCCACGACGACGTTGTTCGTGTTTCCAAAGGGGTCCACCTGCGCCGGCCGAATAAACTCCTTGGGATGCAATGTGGGCAGCATCTCGCAGGCCGCTTCGCCAAAGGCGAGGAGAGAGAGGGCGTGGCCTAGCCAGAAATCCTCGGCCCGGGTCAGCCCCAGGGGCGCCCCCTCGCGGCAGACGACGTTGCCGATGGCCGAGGCATAGGTGAGATCGGGGGCGTGCGTTCGCTGCGCCAACAGGAACCCGGCGGCCACCAACGGTGTGGCGATGCCCTGGGCCAGCACGTCGCCGTCCTCGATCTGGTGGCTGATGCAGGCACAGATCAGGTCGTCCATCGTGTAGTCTGTCGCCGTGGTCATGGTAGCGCCGTCCTTTCCGGCCTCTGGTGGAGACCCTCGATCACGTTCCGCTCGCCGCGCCAGAGGAGAAACGCTCCAGGTAGGCGTCAAAGGCACCGCCGCTGCAGGCTTCGACGTAATCCAACAGCTCATCGCCGTCCACAGGGTAATCGGGATAGCAGGATGTGGGCCACGCGCCGCGCGGCACCTCTACGACAGCCGTAGTCCGCACCCCGGGCATCTCCAGCGGCCCGTCCAGCCGGTCCACCAGGCGCTCGGCGGTGACAATGACCTGGTCCGAGGCCATCGCCAGCTCGCGGTCGAGGCCCAGGTTGCCGCCGAGGCGGGCGTTGCCCATCCGGTCGGCGACGAGGGCATGGATGACCACCACGTCGGCCCGGATGGCCGGGAAGGCGACGTACTCCTCGCCGCTGTAGGGGTCCCGGACCGTCTTGACGTCGGGGCGGACGCGCGGCAGGTCGGTGCCGAGCCAGGCGAGGCTGGGCATGAACCCCACCCGGGCGAGGGTTGCCCGCAGGCCAAAGGCGAGGCTGGCCTCGGTTTCTTCCACGATTTCCAGGCTGCCGGCGCCGGCCAGCTCGGTGAACATTGGCGCCAGGCCAAAGGCTTCCAGTCCAAAGAAGCAGGTGCGCACGCGGCGCACGCGACCAGCGCCGACCAGCAGGTCGCTCTCAAAGCCACAGGTCAGGGCGAGGAGGGACAGGTCGCCCACCCCGGCGGCGAGCAGGGCGCGGACGAACGCGACGGGGCGCCGGTAAAGCGTCATGCCGCCGAGGGCCAGGACGCTGCCCGGCGCGACGATGGCCGCGGCCTCTTCGAGGCTGAGGATTTTCATAAGATTCCAGGGCCTTTCCAGGGGGCTTTCATGGCACAGGTCACAGTTGCGGGCCAGGACCGGTCATGAGCCGTAGTAGTAGGGCACGAGCACCGTCCAGATCGCCACGGCGTCGAGGACGACGAGCCCCAGGAGCCCCACTCCGGCGGCCGGCGCCCGATACCGACGCGGCAGCAGCTCTGCCAGTCCGGCGCAGAGGGCGATGGCCAGGGGCCCGATGGTGACGGTCAGGTAGCGGGCCACGGGCCAGTAGATGTGGGCCAGGTGATAGAGGGGGTGGATGTGGAACAGCGTGCCTATGGCGGTGACCCCCACCGCGAGCCCGAGAGCCCACCACGACCGGCGCTTCCACGCCGGCACCTCCGCCTGGCCGCGGCTGTGCCGCACCACTCCCAGAACCACTCCCGCCACGGCGGCGAGGGTCAGCGCGGCCAGGGGATAGAACCAGGGCTCGGGCAGCCACAGGTGCGCCCAGCCAAAGGCGCCCCAAAAGCTTCTGTGCAGGATCCACAGCTCGTGGGGATAGACCCAGGCGGTGCGCTGCAGGTCCAGGATCGAGTGAAAGACGTCCTGGATCTCGGCGCGATACATCTGGGCGCCGAGGAGCCAGGAGGGCAGGCCCGGCCAGGCAGCCTCGGCCGAGCCGTTGTGAAGCAGGTTCCCGATCTCCTGCCCGTTCCACGTGGCGCGTCCGGCGCCGCCGGCAAATTGCGGCGCGTTCTGCGGCCCGTGGGCGCCGGCGGCCAGGATGAGGCCGTCGGCGTAGACGAGGTGCCCCGGCGGCGACCCGCGGGGGATGGCAACGGCCGCCTCGACGGTGGAGCTGCCGGGGGCGACCGTCGCCGTGAACGAGACAAACTGCCACTCGTCCGTGAGGGCCGCCCGGTGGGCCTGCACCCCGGCGCCGTCGCGCACGCGTAGCTCGACCTGCTGGCCCGGCTCGCCGGTGCCCTTGAGCCACGCGCCGAGGGTGGCCGCCTGGCCGGCCAGCGGCCTTCCCCGGGCCGGGGGCAGCTCCTGCGCGATGGTTGCGGGGTGCTCCTCGCCCTCAGGCGATAGGACGAGGGCAAACTTGCCCAACGGCGTCTCGGTTTGCTGGCGCAGGGGTGCGCTGGCCCCGCGACCGTACCAGCCTGCGGCATAGCCCTGCCAATCGGGAGCGGCGATCAGCAGCCCGAGGAGGACTAGCCCGGCCAGGGCCCACGGCAGCCAGCGCCGGCGCACGGGCAGCCAGGAGCCGGCCACGACCAGCAGGCCGCTGATGGCCACCAGGCCCGCGGTGTTCTTGACGAGGGCGCATGTGCCGGCCAGGAGCAGCATGACGGCAACGCGGCCGAATGACGGTCCGCGGCGCAACAGCCGCACGGTGGCCCACAGGAAGAGGGTCGCGGCCGCCGCCGCGCCCACGTCATTGTTCACGCTGCTCATCACGTCGGTCACGGGCGGCAAGAAGGCGACCATGCCGGCGGCAGCCAGGGCCAGCCCGGGCCGGCGCGGCGACAGCTCCCTGGCCAGGGCATAGACGGCGGCCACCACGACCACGTAGAGCAGGACCGAGACAAGGCGCCCGACGTAGAGCTGCGTCTCCACGTCCTGGTAGAGCAGCAGCGTCTGGGGTAGGGCCAGAAGGACGTAGTACAGGGGCGGATGGGTCAGCTCGGTGATGCCGATGTTGGGCGGGTTCGGGCTGAAAAAGTCCAGGGTCTGCGACCCGAGGTCCTTGTAAAAGCCCGCGGCCTGCATCGACGCCGCGATCTCGCGCCGCATCTCCAGGTCATAGTCGCCCGGCTGCGGCAGGCGCTTTTTCTCCGCCAGGAGCCGGACGTACTCAAAGTGGGTGGGCTCGTCGTAGTGCTGCCAGGGCGGCATCACCGCCAGGTAGACGAGCCCCCGGAGCAAGGTCACCGCCAGGAGCAGGGGCAAAAGGCCGGCAAAGAGCGGCCGGCTTGCATCCCCGGGCGGCCTTGCGGATGGGTTCACGGCCGGATTCCCACGTTGTCCAGGATCACCAGCCCCTCATCGCTCTCGTCCATGATCAGGCGGATGGTGGCCAGGCTGGCGACGTCCAGGCCGGGGTTGCTGGCCTGGAAGGCTGCCAGGGAGAACTCGTAGGTCTGGAAGACGGGCTCGGCCGAGCGCATGCCAGGCGGCTCCAGGAGCGAGTGCTTGAGGGTGTGGAACTCGATCTGGGGCTGGAGCGGGGCAAAGCGGCTCAGGGCCAGCCTTGCCACCTGCCCCGCCCGGTCCGCGACCTCCACGGTCAGGTCGAGGGGCCGGGAGTAGACCTCGCCGGCGGCCAGGTCCAGGACCAGGGTGTTGCCCGGAGCGCCGGGATAGGCGCCCTCAGGCAGGTCCAGGCGGTAGCTCGGCGGTGTCGCGGCGGCCGAATCCCAGCCCAGGTAGACGGCGCTGGTGTCATAGTCACCCCACTTCTTTTCGACCAGCTTCTCGTACCACCGGGAGAGGTCCTGGCCGCCGGCCGTGGCCCCCGGCAAGGTGGCCGTCCGGGCGTTCAGGTCCTCGTCAAAGTTGGCCAACCACGTCGTGCCGGGCTCGGCGTAGCGCGTGACATAGGCCGTCGACGGCAGCCAGGCCTGCCCCAGGCGCAGGTCGCGGAAGATGGGCCGGTATTCTTGCCGGTCGTGGAGGGTGGCCTCGAGGAAGGCCGAGATGAGCACCCGGGCGATCTGGCGCTGTTCCTCTTCGGGCATGATGGGCGCCAGGTTGAGGAGCCCCCGGCCGGCGAAACGCCCGGCGTCCGAGCGCCCCCAGGCGGTGTTGAATTGCCCGTGGTTGGCCCGATCGAAATAGACCGCCGCCTTGAACCAATCGCCCTGTCCTTCGAAGCGCAGGCGGTTGAACTGGCGGATGCCGTCGAAGGAGCGCATATCGCCGTCGTGGGAGCCCTGGAGCACCAGGTAGCTGACGTTTTCCAGGGGGGTGCCGTGGCCTCCAGGCCGGTATTGGCCGTCGACGGGGGCGATGGCCACGACGGAGCGGATGCCAAAGCCATAGTCAAAGAGCTTGTTGGCGCTGCCCGGGTAGGAGGGAAGGCCGTTAAAGAACGCGGCGATGGCCGCCGCCTCGCCGCCCCGGGAATGGCCCATGACTGCGACGCGGTCCAGGTCGACCTGGCCGTAGAAGGGGTTGCCGGCCGTCTCGTTCCAGCGGCGCCACTGGCGCAGGTGTTCCAACAGGAGCCAGCCCCGGGCGTCGTTCTCCTCTTTCAGGTCCTGGGGAACGCCAAACATCACCCAGTCGGTCCAGCCGCCGTTGAGGAAATTCTCGTCAACCGAGACGAGGACGATCCCGCGGCTGGCCAGGAGCTCGCCCAGGTAGGCATAGCCCGGGTCCGAATAGTCGAACATGTTGTGGTTGCCGTGGACGATGATAGCCAGGGGAAAGGGGCCTCCGCCTGCCGCGGCTGCGCTCCCCGGCGCCGGGTACCAGACGCGGCCATTGAGGGGCAGGGCGCTGGCGTCAAAGCCCCAGTAGGCGCTGCGCAGACTACCGGTGATGCCGCTCCAGTTGTCCACCAGGGGCGAGCCATCCACCGACTCGGTCTGGAGAGCGGCATCCTCGCCGTACTCCGGGCGGTGCCGGTCTGTCCCGCTGCCATAGGTCAGCGTGGCGACGGCGTAGGGGCCGGGGGCGGAGGGATCCTCGGCCGGGGGCGCCTCGACGGCGGGCTGCCCGGCCAGGGCGATGGGCGCCGGGTCCACGGCCGGGCCGGGCCACAGGTACCAGGCCAGCCCGGCGGCCAGGAGGGCGGCGCCCAGCACAGCGCCGGCGACCAGGACCGCCCGGTGGCGCGGGATGAGGGCCTGCCACCCGCCCCGGCTCAGCGTCCAGGCCGCGGCCCCCAGCAGCGCGCCGGGCACGACCACGGCGAGGGCGAGAAGGACGGTGCCCAGGGGCCCCCTGCCCGGAAAGATCATCATCGCCAGGAGCACGCCCGTGCCCGCCAGCACCGCGCGAAAGAGGGCAGGGATGGCGTTGACGACCTTGATGACCAGGTCCACCAGGGCGCCGCTCAGGAAGGCCAGGGCTCCACCAAAGACCATGAGGCCCAGGAAGGTGACGATCGCCCACAGGCCCCGGGGCGCCTGCCCCAGGGCAAAGGCGGCCAGGGCGAACAGGTACAGCGCCGCGGCGCCATAGGCCGCGCCGCGCCAGGCATCGGGGCCCGGCAGCAGCGTCCGGATCCATCCCCGCAGCGACTCCAATAACCCTTTCATTCGGACCCCTTCTCTCGAGGCTCCCCTTTGAGCTCGAGACGGACCAGGAAGCGGCTGAGGTCCTCGATCCTGGCCATGAGTTCTTGATCCAGTGGCTCGAACAGGCGGTGGACCGAGGGGGCGGGCAGGACGGAGCAGGCCAGGCAGCGGAACGGGATAGGGTGTCGCCCGGGGGGAGGCTGGACCTGACTGCTGTGCGAGCCGCGCCGGCTGCCGGTGAGCAAGCCCACGAAAACCTTGAGGGAGGTGAGGAGGAGAGCGGCAACGACCGAGCCGGCGGCGGCCTGGTGTCTGTCCTTTTCTGTCCGTGGGCCGGCCTGGCACCTGGCCCGACCCGCCTCAGCGTCCGGCAACGGTCGCATGTTTCCTCTCGCAGGATCTCTTGTCCCGGGATTGGAGTATAGGCCGTCCCGCCCCTTTTGTCAACTGCGGGCCGGGGGCGGGAGAGGGCAACGGCGAGCAAGAGCGGCCTTACAGCGAGCGGATGTACAGCACGGTCAGCAGGATGATGACGCCATCAAGCCCTTTAACAGATCTTTGCCTGTTTGGCCCCTTTATGATATGATCGCGGTCACTGGTTGTCGTTGGAGTGGTGGACATGAAGATGCTCCTGTCACGTTGGCGGTCATGGCTGGCGGGGCGACCACGCCTGGGCCGGGGTTTGGCCCTGGTTGCAGCTTTGACCGTGATAGTGGGCGCGGCCGCCCTGGGCAGCCGCATGGCGGAAAACGCGCGTTTCCTGCCCGTTCCGCCCCTCTACCAGGACCGCATCCCGGAGGTTGTGCAGGAACTGGACTGGGGCGCTGTGCGCCAGCAGCGAGTGGCGCCTGGCGACACAATGTTTGCCACCACCGGCCGCCGGCTCTATGTCGTCGGGGACGTTGACGGTGGATTTCGGCCGCGGTCCAACCCGTACGACCTTTACGCCTTTGGCGGGCCAAGCCCGGGGGATCCACTGGCGGACGAACTGCAAGGCGTTTGGTCCCAGCCGGTCAAGGCGCTGGACGGATACGGGTACGTCGTCCGCGTGGACGGCGCGGACTGGCCGCTGCTCGATGCACAGGACTTCACGCAGACCTTTGCCGGCGTGCAGTTTGGCTATCAGCGCGGTCGCCTGCGGGCCGCACGCCAGGATTTCGTGCCCCAGGATCTCCCGATGCTGTTTACCACCCTCACCCTGCAGAACGAGGGACCGGAGGCGGCTGACGTGCGCCTGGCCTTCTTGAGCTACTTTGATCTGGAGGATGCCTGGTTCACGTCCCTGGCCCAGAGTCGAAACGCAGGCGAGGTCGTCAAGGTGACGGACGGGCAGATCGTCGCCCGAGCCAGGGGCGCCCCCGATTCCTGGGCTGTAGCCGCCGGAGGGGATCTGGCCCCCCTGCAGACCCGCGTGACCAGAGGGCCGGATGGCACACGCGTGGGCCAATTCGAGTATGCGGCGCACCTGGCCGCGGGGGAAGCGCGCTCCTGGACATTTGCCGTCGGCGTCGAGGTCGAGTCGGGCGCCGGGCCGGCCTCGGCGCTCCTGAGCGAGTGGCTCCCGCAGCGCGACATCCTGTGGGCCGAAAAGCAGGCGCTCTACGAAAAGCTGCTCACGGAAGGGCCGCGCTTTCACAGCCTGGATCCAAAGCTAGACGCCGCCTTTGACCTGGCCCGGGCCAACATGCAGATGCTAGAGGCCGAGTCGCCGGCCCTGGGCGGTTACTTTTACGCCGGGCTGGAGATGTTTCCCTTCTGGTTCAGTGCCGATGGCTACTACAGCATACCTGGCTTGCTGGCCAGCAACCTGGTCTCCCCGGCAAAGAATCACGTGCTCCTCGGCACGCAGCTTCAGCAGGAGGGACGTATCCCGCACCAGGTTTCCCCCTCCGGGAGGATGGTAGGTGCGGGCAATGCCCAGGAAACACCACAGTGGGTAATGGCCGCGTGGGACGCCTTCCGTTGGACGGGTGACCGGGATTTGTTGGCGGCCCTTTACCCCACGGCCGTGAAGGGCCTGTTCGACTACACGTTGGCCACCGCGGACGGGGACGGTGACCGCTACCCCGAGGGCCCGGCCATGGTCGAGAAACCGGGCATGGGGCTCGAGAAGGTGGATTCGGCCGGCTATCTGTGGGCGGCCCTGCGAAACCTGGAAGAGATGGCGACCGTGCTTGGCGATGCAGGGACGGCGGCGCGGGCGCGAGAGGTGGCAGACGGCCTGAAGGCTACCTTTGACGGCGATTGGTGGCTGCCAGAGCAACAGCTCTATGCCGATTCCGTACAGGGTGATGCCAATACGCCCCTGTATACGGGGCAGTGGTCGACCGTGGTTCCGCTGGAGGTTGGCATTGCACCGGCGGACCATGCCCGCACCGAGTTGGACCGGCTCCGGCGCGAGCACCTGAACGACTGGGGGCTGGTGCACACCCTGGGGAGCGATGAGCGGGTGTGGACGTTGCCCAGCGCGGCCCTCAGCCGGGGAGCGTATCGCTATGGCGACCCTGAGCTGGGATTGGCCATGCTGCAGCACCTGGCCCAGACCCTCGATCACGGCAGCATCGGCATGTTCCACGAGCTGATTCCGGAAGGCCTGTCCTTTCTGCAGTTGTGGTCGGGGGCGACCCTGGTGCGTGGCGTGGTGGAGGACCTGATGGGCATTCAAGTGCGCGCCGACCTCCACGCCGTGACGATCGCGCCGCAGCTTGCGGCCGCGTGGGATTCCGCCGAACTGGAGGACCTGCGTTTCGGGGGACACACCATCTCCGTCCGCGCGATGCACACCGGCATCACCGTGACGCACAGCGGCGGCCCGGGCCCCCTGGCGATCACCTATCGCTCCGCGGCCGGTTCGGAGGTCCATTTCAGCCTGGCGCCAGGCAAGACGCACACGATCGGCGAATGAGTGCCCCTACCGGCGGTAGTCAGCGGTTCTGGACATGGGGCGGGCCGGCCGCTAGATGTACAGGTCTCTCCGGGCGTAGGCCAGGTACGCGCCCGCCATGCTGGCAGCGACGATGGCCAGCGAGAGGACGACAAAGACCGGGTCGAGACTCGATTCGTGGAGCATCCGGCCCGCGTCAAAGTACTTGAATGGGGTCAAGTACTTCAGGAAATCCAGGTCCCGGGTCAGACCGGAGATGATGGACAGGAAGTAGGTGCCCAGGAGCACGGACACGGCCACGGAGGTGACCCGCTTGTAGCGTTTCATGGCGCACCCCAAAAAGATGCCGATGGACAGGAACGTCACCTGCATGATGAACAGGGCCAGCATCGAAAGGGCCAGGAACCGGTAGAAGCGGGCGTCGGGCTCATATTGCGCCGCGCTGAGGAGGGACGCGCCCCAGGTGATGAGCAGGAGGGCAATGCAGTTTACCAGCGCGGCCAGGGCCTTGGCGGTGACCACGCGGCCGCGGGTGACCGGCAGGGTCAGGGCGAACTCGACGGTCTTGTCGCGCTCCTCTTTGGAGATGATGTCGCTGCCCCACATGGCTGCCGCGATGCACAGAAGAAGCGCGAAATAGGTGAACATCAACCCGAAAAAGCCGGTGACCGTGGTCAGGTTGAATGCCCCAAAGTTGAATGCCGCCAGGACGGCCGGGGGCATGCTGTCCAGCATGGCCAGCATCTCCGGGTTCTCGTAGTATGCCGAAAACTTGCTCACGCCGACCGTGACGAACAGGACGACGATGACGCCCCAGATGAGGAGCGATCGGAAATTTGCCTTCAGTTCCCTCAAGAAGATATTCATCACCTGCCTCCTCACACCGGGGACGGGATGTCCCGCCTGGTGTAGAGCAGATAGCTGCCCACCAGGGCAACGACGATTACCGCGACGCTGACGAGCACCAGGGGCAGATCGTAGGCCCCGTGTTGGATGATATAGCTGGCGTCAAAGTGCTTGAAGGGCGTGATCTGTTCCAGGAAACTCTCGCCCAGCATGTCGCCAAAGGCGGCCAGCACGTACATCCCGAAGCCGAGGGCCATGGCGTAGGGCGTCACGCTCCTGACCTTTTTCACCAGCAACGAGACCAGCAGGCCGACGGCCAGGAAGAACAACTGGAACGGCACAATGCTCAGCATCAACAGCAGCAGGGCGCCGCCGTCATACGTCGCATCACCCTTGAAGGCATTGATCAGGGCCAGGCTGCTGATCCAGACGACGACGTCGGTCAGGAACAAGCCGCCCAGGGCGGCCAGCAACTTGCTGTTCAGGATCTGGGTGCGGGTCACCGGCTTGGTGAGGAGAAAGTCGGCCGTCCATTCCCTCTCTTCGATGGACACCAGGGAAAAGCCATAGTTCGCCGCCTGGATGGCCAGGCAGATCTGGACAAAGAGGAAGGCAAGGCTAAAGTAGCCCAGGATGGTCGAGAGGTCGACCCCGTCCAGGCCAAAGGCGGTGAGCAGCTCCCTGGGGAATCGGGACAGCATCTCGCTCAGAAGCCTGGCGTCGGCGGCAAAGGAGGAGAACAACGACACAAAGACGAATATCAGCACCGCCAGGGCCACCGACCAGGTGATGGCGGACCTGAGGTGCACTTTTAGCTCGTGCAGGAAAATGTTCGTGGCCATGATCGCCCCCCTACTCGTAGTAGTGCAGGAAGATCTCTTCCAGCGTCGGCTCCTCGATGGTCACGTCCGAGACGGTGATCTCACCGAGCCTGTGCATGACGGCGTTGATGTCGCCCTTGTAAAAGAAGCGCAGGACGCCGTTGTGGTGCTCCAGGTTGGTCACGCCGGGGAGATCGAAACAGGTGGGATCGAGGGTCTCGGCCGCCACGCGGACCTTCTTGTAGTTGTTCTGCTGCAGCGTGCGAATGTCGGCGACCTCGATGATGCGGCCTTCCTTGATGATGGCGACGCGGCTGCACATGCGTTGTACCTCGCCCAGGATGTGGGACGAGAAAAAGACCGTCACGCCGCGCTGGTTCTCCTGGCGGATGAGCTCGAAGGTTTTGCGCTGCATGAGGGGGTCAAGGCCGGCGGTGGGCTCGTCGAGGAAGAGCAGCCGGGGCTGGTGCAACAGGCCCTGCACGATGCCCACCTTTTTCCGGTTGCCATAGGACAGGTCTTCGATGCGGCGGTTCAGCTCCAGCTCCATCACCTCGGCCAGCTCGTGCACGCGCTGCATCTCGGCCCCGTCGTAAAAACTGGCCGAATATTTTAGCAGGTCGATGACCTTCATACGGTCGTAATAAAAGACCTCGGAGGGCAGGTAGCCGATGTCCTGCCGGAGCTCCGGCCCGTACTGGATGCAGTCCTTGCCAAAGATGGTGGCACTGCCGCTGGTGGGATGGATGAGGGACAGGAGCAGGCGAATCGTGGTCGACTTGCCGGCGCCGTTGGGCCCGATGAAGCCAAAGATCTCGCCTTCGTCCACCCCGAACGAGAGATCGACGATGCCCCGGGCCTTGCCGTAGTACTTGGTCAGATTGTTCACCTCGATGACGCTCATGGTCACCCTCCTTTGACCGGCTTCCTTTGAAGCCAACCATGCTCCCGGCCGGTTGCCAAGCTTCCCCGGCGCGAGGAGCGCCCAAAAGAACGACGTGGCGGCCCGCAAGACCGCCAAGGAGATATTGTGCATCGGAATATGCCCGGTGTCAAGTTGGATTCGATTTGATGCAGGCGGTTCGGGGCGGGAGATTTCCGCGGACGGGGAAAGGGATCATGGGCACCATGTGCCGGACCGTCAGCGCGGAAGCAGGTGGGTCAAGGTCTGATTCCAGGCCTGGAGGGCGTTCCACATGAGGCCGACAAAGTCGGCCAGTTGCTCGTGGGGGTCCTCCTCGTTGCGGTCGGGGTCGTCCCACTCCCTGGGCAGGTCGATGGTCTCGGCGGCCGGGGTCAGGTGGGACCACAAGCCGGCATCGATGAAGACCCCATACCAGGTGTTGCGAAAGATTTCGTAGTTCGTGGTTACCTCTCTGGCAGCGCGCTCTAGAGCGGCTCGGTTCCCTGCCCCAGGTAGCCCGCCGCCAGGGCCCGGGCGCGCTGGATGCCGGCCTCGGTGAGGGTGACCTCGCTGACGCCGCGGCCGCGCTTCAGGTAGCCGGCCTCCTCCAGGCCCTTTAGTGCTTCGGGGCGGAAGGTCTTCGAGGGCTGGCGGTCGGGGTTGTCAAAGACGGATCCCTCACCGGAGGTGAGGTAGAGGAGCAAGACGCTCAACGCTTGGACAATGTGATCTTCCATCGTTCAGATTTGCCTTTCCTTGCAGGTGGCAACATGCTGCCCTATGGTTGCCACCGGTTGAACCGGTTAGGTGGCGCTTGTGGATGCAACTGATCTTGCGCCCAGCAGGCACTCTCCACCGCGCACGCAGATCGTGACAAAGTAGGCCCCGGGCAATGCATAGTCATACCCAGGGAGTCGTATTGAACGGCGATAATGCTTCGGCGGGCAGTATGGCAATTGTCTGCTGATCCTTCCCTATGCTGTTGTCCAGGTAACCGGCCGCTGTTTCCCCGTGCGATTACGCACGCGCGGAGGAGCCGCCGGGGCGAGGGGACCTCGCCCCTACATTGATCGTGATTGATTGTGATTGATCGTGGCCGTACTTCGCTGGGCCCGTATTGATTCCAGCAACGTCGGCACTGCCTACGACTGCTATTATATTACCAGGAGCAAGACTGCGCAAACAGGAGCAAGCAACCGTCAAGAGTGGGGAACATGATCCACCCGCTCAAAGCACGGATAGCCCCGTTATCGCTGCCAACAAACCGGCAGCATCATTCTGGGCGTGTTCGCGCAGCGCAGCTTGCCTGGCAATAGAGATTTGGCAATCTCGGAGCATTCCAGGGATCGTGAAATTTGGCATCACTCCCATTTGCCTCGCGCAACGTTGACTTGACCCTGTGCTTCTGCTATAATAGGGCCGTTCTATCCGCTTTGCTGCCAACCTGCCCGGCGCGGGGCGCGATCTCGGCCGGGGTGTGAGCAAGGAGATGGCCATGTCCGCAGAACTCACCGGCAGACAATACGAGGCCTTGTGGCGCGCGCTGTGCGACGCCTACACGCAGAACAAGCTGGCGCAGATGCTCCGGTTCCGCCTGGACAGGCGCCTGGACCACATCACCGCCCCCGGGCCCTTTGAGGACGTGGTCTTTGAGCTCATCGGCCTGGCCCAGCGGGAAGGCTGGCACCTGGAATTGCTGCGTGCCGCCCGCGAGTCGAATCCAGGTCACAGTGGCTTGATGGCCGTCGCCCGGCAGCTCGGCGGGGCGCCCGAGGGCACCCCCGGCAAGGCCGAGCTGGAAAAGACGATCCGGGCCACCAACAGCTTCCTGGACGTGGCCAAGTGGCGGGAAAAGCTGGGTGCGATCGAGGGCCGCGTCTGCCGGGTCGAGATCGGCGGCTATCCCCAGGGCACGGCCTTTCTCCTGGGCCCCAGCGTCGCCCTGACCAACTATCACGTCGTGGAGCCGGTGATCGATAAGGAGTGCGGCCCGGACGACGTGGTGCTGCGCTTTGACTACAAGCGGCTGGGCGACGGGACCTACATCTATCCCGGCCAGGAGTTCCTGCTGGAGACCGGCGGCGACGGCTGGCTCCTCGATAGCTGCCGATACAGCAAGGTCGACCTGGAGCTCGACCCGAAGTCCGGCGATCCGGCGCCCGACGAGCTGGACTATGCCCTGCTCCAGGTGCGGGGCAGCCCGGGCGAGAATCCCATCGGCGGCAAGGCCGAGGCCGGCGCCCCTCTCCGGGGCTGGATCGAGCTGCCCGAGGAGGAGCACGACTTCCAGCCCGATACACCCCTGTTCATCGTGCAGCATCCCAAGGGCGCGGCGCTGAAGCTGGCCCTGGACACCCAGGCCGTGGTTGGGCTCTATGGCGCCGGGCGTCGGGTGCGATATATTACCAACACCGAGCCCGGCTCGTCGGGCTCGCCGGTCTTTGACCAGAACTGGAACCTGGTGGCCCTGCACCACAGCGGCGATCCCGCATCCATCATGCCCAGCTACAACGAAGGCATCCCCATCACCCTCATCGCCGGCCGGCTTCGCGACAAGGGGCTGGGCGGCTACCTGGCCGCGGCGGCGGAGGACGATGAGTGATCTCGCGAGGTGAGGGGCGAGCATGAAACTCACGGGGAAGCAGATCGATGAGGTGATTGAGGCGTTCGTGGCGGCGTTCAACCGCGCCGGCCTGGAGCGCTTTTTGCGCATCCGCCTGGACCGGCGCCTGGACCAGCTCACGGGCGGTGGCGACCTGTACGATGTCATCCTCGACGTGGTCTCGACCGCCGAGCGGGAGGGCTGGATGGCCGAGCTTATCGGACAGGCGGCCGAGTGGTACCCGGGCAACGAAGGGCTGGCAGCCCTGGTCCGCACGATGCTGCCCCGGCTCGAGGACGACGCGGCCAACCCGGGGGAGCAACCGCAGGCCTTGCCGGTTTCCATCCCCCACATCGACCCCGACAACCCGCCCTACGCCGCCCTGCGGCGGCTGCTGACGGCGGCCTTTGACGGGCCCCGCCTCCGCCGCTTCTGCCAGGTGCGCGATCCCTTCCGGGCCGTGCTGGTCCAGTTCGGCCAGGGGCAGGGATTGGACGACATGGTGGACCGGCTCCTCGACTACACTCGGATCTATCTCCTGTGGGACGAGCTCCTTGCGGGTGTGGCCGAGGAGAATCCGTACCAGTTTCAGGAGTTTGTGCGGCGGCTCTAACCCGGACTCGACAGCCGCAAAGGATGGAGCACCATGCCCACGGACCTTCCGCCTGGCAAGATCATCCTGCTGAACGGCACGTCCAGCTCGGGCAAGACGAGCGTGCTGCGCGCGGTGCAAGCGAGTTTTTCGGAACCGTACCTGGACCTGGGCATCGACAAGTTTATCTGGGCGATGCCCGAGCGCTACCTGGACCGGCCACTGTGGGACGACGTGCTGGGCCTGGCAACGCAGGCCGGCGAGACCGGGCACCGGCTATTTGGCGCCATGCATCACGCCATCGCCGCAGCCGCCCGCCAGGGTATGAACGTGGTGGCCGACCACGTCCTGGTTGAGCCGCGCTGGGTGGCGGAATGCGCGGTGCTGTTTCACGACCTGCCGGCGTGGTTGGTGGCCGTTCGCTGCCCGCTGAGCGTGCTGGAAGCGCGGGAGAGGGCGCGCAAGAACAGGACGCTCGGCCAGGCCCGCGCCCAGTTCGAGCTGGTGCACGCCCACGCCGTGTACGATCTGGAAGTCGATACCTCCCTCGTGAGCCCCGAGGAGTGCGCTCAGGCGATCAAGGACCGCCTGGGGTCGGCCGCCCCGCCCACGGCGTTCAGGCTTCTCAACGCGGCAAGGGCCCGCTAGGCGTTACACCCGCAGCTCGTCCACGCGACCGCGCTCATCCTCTGCCTGCAGGGTGGCGGCGGGCGTGTCGAGGCTGACGTCCAGGGAGCAGGCGGTGGGGCCGCTCTGCCAGGCCAGGCGCAGGGCCCCGTCCTCCGAGTCGAGGACGCGCAGCGGGCTGGTGGCGGGGTGATCGTTGCGGAAGCGGATGAGGCGCAGCAGGCGCTGCACGACGGGCCTTTGCAGGGCCCGGTCGATCTCGGCCCGGGAGTAGTCGTGGCGGTTGATGGCCCGCCCCTCGCCCGTGGTCTCGACGGCGACGTGGTCGTTCTCGCCGGCCAGCAGCCCGGTATAGTACACCTGGGGGATGCCGGGAGCGCAGAACTGGATGGCGCGGGCGGCCAGGTAGGCGTCGTCGTCGGCGCCCACGGCCGAGTAGTAGGTGGAGTTCACCTGGTGGGCGTCGAAATCGCCGGCGCGGCCGTGGGTGTGGAGCAGGCGGGTCAGGTTCGCGCCCCGGGCCAGCAGCCGGTCGACCACCGCCCGGCTCTCGCGCACATCAAGGATGCCGTCCAGGTCGGGCTGGACGGGGATGCCATCGTGGCAGTCGAGGGTGGTGAACTGCCGGGCGGGCGAGGCCGCCAGGTGGTCCCGCAGCTTCCGGCTGCTCCCCGTCTCCAGGGCGTGAAGCACGAGCAACGGAAGGACGAAATCATAGACCCAGTAGCCGCGCCGGGCTAGCTTGATCTGGGTGGCAAAGGGAGCGTGCACCTCGGGCAGCAGGTCCAGGCCGATGGACGCAGCAAAAGCGTGCAGGCGGTCGAGAAACTCGTACAGCTCGGGCTCAACGAAAAACATGCTGGTCCCCGGCTTCTTCACGACGTACCCCACGGCGTCCAGGCGCACGATGCGGATGGCCTGCTCGCGCAGGAAGCGCAGCTCGCCCGTCAGCCACTGCCAGGTGAGCGGCGAGCCCACGTCGAGGTCGATCTGCTCCGACCAGTCGCGCTGGCCAAAGGTGGCCCACACCCGCTCCACGTCGCCCGTCTCTTGCACCCTCACGTCGACAAAGGGGTGCACGGGCCGGCGCAGGGCGATGCGCGCCAGGTCCTCCTCCGGGGGCTCGCCGCCGGGCCACACCTTGTCCAGCGTTAAAAAGAGGTCGGCGAACTCTGACCGGCGCCCCCGCCGCTGAAAGTCCTGGAAGTAGGCCGAGCGCCGCGAGACGTGGTTGACCATGAGGTCGGCCACCAGGTCAAAGCGGGCGCCCAGGCGCCGGACAGCTTCCCAGGTGCCAAAGCGCGGCTCGACCTCCCGGTAGGTGATGGGCGCAAAGCCCCGGTCGCCCGAGGAGGGAAAAAAGGGCAGGATGTGTACTCCCCCAAACAGGCCATCCAGGGGCCCGGACAGCAGTGCGTCCAGGGCGCGGAGGTCGCCGCCCAGCGCGTCGGCGTAGGTGATGAGCTGCACACAGTTTCTCAGGTCCACTCTGCTCCTCCAGGCCTGCTCGATAACCACCATAGGGCAAAGACACGAAGGCACCAAGATTATAAAGGAAAGAGGCCTTATCCTGAAATTCTTGATGCCCTGGCGCCTTCGTGCCTGGTAATGTGAGCCTCAGCCGTTGGCCCGGCCGCTGGCGCCAAAGAGGCGCATCTTGACCCGGAGGCGTTCCTTGACAGCCTCGCGGGCCGGGGCGAACAGGCGGCGGAAATCGACCTCGTCGGGGTGGGCGGCCATGGCCGCCCGCAGGCTCTCGACGAACCCCTGCTTTAGATAGGTCGCCACGTTCACCTTGCATACGCCGGCGGCCATGGCCGCCAGGACGCTCGCGTCGGTGACGCCCGACGCGCCGTGGAGCACGAGGGGGATGCCCACCCGGCGGCTGATGGCCCGCAGGCGATCCACGTCCAGCTCGGCGGAGCTGCCGGTCATGGCGTGCACCGAGCCGGCGGCCACGGCCAGCGAGTCGCAGCCGGTGCGGGCCACGAAATCGGCGGCCTGCCGCGGGTCGGTCATGGCCGCGGCCACCTCCCGCGGCGTGGCGCCGTTGTTCAGGACGCGCCCCAGCTCGGCCTCCACGGGCACGCTGGCGGCGCGGGCCACGCGGACCACGCGCCGGGTGATGGCCACGTTCTCTTCGTAGGGCAGGCGCGAGCCGTCGAACATGAGCGACGTGAAGCCGGCCTGCAGGGCGTGGACGTTCTGCTCCAGCCCGGTGCCGTGGTCCAGGTGCAGCACGACGGGCACGCGGGCCGCGGTGGCGGCGATGCGCACCATGCCCGCCGGCATGTTCAGGCCGGCGTAGCGGATGGTGGGCTCGCTGACCTGGACGATGACCGGCGCCCGCTCTTCCTCGGCCACCTCGACGATGGCCTGCAACATCTCCATGTTGTCGGCGTTAAAGGCGCCGACGGCGTATCGGCCCTTTCGGGCCCGTTCCAACAGCTCCCGGCTGCTTACCAGTGGCATATCTACTCCGTCTATTCGTTATTGTGTTGGCACGACCGCTCCATCCGGGCAAATCACCGGCCGTCGAACCAGACGCGGAAGGTCTTGACTTCGTAGGGGTCGATGGCAAAGGTCAGGGTTTGCCCCTCGAAGGCGACCGGCTCCTCGCCCTCTTCCACCAGGTTGCACTCGACGGCGCGGCGCAGGGGCCGGCCGAAGGTCAGGCGCACGTTGGCGCTGCGGCAGCGGCGGCTCTCGTACAGGCGCACGATCCAGCCGTCGCCGTCCTCGGCCTGCTTCACCGTTTCCAGGACCACGTGGTCATCGCCCTCGCCCAGGTGCGCCAGGCTGAAGTCGGGCGGCAGGTCGCCCGCCTGGGCCCGGGGCAGGAGGCCGGCGCGCATGGGATTGTTGAGGGCATAGCCCTCGGCCTCAACGCCGCCCTCGCGCCACCCCCCGGCGTGGGGCAGGAGGCTGTAGGTAAAGACGTGCTCCCCGCGGTCGGCCTCTGGGTCGGGGTCGATGGCCGACTTCAGGAGGGTCAGGCGCAGCACGCCGTCGCGCACGTCGTGGCCGTATTTGCAGTCGTTGAGGAGCGCCACGCCATAGTTGCCCTCCGACAGATCCACCCACTTGTGGCCCACCACCTCGAAGCGGGCATAGTCCCAATCGGTGTTCCAGTGCGCCGGCCGCTCCAGGTTGCCGAACTGGATGTCGTAGGTGGCCTTGGTGGCGCGGACGTTCACCGGGAAGGCGGCCTTGAGCAGGACCTGGCGCTCCTGCCAGTCGATGTTGGTGCGAAAGTCGATGCGTGGCGAGTGGGCGTAGATGCTCAGCCGTTGGATGATGGTCGAGTCGTAAAAGCGCCAGGTGAGGCGCAGCGTGCCCCGTACGGGCCCGGTCTCTTCCACCACGGCCTCGACCAGGTCGTCGACCTCGACCATCTTTTCCAGGTAATAGATATCAATGTCCCAGGCGTCAAAGTCCATGGGCCGGTCTTCGAAGGCCTGGAGCACGTTGCCCCGGGCGCTGGGGGCGACACCGTCCTGCGTCGAATGCAGGAGGACCTGGCGGCCGCGGCGCTTGTCCCACAGGGAGGCGATCTGGCCCCGCTCGTTCAGCTCAAGGCGCCAGAAGGTGTTTTCCAGGAGGGCCGGCGTCACGGTCAGCTCGCTGCCCGCCGCCGGGCTCTCCCCGGGGGCCAGGGCATAGACCCGGTAGCCCAGGGATGGCACGCCGGGCAGGGCCCACAGCAGCCGCCGCTCGCCGTCTGCGTCCACGATGTCCTGGCGGGGCAGGGGCCGCCCCTCGGCGTCCAGCACCTGCAACCCCTCCAGGTCGCCGGACCAGGGCAGGCTCACCAGGTCGCACCGTTCCCGGGCCAGGCCGTTCCAGGCTACCAGGCTCGAGCCGGCGGCCGGCAGGCGGCACAGCAGCCGCTGGTGGGCGCGGTCCACGGCCTCCTCGCCCAGGCTGGTGATCCAGCAGTAGTCGGCGGCACAGTCCTCGTACACCTGGCGGATGGACGAGCCGGGCAGGATGTCGTGGAACTGGTTGAGGAGGATGCGCTCCCAGCCGCGGCGCAGCTCGGCGGCCGGGTAGGCGGCCTCGCCGGTGAGGACGTCTGCCATGGCGCTGGCCGCTTCGGCGTCGTGATAGAGAACCTCGGCCCGGCGGTTGGCGCGCTTGACCTGGGCCTGGGAGGTGTAGGTGCCGCGGTGGTACTCCAGGTAGAGCTCGCCGTCCCAGCGGGGCACCCGGGCATCGGCCTTGCCTGCCAGGCGTTCTTCCAGGCGCGCAAAGTACTCCTCGGCCGAGCCCTGCCGCACGCGGGGCATGCCGGGCAGGTTGGCCAGCACCCGGCCCGATTCCAGCATCTCCCGGGTGGGGCCGCCGCCGCCGTCGCCCCAGCCGTAGAGCATCAGCAGCTCGTCGTTGATGGCCTTTTGCTGGTAGTTGTCCCACAGGCCCTTGACGTCGTCGGGCGCCAGGCTGCCGTTGTAGGTGTAGCGCGTGGAGGGCAGCTCGGGAGTGGTGACAAAATGGGTCAGCACCTCGCTGCCGTCGAGGCCCCGCCAGCGAAAGGTATCGTAGGGAAAGCGCTTGAACTGGTTCCAACTGATCTTGCTCGTGAGAAAGAAACGAAAGCCGCTCTTGAGGGCGATCTGGGGCAGGGTCGCCGAGTAGCCAAAGACGTCGGGCAGCCACAACACACTGGCCTCCCGGCCGAATTCTTGGGCGATAAAGCGCTTGCCCAGGAGGAACTGGCGCACCAGCGACTCGCCGGAGGTGAGGTTGGTGTCGGCCTCGACCCACATGCCGCCGGTGATCTCCCAGCGGCCCTCGGCGATGCGCTCCTTCACCCGGGCATAGAGGTCCGGGTAACGCTCGGCCAGGAGCTTGTAGAGCTGTGGCGACGAGTGCATGAAGCGGTAGTCGGGGTACTGGTCCATGAGGTTGAGGACGGTGGCAAAGGTGCGAGACGCCTTGTCCACGGTGTGGTCCAGGCGCCACAGCCAGGCCATGTCCAGGTGCGAATGGCCGATGCCCGTCACCCGGGGCCCGTTCTCGGGAAAGGCGCCCATCTCGGCCATCGCAGCCGCCAGTTCGGCCTCCGCCTCGGCCACCGACCGGTAAAATCCGGCGGAGCGCGGTTTGAAGAAATTCAGCCGGTGGAAGGCGTCGTTAAGGGCGGCCAGCAGGCGCGTGCGGCGCAGGTCGTGCTCGTCGAGCTGTGCGACGGACTTGAGGATGGTGTCGGCCAGGTAGTAAAAGCGCTCCGTGGGCTCGTCCAATAGCAGCAACTGACCGGCCTTGAAGCGACGCCGGTCGGGCACGTGCAGCACGCCGCTCCAGGCGCGCAGGGCGATGGCCAGCTCTCGCTCGCGGGCCAGCTCGGGCGGCAGCACTGCTTCCTCGTGCCAGACGTCGATCCCCTGGAGGGGCTGGCCGTTGACGTACAGCAGCGACTCGGCCGTGGAGCCGCCGCCGTCCCGAGGCCCCACCAGGAACCGCAGGGCAAGCTTCTGCCCCAGCCACTCCTCCGGCACGTCGGCCCGGGTGCGGAACCAGGCGACGACGTCGTAGCCGCCCCATTCCTGGCCCAGGGCCAGGTCGTCCCAGCCCTCGTCGTCAAAGGTGGGGTGTTCGGCGCCGGGTGGGTCGGCCTCGCAGAACTTCCAGCGGTTGAGGTCCACGGCGCCGCGGCGGATGGCGGCCCGCACCTCTCGCAATTGGCGCTCGATCTTTTCTTCGGTGAAAAACATGTCTGGCTCCTGATCCTCAGGCGAGCCACACCCGGAAGGTGCGGATCTCGCAGGGCGCGATGGCAAAGGCCAGGTGCGGGCCGTCGACCCGGACCTCGCCTATCTCTTCTTCCATGAGGTTGCACTCCACGGCGCGGCGCAGGGGCCGGCCAAAGGTGACCGTCACATCCTCGCCGCTGTACTGCCAGGCCTCGTAGAGGCGCACGATCCAGCCGTCGCCGTCCTCGGCGCGCTTGACGGTATCCAGCACCACGTGCTCGGCGTCCACGCTTGCCAGGGCAAAGGCGGGAGGCAGCGGGCCGTCGGGCTGCGCCGGGACGAGGGCCGCCCGCAGCGGATGGTTGAGCGCCTGGGCCTGGCGCACGACCCCGCCCTCGCGCCAGGTGCCGGCGTGGGGCAGCAGGCTGTAGGTCAGCAGGTGGCGCCCCTGGTCGGCCTGCGGGTCGGGATCCGTGGGCGAGCGGTGGAGGGTCAGGCGCAGGACGTTGTCCTTGACGTCGTAGCCGTGCTTGCAGTCGTTGAGGAGGGCCAGGCCGTAGTTGCCTTCCGAAAGGTCGACCCAGCGCTGGGCCGGGTTCTCGAAGTGGGCCGCATCGCCGGGCGTGTTCCAGTGGGTCGGCCGCTCGATGCTGCCGAACTGGATCTCGTAGGTGGCAAAGGTCGCCCGGATCTGGGCCGGGAAGGCGGCCTTGAGGAGGACCTGATGCTCGTGCCAGTCCAGCTCGGTGCGAAAGTCAATGCGCGGCGAGCGGCGATAGATGGTCAGCCGCTGGGTGATGGTCGAGCCGGCCAGGCGCCAGGCCAGGCGGAGGGTGCCGCGCACCGGGCCGCTCTCTTCCACGACGGCCTCCAGGAGCTCGTCCACGGGCCGCATCTTTTCGCGGTAGTGCGGGTCGAGCTCCCAGGCGTCGCCCAGCACCGGGCGGTCCTCGAAGGCCTGGAGGGCATTGGCCACCGTTCCGGGCGCCACACCGTCCTGCGGCGCACCTGTCCTGATACCGACCCTGTGGCCAGCACGGGCGTCCGGTGTCAGGGGGTGCAGGAGCACCTCGCGGCCGGCCCGCTTGTCAAAGAGCGAGACGATGTGCCCTTTTCCGTCCAGGGCGATGCGGTAGAATGCGTTCTCCAGCCGGTCGGGGGCGACGGCCAGCTCGTTCTCCGCCCGCGGCGTCCCCTGGCACTCACGTGCAGGGCAAGTGTCGCCCTGGACCAGGGGGAGGGCGCGGTAACCAAGGGGCGGGATCTCGGGCGTCTCCAGCAGGAGACGGGTGCGGGCGCCCTCGCGGACCACCTGGGAGGGGAGGGGCGTGCCGTCGTCGTCGAGGATATGCTTGCCGGCCAGGGCGCTCCCCGGCGGGCAGGGCAGCGAGACCACGTCGCGGCGAGGCCAGGCCAGGGGATTGAAAACCACCACGGACTCGCCATCGGTGCGGATGCCTGCCAGGAGGCGGTTTTGTGCCTCGCGGCGAGCCCGGGCGCCAACGCCGGCGACCCACGCATAGTCGGCCAGGCTGTCCTCGTGGACGTCGTGGATGGACGTGCCGGGCAGGATGTCGTGGAACTGGAGGAGCAGCAGCCGCTCCCAGCCGCGGCGCAGGGCGGCGTGGGGGTAGCGGTCCTCGCCGCGTAGGACGTCGGCCAGGGCGCACAGCCACTCGGCGTCGTGGTAGAGGGCCTCGGCGCGGCGGTTGGCCCGCTTGTTGCGGCTCTGGGAGGTGTAGGCCCCCCGGGCCGACTCCTGGTACAGCTCGCCGTCCCACACGGGCAGCGACGCGCCTCGCGGATCGACCCGGCGCTCCAGCCGCCGGAAAAAGCCCTCTACCGTGTCGAGACGCACGGCGGGATGGCCGGGCAGGCACTCCTGGGCGCGGGCTGCCTCCAGCATGGCGGGCATGGGCCCGCCCCCGCCGTCGCCCCAGCCGTAGGTCATGAGGGTCTCGTCGCTGAGCTCTTTTTGGCGATAGTTCCGCCAGTTGGCCAGCACCTGCTCGGGCGACAAGTCGCCAATGTAGGTGTAGCGGCCGCCTGGCTCGTCGCTGGTGGTGATGAGGTGGGCCAGGACCTCGGAGCCGTCCATGCCGCGCCAGCGAAAGACGTCGTAGGGAAACTGCCCGAAGGCGCTGCGGCCGATGGCCGCCGTGGCAAAGTATTTGATCCCGCTGCGGCGCATCAACTGGGGCAGGACCCACGAAAACCCGAAAGAGTCGGGCAGCCACAGGACCGTCGGGTCCAGGCCAAACTCCCGCCGGGCGAATTCCTTGCCCAGGAGGATCTGGCGCACCAGGGCCTCGCCGCCCGGCAGGTTGGTGTCGAACTCGACCCACGAGCCGCCCAGCACCTCCCAGCGGCCCTCGGCGACCCGCTCCTTGATCCGGGCATAGATCTCGGGCGCGTCCTCGCGGACGAACTGGTAGAGCTGGGGCGACGAGTGGCTGAAGCGAAACTCCGGATACTGGCGCATGAGGTGCAGCATAGTGGAAAAGGTGCGCGTCGCCTTCTCGCGGGTGTGGTGCAGGCGCCACATCCAGGCCATGTCGATGTGCGAATGGCCCACGGCGGCCACCGTGGGCCGGATCTCAGGGCCGCCGGCGGCCTCCATGGCACTGGCGAGGACGGCGTGGGCGCGGGGCACTGACGCGTAAAAGGCCGGCGACGGCCCCTGGAAAAGGTCGAGGCAACGCCAGGCGTCGTCGAGGGCCTCGAGGAGGGCCACACGGCGCGGGTCGTTCTCGTCCTGGAGGCAGGCCACGCGCAACACGGTGTCGGCCAGGTGGTAGAAGCGCTCCGTGGCGGGATCGATGCGCACGAGCTGGGCCAGGCGGAACCGCCGGCGGTCGGGCACGCCATAGATGCCGCTCCAGGCGCGGAGGGCGACGGTGAGCTCGCCCCGTGCCAGGAGCTCGGGCGGCAGCCAGGCCTCCTCGTGCCAGTAGTCGATGGCCTGGAGCCGCTCGCCGTCGACGTAGAGTTGGGTCTCGGCCGTGGACAGGCCGCCGTCCCGCGGCCCGACCAGGAAGCGGACGGCGACCCGCCCGGCGTCTCGCTGCCAGGCGGGAGGTACGGCCACGCGGGCACGGAACCAGGCCACCTGGTCGTAGCCGCCCCACGTCTCGCCCACGGAAAAGCCGGCCCAGGCGGCGTCGTCAAAATCGGGCGCCTCGGCGCCGGGGCAGTCGCCGGCGTGCATCTTGAATCGCGGGATGTCCAGCGCCTCGCGAACGATGGCCTGGCGGACGTCCCGCAAGTGGCGTTCTATCTTGGCAATCACCAGTTTTTGCATGTTAACCTTCCAGGGCCGTGAGGGCCACGGCCAGCCCGGCATAGTCGCCCACCCTCTCGCCCAGGCCGGCGGGCACCACGCGGCAGGCTTGCAAGGCGCGAGGATGCGCCTCGGCGCGCAGGATCGACAGGGCCACGGGCTCGAGGAGGGGCTGCTGCCGGCCATAGATGCCGCCCAGGACGATGCGCTCCGGGTTCAGGACGTCGACGAGAACCGCCAGGGCGCGCCCCAGCGCCCGCCCCACGACGGCAAATATATCCAGGGCCAGGGGATCGCCTTCCCGGGCCGCCAGGCCGACGGCCTCGGCGGTGATGCCCTCCAGCCCGGCCAGGTCGGGGCAGAAGGCGGGTGGCTGGCCTTGCTCGATGGCTTCCAGGGCCCGCGCCTGGGCCAGGCGGGCGATGCCGCCGCCGCTGCAAAAGCCCTCGAAAGAGCCGCGCTTGCCATAGCCCGGCGGGCCGTCGTCGGCCAGGCGGACGTGGCCCACCTCGCCGGCCATGTCGCTGGCGCCGGCGTAGAGGCGCCCGTCCAGGATGAGGCCGGCGCCCATCCCCGTGCCAAAGGTCAGGAAGACGAGGCTGCGGTAGCCGCGCCCCGCGCCCCAGCGCCACTCGGCCAGGGCGCAGGCGTTGGCGTCGTTCTGGAGGGCCGCCGGCACCGGCCAGCGGTCGCGAAAGGGCGCCAGGACGTCGACGCCGTCCCAGGCGGGGAGGTTGGGCGGCGAGAGGACCAGCCCCCGGGCGCTGTCGAGGGGCCCGCCGCAGCTCACGCCCACGGCCGCCAGCCGCCCCCCGGGCACGCGCTGCAGCAGGTCGGCCAGCCCGGCGGCCAACCGCTCCAGCGCCTCGCCGGGCGCGGACGGCGTGGGGAACTGCCGGCGCTCCAGCAGCTCCGGGGTCTCTCCTGGCAGCCTCGCCAGGCAGACGGCACACTTGGTGCCGCCGATGTCGATGCCTGCCAGGAGTCTCATCGTGGGAAAAACTCTTCCTCCAGCTTGCGGCACAGGGCGTGGTACAGCGCCTGGTGGGCGCGCTGGATTTCGGCCGTGTCGCCCGGGCGGGTGGCCCCTGGCGGGACGCACAGTGCTACGTCGCACAGGGCGGACATCTCGCCGCCGCCGGGCCCCGTCAGCCCGACGGTCGCCACGCCTGCGGCGCGGGCTACGCGCAGGGCGTGGAGCACGTTCCGGGAGTTGCCCGAGGTGCTGATGGCCAGGAGCACGTCGCCGGGCCGGCCGTAGCCGTACACCTGCTGGGCAAAGACCATCTCGGCCGCCGTGTCGTTGGCCACGGCGGTGATGAGGGACGTCTGGCTCGTCAGGGAGATGGCGGGTAGCGCCCCCTGGAGGTGCTCGGCCAGGTAACGGCCCTCCCGGGCATAGAGGGCGTGCAGGTGCTCACGCTCGGTGCGGGACAGCGCCCGGCGCCGGTCAAAGCCCTTCATCAGCTCGCCCACGATGTGCTCGCTGTCGGCGGCGCTGCCACCGTTGCCACACACCAGGAGCTTGCCGCCCTCGCGAAAGGCGCGGCTCAACAGGTCAAAGGCGCGTTCCAGGTCGGGCAGGCAGGGCGCCAGCTCGGGCACCTGCTCGCAGAGAAAATCAAAGGTATCATCCATTCTTCTATCACTCTTTCAAATGGGCGACCGCCTGCTTCAGGAAATCGGGGGTGCCAAAGCTGCCCGATTTCAGCACCAGGAGCAGGGGCGGCGAGCCCAGGGATATGCACGATGGCAGGCCGGGCTGGATCTCGCGCCAGACGCGCACGGCGTCCACTCCCAGGCGGGCGCACACGGCGGCCGACGTCTCGCCGCCGGCGACGACCAGGCGGGCCAGCCCGGCCCGGGCGGCCAGGCCGGCGGCGAGCTCGGCCAGCGCCCCGGAGACCAGGCGCGAGACCTCGCTCAACGACAGGCCGCGGGCCCGGCCCGCGGCGCGGGTGCGGGCCACGGCCTCCGGACTGTTGGCCGCATAGAGCAGGGCGTCGCGCCCGGCCAAGAGGTGGGCGCCAAGCTCCCGGTCCAGGACTTCCAGGGCGGCCCGGCGCTCGTCGCCGTCAAAGAGGCGCAGGGTGTCCAGCTCCAGTGCCGGGACGTCCCGGGCGGACAGGTGGCGGATCTGGGCCAGGGTCTGGGGCATGAGGCTGCCGGCCACGCACAGCACGGCGGCGGGTGCAGCCGCGGGCAGCACGGCCGCCGCCTCGAAGGCTTGCCGGCCCACAGGCCTGGGATAGACCGGCTCCCAGGCAGCAGGCAGCTCCTCGGCCAGGGCCGAGCTGCCACACAGGACCGGATAGTCCCAGGCCGCCCGGGCGATGGTCTCCAGGGCTTCCTGGTCCGCCACGTCCAGGATGAGATAGTTGCAGCCGGAGCGCATGGCGGCGATCTCGCGGCGCAGCGCCGCCGGCCCCCGTTCCACGACGTCGTGGCCGATGCGCGCCACCCGGCGCCGCGTCTGCGTCCCGAGGATCTCGACCAGGTTCGAGCGGGTCATGGGGTGCACCGGGTCGTTGCGGAACTCGGACTCTTCCAGGCGCACGCCATGGACATAATGTATGCCGTCGATGGTCAGCCGCCCGTTCCTGGGAAAGCCCAGGACGACGAGGGCAAATTCCTGCTCCAGGGCATCGAGCATGGCGTCGAATTCCGCCCCGATGTTGCCCCGGAACACGGAGCAGGTCTTGTTAAAGAACTGCCGGCAGCCGGCGGCCTGCAATTGGCGGGTGGCCGCCTGGACCTTGTCGTAGGCCACCCTGGCGGGGTCGAGGCGCGAGCTGGTGTTCAGGATGGCCACGTCGGGCACCCCCAGTCCCTCTTCGTGGCGAAAGGGGACCGCCGGGTCCCAGGTGTAGACGTGGACCAGGTAGCCCGACCGGGCGAACATGATGCCGATGTCGTTGGCGCCCGTGATGTCGTCGGCGACGACGCCCATCTTCATCTGGCCTGCCTCCTGCGGGGCCGGTAGCCCGCGTTCTCCAAATAATCTGCAACGGCCGCGACCCCGGGCCCCGCCGGCCGCAGCCCCGGGCCGGCAGCCCGGGCGGCGAAGGCCATGCGGCAGGCCGCCTCCACGGTCATAGACATAACTCTAACACCTGCGTATTCCAGCCGGCGACCTCCAGCCGCCGGTCCTCCGGCGCCACGCCCAGCCAGGTGACGGGCACCTGGCGGGCCTCGCCGGGCAAAAGGCAGAAATAGTTCTCGGCGATGGCGGCATGGCCCGCGGCGTGCACGTCGCGGGCGTCTTCCAGCCAGACCATGAGAGCCGCGGTGGCGTCCGCGTTGCGGACCGTCACCAGCCAATCTCGAACGTCGGGCGGCTCCGCCCTTGTCGGGGCGTTGTCCGGTACGGGCGATGCGGGGGCGACGCACGCCTCCAGGTGGGTGGCGGGCGCCGACACGAGCGGTGCCAGGCTCGCGCCCCGGACAAAGAGGTAGCGGTTGCGGGACAGCGCCTGGCCGTCGGTGCCGGTGAGGCCTAGGTCCAGGAAGAACACCTCGTCGTCGATGGCGGCCAGGGCGTGGGAAATGTCGCCCAGGCGGGCCGCGGCGTTGGCCGGGCAGGTGACGGGCAGGGAACGGCTAGCGTACCGCCGGCCGCCCAGGCCGCTGAGGGCCAGCTCCAGCTTCGCCGGCAAGTCCTCCAGGCCGGAATTGTTGGCCCAGGCTTCGGCCTGGAAGGTCTCGTGGCCGGCCCACGCCTGCCGGTCAAAGCGGGCCGAGACGTGCACCGGCTCGTAGGCCGCGGCCAGGGCATAGTAGGCCGGCTTGGGGCGCGCGTAATAGTCGACGGCCGAGGTGCAGGCCGCCATGGGGTAGGGCTCGTTGAACTGCCAGGGCAGGCTGCCGCTGTTGTGATACTTGCGCCGGCGGTCGGCCTCCACGGCGTAGCGCAGGCCGTCGGCCTGGAGGAACTGCGCGGCGCGCACGGTGGCGCCCACGTCGGGCAGGTGGCCAAAGGCGGCGCGGAGCGTGCCCTCCTTGAGCCACCAGGCACCCAGGTGGAACCAGGCCGGGTTGTCCAGGCTGACGGGCCATTGCCGGGCGGGCGGAATGGTGGCGTCCAGGGTCCGCCGGTTGGTAATGCCCTCCACGCCGAACTCGGAGTGGAGGAGGGAGGCGCCACGGTTGTAGAGGGTGAAATGGCCCTCCAGGCCCTGGTGCTCCCAGGGGCCGTGGACGTCGTGCATGCCCCCTGGATTCCTGTTCAGGACCTCCAGGCAGTTGTTGAACTCGGGCCCCGAGGGCGACGTGGGCAGCCACAGCCGGTCCGAGTCCTGCTCCCGGACGGCGGTGACCAGGGCGGCCAGGGCCGGGTGGTCGTCGTCGAGGGGGCGGCCTTCAGCCGTGCTCAGCTCGTTGCCACCGCACCAGATGGCCAGGGAGGGGTGGTTGCGCTTGCGGGCCACGATCTGCCGCGCCTCGGCGGCGAGCATGGCCACGAAGGTCGGGTCGTCGGGCGCCACGTTCTCGATGCCCGAGCTGGACTGGATGAACTCCTGCCAGACCAGGATGCCCAGGCGGTCGCAGCGGTCGTAAAAGGCATCCTTCTCAATCAGGCCGCCACCCCAGACGCGAAGCAGGTTCACGTGGGCGGAGCGGGCCAGGCCGAGGAGCCGCTCCAGCCTGGCGGGGCGCTCGGGGCCGTAGAGCAGGTCCATGGGCACCCAGTTCCAGCCCTTGAGGTAGACCTTCCGGCCATTGGCGACGAGGGTATAGGGCCGGGCCTCGCCCGCCGAGTCGGCATCGTTGGCCACCCACTCCAGGCGGCGCAGCCCAAAGGGCACCCGCCGCTCGTCGGACGGCGTCGCGGGCTCGTCCAGGTCGACGACGCGGATCTCGGCGCGGTAGAGGGGCTGCTCGCCACAGCCGTTGGGCCACCAAAGCCGCGGCTGGGCGACCTCCAGAGTCGTGGCAAAGCGGCCGGCGCCGGCCGCCAGCTCCTGCTCCCCGGCGTCGCGGGCCACGACGCGGCCTTCGGGGTCGCGGACGATCACCTCCACAGCCGCCCGGGCCGGCCGGCTGGCCGAGAGGCCCACCTGCACCCGGACCATGGCCCCGTCCAGGCCCTCGCCCAGGTGGGGGCGCACCCAGGCGTCCTCGATGCGCACCGCGCCGCTGATCTCCAGGCTCACGCCGTCCCAGATGCCCAGGTGTACCAGGCGCGGGCAAAAGTCCCACCAGTAGTTCATGCGCGTCTTGTAGGTGCGCACCAGGCTCGTGCGGCCCACCTGGGGCTGTTCCACAGGCGCGGGCTCCAGGACCACGGCAAGGAGGTTCTCGTCGCCAAAGCGCAGCCGGTCGCCGACCTCAAAGGCGGCGGGCGTGAACATGCTGCGATGCTCGCCCAGCTTCTCGCCGTTGAGGTAAAAGCCGGCCTCGTAGTCGACGCCTTCGAAGCGCAGGCGGATGCTCCGGCCCCGGTGCTCCGGCCCCACCGTAAAGCGCTTCTTGTACAGCCAGGTGCGCTGGGATGCCCACTCGGCCAGGAGCGTGTTGCGTTCGACGTAGGGGCTGGCAATCTCGCCCGCCTGCCACAGGTCGTGCTGCACGCTGCCGGGAACCGTCGCCGGCAACCAGCCGAGGCGATCCCGGCTGCCCGGCTTTTCCGCGTCGCGCCACACCCAATCCAGGCCGACGTAGGGTTTGCACAGCCAGTCGCTGCCGTCGAGGGAAATGGTCGTCGCCATCAGCGGCTGTTTCACGTTTCATGCCCCTGGAGGGGGTCTTCGAGGAGGTTCACCTCGAAGGCGGGCCGGGCGGGATCGCGGGGCAGGCGGAAGGTCTTGATCTCGCTGGGGCCAAAGGCCGCCTCTATCGTGCGCGGCCCGCTGCCGGGGGCACCATGCCAGGCGGCCAGGCGGATGGTCGCCCGGGGCGTGGCGCGGCCGTGGGTCTCCACGGCGCGCAGCACCAGGTCGTCGCCATCCTCGGCCTGCTTGAGGACGGTGATCAGGACGTTGTCCGGCTCGACCTCCAAAAACGAGCCGGCGAGGGGCAGGCCGCCCCTGCCGTCGTTCTCGGCCAGGCTGGCGGACAGGGCCACGGCCTGCTGGTTCAGCTCCGCGGCGTGGCGGACCGTCCCGGCCTGCTCCCAACCGCCGCGGTGGGGTAGCAGCGAATAGTAAAAGCGCTGCACGCCCTGGTCGACAAAGGTATAGTCGCGCCCGGGCTCGGGCTCGGCCGGCACGTGGTGGGCATAGATGGGGCTGCGCAGCACCGTCAGCCCGATGTCGCGGACGTTGACGTCGACGCTGTACTTGCCGTCGTTGAGCAGGCTGAGACCGTAGGGCACGTCGGCGTCGCGGGCCGTGCCCGAGATGTCCACCCAGCTCTGGATGGGCTCCTCCTCGCCGTTGGCAAAGCGCTCCATCCGCCCGTAGGGGATCTCGTGGGTGACCTTCATGTACTTCACGTTTACGGGGAAGCGCAGCTTGAGCACCTTGTGCTGCTCGCGCCAGTCGATCGTCACCTGCACGTCGACGCGGTCCAGGTCGCGGTAGAGGGAAAAGCGCTGCACCAGGTGCGACGCGCCCCAGGAGCTTTCCACGCGGAGCACGGCCTTGACGGGCCCCATCTCGTCGACGCGGAAGCGCGCCGCGCAAAAGACGCCCACCTCCTCGTCGAAGCGAAAGAGGTTGTGGCACCAGGTATCGCCCGGGTCGTGGAGCACGACGGGCCGGGCGGCCGGGCCGGCCAGCACCTCGACGCAGGCCTCCTTGTCGTAGAGGCTGGCCAGGTAGCCGGTCTGGGGGTCAAAGGCCAGGCGCAGGCGGCCGTTCTCCAGGTACCCCTCGCCGGCCCGCAGGTCCGCGCCGCCGGCCGGGGGGCCGCCATCCGCCAGGGTGTCGCCGGGCACCACGCGATAGACGCGGTAGCCAAGGGCGGGCAGGTGGGCCACGAAGCAGATGCGAACCCGGCCGCCGGCCGTGGCCTGCGACTGGACGCGCTGCATGGCCACGGGGCGTCCCTCGTCGTCGACCAGGGCGGCGTCCTCGGCCAGGTTGCCCATCTCCAGCTCTACGGGGGTGCTCACGGGCCACGCGTGGGCGTTAAAGACGGCGATGGGCCGCACGCCCTCGCCGGTGATGGGCAACGACGCGGCCTCTCCGGGCTTGACCCGGACCCGCCAGGCCAGCGACTGGACGGCGGCGTTCAGGGCGCGGGCGGCGATGGACATGGACTCGCCGTACAGGTGCTGGGCATCGTCGTAGGCGGCTTCCAGGCTGGTGCCTGCCAGGACGTCGTGGAACTGGTTAAAGAGTACGTTCTTCCAGGCGCGGCCCAGGTCCGCGGGGTAGGGCTGGCCCGCGGCCCACTGCGCCACGGCCGACCACTTCTCGGCGCGGAGCAGGGCATTCTCGGCCCGGCGGTTCCAATGCTTGACCGCTGAGTGGGCCGAGTAGCAGCCGCTGGCGTGGTGCTGCAGGTCGTCGTGGACGACGGGCAGGGGCCAGCCCTCGCCGGCCACGGCCTCGAAAAAGGCCGTCGTGGTGCTAAAGGCCAGGCGAGGCAGGTCGGGTGCGCCGTTCAGGCGGCGGATGCTTTCGATGTTGTCCCGGGTGGGGCCACCGCCGTGGTTGCCCACGCCATAAAAGCTCATGAAGTGGGTCAGGGGCTCCTTGATCTCGCCCGCGCAGCGGCGCAGGTGGTTCTCCAGGTCCTGGCCCCAGGTGCAGTACTCGAAGGGGATGCGAAAGGCGAGGACCCTGGAGCCATCGTCGGATTCCCACCAGAAGAGCCGGCCGGGCAGGCCCTTTTCGTGGGGGCCGGGCCGCAAAAAGACGTAGGCGGCCAGGCCGCTCTTGGCCAGGATCTGGGGCAGCATGCCGTGGTGCCCAAAGCTATCGGCGTTAAAGCCCACGCGGGCCGTGACGCCAAATTTCTGGCGGAAATAGCGCTGGCCGTAAAGTGCCTGCCGGACAAAGGACTCGCCGCCCGGTACGTTGCAGTCCGGCTCCACCCACCAGCCGCCGACGATCTCCCAGCGCCCCTCGGCCACGCGGGCGCGGATTTCTTCGAACATGGCCGGGTCGACCTGCTCCACCCACGCGTAAAAGGCCGCCGAGCTGGCGCTGAAGCAAAAGTCGGGATACTCGATCATCCGGTCCAGGGCCGAGCGAAACGTGGACAACACCTCGTGAAACCCCTCGGGCCACTGCCACAGCCAGACCGGATCGATGTGCGCGTTGCCGATCATGTGCATGGTGACCGGGGTGGACCCCTCCCCCGGCCCGATCCGGCCCACTGGGTCCTCCCCTGCGAGGGGAGGGGAGGAGTTTCCCCCTTCCCTTGCAGGGAGGGGACGTAGGTTGGAGACGGGCTTACCGCTCATCGGCGCTCTCCTTGCCCGCAGAGAGGTCGAGGCTGACGGCTGTGGCGCGCTGCACGGCTGGATCGGCAAAGACGTCACTTTCGTCGTTGCTGTGCGTCGAGAACTCGGACACCACGGCGCCCTCCGACCCGGCCTGGAACCAGTGGGGCGTGTCGGGCGCCAGGGTGTATTGGTCCCCGGGATGAAGCACGATCTCGTGCCACACGGTATAGTGCTCCAGGCGATGGGCCGGCGGCCGGGCCAGGGGCCGCCGCTCGGGCTCGCCGGGCACGTAAAGGTAGAGCGTGCCCCAGCGACAGCGAAAGGTCTCTTCCTTGCCGGGACTGCCGTTGACCGGCGGGTGGCGGTGCTCCGGGCAGGTCTGCCCGGGCAGGAGCACGAGCTCCTTGGCGCACACCCGGTCTGTGTTAACGTACGTCACCAACTGCAAGCCCGTCTGCCGCAGCTCTCCCAGGCCAAAGTCGGCAACCTCGATACGCTGCGTCTCCAGGGGAGAGAGGGCAATCCCTGCGCGGTCCAGGTACTGGCGCACCAGGATGCGGGCTATCTCTAATTCCGATCGCGTGATCATTCGTCCTCCAAACTCTCAGGTGCCACGCACACCATTGGCAAACACGGTTACGAGCGCCTCGGCACACTGGCCAAGGCGCGCGCCGTCGACGGTCACGTCGGCGGCGATGCGCGCCCGGCGGACGTCAAGGCCGGCGGGTGGCACGAGGACAAAGGCGGCCCTCGCCGCGCCTCGTGGCCGGAGGCACAGCCTGGCCTCGGCCGGCTCCACGCCCCAGCCAGGCGGTGCCACGGGCCGCACCAGCACCTCTCGCGGAGGTGCGGGCGATCCGTCGCCCGTCGCGCGGCTTGCCCGGCTGCCCCGGTCCCCATCCTCGCCGCCAAATCCATCGTGGGACAGGACCACGACAAAGGGCATGGCCTGCCCGGCGGGGGTGTCCGCCTGGTGCGGGTCGATGCGCACCGCCAGCCCTCCCGCGGCCGGCTCGGCCCCGGCGGGCAGCAGCTCGCGGTGCAGGCGCTCCAGCGTCGTGGCCCGGGCGAGGAGGTCTTCCAGGTAGCCGGGCGTCACGGGCATGGGCTCGTGGTGGCCAGACAGGATGAGGTCCGGGGCCAGGCGGCAGTAAAGCTCGGCGGCGCGGCGATAGTCGCCGGCCTCGAAGCCGTTCTTATAGACATAATTCCAACGGGAGCCGGCGCCGTCCTGGAACTGATCCCCCACGGCCAAGACGCGCCGGCCGTCCACCTCGAAGGCGATGGCCACGGCGTGGCGGGTGTGGCCCGGCTGGGGGTAGAGGGTCAACTCGTACTCCTGCCAGCGGACAGGTTCCTCCAGGGGCAGCACGCGATCCACCGGGATGGGATCGTACCACAGGCAGGGCAGGTCGTAGCGCCAGGGCTCTTCCAGGATGCCGGCGATGCTCTCCGGCGCCCACACCTGGCTGCCCTCTACGGCGCGCAGCAGGTTAAAGCCGGCCACGTGGTCGTCGTGAAAGTGGGTGGGCAGGACGGCGTCGATGGCTTCCACGCCAAACTGGCGCTTGAGGCGCGGCAAGGTGTAGAGCCAAGGCCGGCGGGAGGCCCGGTCGGCGCCGGCCGGGATGCCGGTGCAGAAATCGTAGCCAAAGTCGATGAGCAGCGCCCTGCCGCTCCGCGACAGGATCACGTAGCTGTTGGACATGCTGGAGCGGTTCAGGAGCAGGTGGGGCGTGAGAGCCACGTAGGGCTCCCGCCGCAACACAATGAGGCGCTGGTTCTCGCCGCGCCGCTCGCGGATGAGGTGCCACAGCCGCTCCACCAACAGGTCGATGGCCGGGGCCACGGGCGCGATGGGCTCGCCATGGGAGGGCAGCAGCACGTCCAGCCCGCGGTCCCGCAGGTCCAGGAGCGAAGCGATGGTGGCCGGCAGGCCCTCGGCGCCGTTGTAGCTCCACTGCGTGGCCGCCAGGGACCACACCTTGCCCGGGCCGGCGATGAGGTCGCCGGTGAAGGCGATGGACCCCTCTCCTGCGAGAGGATGGGAGGCGGGCTCCCCCTCTCCCGGTGTTTGGGGAGAGGATCCGAGGGGCGAGATCGGGGTTGGGGGTTGGGGTGATGTGATGAGGGTGATGGAGCCGGTGGTATGCCCGGGGGTGGGGAGGACGGTCAGGGTCCAGGTGCGGGAGCCTGTGCCAAAGTGGCGTGTTTCATAGTCGCGGAGGGTCCCGGCCACGGGCACGGCTTCCAGCAGGCAGAAGCGGTCCTGGCGGGTGTTATAATTGTTGTACAGCTCGCGCGCCTGCCAGTGGGCGTCGACGTCGCCGAACAGGTCCCGCTCGGTCTCGGGAACCCAGATGCGCGCTCCGATGGCCGCGGCGCGGGCCAGCCCCTGGCCCTGGTCGCGGTGGTGGTGGGTCATGAGGACGTCGGTCACGCGCTCGATGCCCAGGGCGGGCAGGTGCTCCAGGACTTCGCCGGCGCCAAAATCGACCAGGACGGCGTCGCGGCCGCTGCGAAGGACATAGACGTGGCAGGTGTCGTGAAAGCGGTAGAGGTCGGGGGCGAGCCGAACGGGACCCCCCCCAGCCCCCCCGGTGCGGGGGGGAGTTTCGCCGGCGGGCACTGCCTGGGGGGGAGCGGCGTCCGGGGCCGGCGCTGCGCGGGCGACGGTGAGGGCATGGGCGACGAGAGGACGTAGGCTATCGGCGCCGCTGCGGCGGGGGCGCGTGGCCCAATCCAGCGCCTCTTCCATGGGGCGGGCAAGCTCCTGGGTGGGCTGGCCGCGGTCCCGGGCGGCGAGCGCCTGGAGGGCGAGCGTGCCGGCCCGGTGCCAGTGGTCCACGGACACCAACCAGGGCAAGAGCTCGCTGCGCAGTGCGGCGTTTTCCAGCCGTGTCGTGAGCAGGTCGCGGGCGCCGTCCAGCACGGCGAGGGCGGCAGCCAGGCGCTCCTCCGCCTCCTGGCGGCCGGCGCCGTCGCCATTCTCGTGGGCGGCCAGGAGCCCGGACACCAGCCCCTCCAGGTGCCCGGCGCGGGCAAAGGTGCGCAGGGCCGGGGCGCACGCCTCGCCGGCCACCTCGACCAGGGCTGCCTGCCAGGCTGCGTCGGGGTCATAACCGGCCGGGTCCGCCAGGTAGGCGGCCAGGGTGGCCAGGGGGATCTTGGATGCCTCGGGCTGGAGCATGGGATTGGCCAGCAGACCCTTGACCGCGCTTCCCAGGTCGGCGGAGCGCCCGCGCACGGGCTCGAGGTGCAGCTCGAACTGCATGCCCAAGTCGTTGACGGGGTAGTTGTCCCACAGGATGGGGGCGCGCCCGACCGCGGCGGCAAAGCCCTTCACGTCGGCGGCCGAGATGATCGGGCAGCAGACGTCGGGCCCGGTGTAAAAGACGTCGATCTCGGGCAGCAGGCAGGTGCCCAGCTCGTGCAGGTAATCGCCAAAGGGCGGGGAGCCGTGATACTCGGTGGGGCAGATGGCCAGGGTGCAGCGCGGGTCCAGCGCGCGCAGCCAGGCAGCCAGATCGTTGCTCACGCCGGCGTGGGCTCGGGCAAAGGTGCCATAGCGCCGGGCGTCGGCGCTGTGCTGAAAGTGGGCGGCGACGTCGTCGAAAAAGAGGGCGAAATCGCGCACGCCCAGGTCGTAGAACAGCCGGAACCGCTCCCGGACCAGGGCCAGGTCGCCGGGCGAGGAGTAGCTCATGGACACCGGGCTGAGGGCATAGCCGAAGCGAATGCCAAGCTCGGCGGCCAGGGCGATGCCGTGGGCCAGGCCGGCCAACTGCTCGGGGGCATAACCTGCCCGCCAGCGGGCGCGGTGCGGCCGGTCGTTCTTGGGCCCGTAGAGGTAAAAGTTCATGGCGTGGGCGGCCAGGAAGCGCAGCATGTCCTCCCGCTGGGCAGAGGTATAGAATGGACCGTAAAAGCCCTCCACCAGGCCTCGGATCTCAAAGGTCATGGGACCCCCCTGCCCCCCTGGGAGGGGGGAGAATCCGTTTGCGCCGCCGGGAAGAGGGGAGTCGCCTGCTCGCCTGGGGGGAAAGGGGCCTCCTGCGACAGGGTGGGGAGGAAGGATTGGGCAAGGGGCAGGTATTGGGCTTCAAAGATAGCGCGGTAGTGGGTGTGGCGGTGGGGGTCGGGGGTGTAACGCTCGGCGGGGGTGGCGCCGTGGGGCCCGCGGGCATCGGGGGCCAGGCCGGCGGCGCGGCCGGCCAGCAGCGCGGCGCCCAGGAGCGTGGCCTCCCGCTGGGGCAGCACCTCGATGGGCACGCCGGAGACGTCGGCCTTGATCTGCAGCCAGCTCGGCAGGTGGGTGCCGCCGCCCACGGCCACGAGCTTGTCGATGGGCGTGCCGTTGGCCGCCTCGGCGGAGCGTCGCAGGCGCTCGATCTCGTAGGCGGTGCCTTCCAGGACTGCCCGGGCGAGGTCGGCCCGGGTGTGGGCCACGCTCAATCCCAGGAAGGCGCCCATGGAAGCGGCGCCGCCCCCGGCGACGGGGGAGCCCTTGCCCGACAGGTAAGGAAAATAGAGAATGCCCGTGGGCTGTGGACCGGCGCCGGCGACGAGGCCCTGCAGGTCGCCGTAGGAGAGTCGCTCGCGGTCCAGCAGGCCCCGCAGCCACTCCACCGACCCGCCCGACATGGATAGCGAGCCGAGCCAGAAATAGAGGCCGGGCAGGACGTGCAGGCCGTAGAGCAGGCCGGATTCGAGCTGGGCCGGCCCCAGGGCCGGCTCCTGGCCGGCGCCCCGGGTGGGCTCCAGGGTGCCCAGGAGCACCTCGGCCGTGCCCATGGAGTCCATCACCACGCCCGGCCCCGTGGCACCGGCGGCCAGGGCAGCGCAGACATGGTCGTGTCCGGCAATCACCACGGGGGTCCCGGCGGCGAGGCCGGCAAGGCTGGCGGCCACGCGGCCGGCAACGGCGTCGCCGGGCAGCGCCGGGGGAAACAGCCCGGGATCGAGGCCCCAAACGCGCAGCCACTCCTCGTCCCAGGCGCGCCCGTCGAGACGAAAGGCCTGGGTTCGGGCCGCCAGGGTGTAATCGGTGGCCATCTGTCCGGTGAGGCGGTAGGCCAGGTAGTCGGCCACCGACAGCCAGGTGCAGCCTTCCAGGTCCACTCCCAGCTCGTCGCGCAGCCAGAGGAGCCGGGCCAGCCCGCTCTTGTGGTTGGGGTGCAGCCCGGTGCGGCGAAAGCGCTCCGCGGCGTCGCCCCGGCGGGCGATGCGGGCCGCCTGCCCCGCGCTGTTGGTGTCGAACCAGGGCAGGAAGGGCGTCCGAGGCCGGCCCGTGCGGCGCTCCAGGAGCAGCCCCGTCTCGGCCATGCTGCTGATGCCCACGGCCGCCACCGGACCAAGCTCGCCCGCGACCTCGGCCAGGGCTCCGGCGACGCTCGCCCACAGCGCCTCGGGGTCGTAACAGGTGCCGGCCGGCGTGCCGTGGCCGAGGGGAGGCAGGGGCGCAGACACCGTGGGCCGGGCGGCGACGGCCAGGGCCGTCCCATCCGCGGCAAAGAGGCCCACCTTGCAATGGGTGGTGCCGGCGTCAATTGCCAGGAGATTCATGCGGCCCGTTAGCGTTCTTCCAGAATCCGCTTTAGCTGTTCCATGGCCAGGCGAGGACTGGACAGGAACCGTCCCTGCAGCGAATCGGGCAGGGAGGGCAGGACACGGGCCATAGATGCCTGGGCCAGGACCACCACGTCGTTCCGGCCGGCCAGCTCCTCCAGAGCGACGGCCAGCAGGCGGTCGTGGCCTTCGCGATCGCCGGCGGCCAGGCGCTGGAATGCGGCGTCGACGAGGAGGGGCTCGAAGGCCACGGTTCTGCCCGCCGCCGCGGCGCTGGCGCGCAGCAGGCGCAGGGTGGGCTCCAGCGTGGTGCGTACCGTGGCTGCCACGCCGACCTTTTCTCCCCGGGCCACGGCCTGCCCGGCCATGGCCTCGTCAATGCGCACCACCGGCACGTCAACCAGCTCCCGGGCGCGGGGCACCAGCTCGCCCACCGAGGAGCAGGCGCTGAGGATGGCCGCCGCGCCGACCTCCTCGGCAAAGCGGGCGTACTGCAGCCACCGCCCGGCCACCTGCTCCAGGTCGCCGCCGCTCTCCCGCAACTGGGGCAGGATGGAATCGTCCAGGAAGTTAATGACCTGCCATCCGGGCAGCATCTCGGCGGCCAGGGCCCCGAGGGGCTCGATGGTGACGGCCGTCGTATGTATGATGGCCAGCTTGTCCATCAGAAATCTACTTTCTAGAGCTCCGCGCGCGTGTGCCCCTGGCCGGGGCTGGGGGCCAACCGGACGCGGTACTGCGCCCATATTTCTTCCACCAGGCGGTAATCCTCGGCCTCCAGGGGCTCCTGGGTGGCGTCGATGTGGCTAGCATAGTACAGGGAGGGCACGCCCAGGGCCGGCTGCAGGCGGACGTACTCGCGCCAGGTGGCCAGGTCGGGGATGGGCCAGTTGTCGGCGTCGATGAGGGCTTCGGGACAGGCGATGCGCGCCACGCGGGCGCGATGGGTCATGGCCGCCAGCACGTTGCGGTCGACGTTGATGTCGTTGAGCCGGATCATGTCCACGACGCCGGCCAGGTAGGGATGGGTGGTGTGGGCGATGATGAGGGCATCGGGCTTGGTGGCCTTGGCTTCGTCGTGGATGATCCACAGGTAGTGCTTCATCAGCTCCAGCCCCCACAGGTCGCCGTGGAGGCGAATGGCCGGGCCGCTCGGGATGCGGGCCGTGAAGTCGATCTTGAATCCGTCGGCGTCATAGCCCCCGGGCGAGAGCATGCGGCGCACCGCGGCCCGCAGGCGCGCCTCGAAGGCGGGGTTGGTGGGATCGACGGCGATGGGCAGCCCGCCGGCGTTGGTGATGCACTCTTCGGCCGGCACGCCCTCGGAGTCCCAGGCCTTGAGCCACAGCAGCACCCGGCGGCCGGCAGCGTGCTGCGCGGCGACGAACCCGGGCAGGTCGGGCCACTTGTCGGGGTCGGCCTCGTTCTGGCCATAGGTGAGCTGCCACTTGTCGTCGATGACCACGGTGCCCGGGCTCAGGTTGTGCTCCTCCAGGGTCTGCAAGAACTCCTCGTACAGCGATTGGCGGGCATAGTCGGGTGCGCGGCCCTCCTCGCGGCGGGCCAGGGCACATTGGGCTCCCCAGCCGCAGAACAGGGGCTCCTGCCACCAGCGGGGCCCGGCGGAGGCCAGGGCGGTGGCCGGGTCCACGGCGCCCGCCGCCCGCAACGAGTCCACGTGGGCCACAAGGGCCTGGTATTCGTTGGGGGCAAAGTAAAAGCCGATGCGGGGCAGCCGATAGCGGCCGCTGACGGCCGTGTGGCCCTCGTAGAGCAGCGACAGGTAAAAGCCGGCGTCCTGGCCGTTGTAGCGAGCCTCCACGAAGCGGTTCTCGCCGGGCCGGGCTTCGACGCCCATGCCCAGCCAGCCCTCGGGCGCCTGGAAGGCGAAACAGAAGGGCGGCGGAGTAAAGAACCAGTCGTCCCTGCCGGGCAGGGGCACGCCCGCCAGGTTGATGGTCGAGCAGCTTGCCGGGGCAAAATAGTTCACCTCGCGGGCGTTGGGCTCGGGGTTAAAGCCCAGGAGAAAGAGCTGGCCCGACCAGAAGAACCCCGAGCCCCAGCGAAGGTGGCCCGAGTAGTAACCCCCGAAGTAGTCGACCTCCGCCAGCCGGCCCGGGCCCTCGACCTCGATCTCGTAGGCAAAGCCCTGTGGCGAGCACAGGAAGCGGTAGGTCTTGGCGTCCCAGGCTGAGCTCGCGGCCCGGAGGCAAAACTCTACCTCCTCGGGCCCCTGGCGCACCCGCCAGGGCTCGATGCTTACCGTATCATCGCGACCGTCAATGGGATGGACACCGGAGAGGACGAATAACTCGGCTATCCGCGTACCGTCGGCGCCTTCGATGTAAACAAAGGGCCTGTCCGCGGGAAACGTGAGGGCATAGTGCTTTGCTATGAGCCTATGACCGCCATGGTCAGTTTCTAAGCGCATTCATCGTTCGTTCTGCTGGCCAACGCCGCCAGAAGATCTGCCTCCTCGCAGTTTGCTCTCTAGAGACAGCGTGCTCTATCTGCATCGATCATAGCATTGATGGTAGGCAGTGTCAAGTGCACTGCCACTTCTGTTGTACAAGTCTTTTCACCGTTGGAACTGCTGGTGGGGCGCACTTGCGTTCTCGCGCAGAATGGTGTACGATCCCGGGCGCGGCGCAGGCCACATCTAGATCACGGAGGAGAAACCATGCGCGAACGGTTGATGGAGATCTGGCCCGAGATCGAATGGATCCAGGACCCGGATCTCAAGGAAAAGGTGTACCAGACCTGGGAGTATGCCCTGGAGAACAGCGTCTTGACGCCCGACGACCTGTTGACCATCCCCTTTACCCTCCTGGTGAAGGACTGCAAGGTTACCTTCATGGAGCACAAGCGGGCGGTGGTGCACATCGCCGTCGAGTCGGCCAGGGCCATGACCCGCTTTTTTGGCGACAAGCTACCCATCAACATGGACTATCTCATCGCCGGCGGCATCCTCATCGACGTGGGGAAGCTCATCGAGTACGAGCTGCAGGACGGCAAGGCCGTCGTGGGGCCGACGGGCAAGCTGCTGCGGCACCCCTTCACCGGCGTGGCCCTGGCCATGCGCTTTGGCCTGCCCGACGCCGTCGTGCACACCATTGCCGTCCACTCCCACGAAGGCGACCTGGGCAAGCGGACCGCCGAGGGCTGGATCCTGCACCACGCCGACTTCATGAGCTTTGAGCCTTTCAAGCCCGAGACCTTGAGGCTGTAGCCTCGCTCCCCGAAGCACACAACGCCGGCCGGGCTCAATGGAACGAGGGAACGAGCCCGGCCGCGTTCTGTTTGCCGTCCTCTCCTTCGCCCGGCCAAAGGTGTATCCCCATTTGTATCCTGCGCCTATATCCCGATATATGGACAAATCGACGGCTTTGGAGTATCTTGAACCTGCGAGGATAGGATTCCCTTCCCTTCCCATCCCTCACTCGCGCTCGCCCCCTCCAGCGGCAGGGAGGGGGCCAGGGGATAGGTCAATCGGAGGAGTAAGAAATGAAAGCGTATCGCATCACCCTCGCGGCCCTGTCGTTCGCAGCCGCCCTGATCCTCGCCGGCTGCGATCTCGCGCCGGGCCAGGACGTCGCGGCTCTACCGACAACACAGGCCGTGGTTGCCGAGGAAGCCGGGTTGCCGGTGCAGGTGGACGTGGAAGCGGACGGCCAGGCCGTGGCAAGTGACCGGCTGGCGCTGACTGTTGAACAGGAGCCCTTTACCCTCTCGGACCTGTCGGCCCTGCCCCGCGTCCAGATCTCGGCCGCGGGAGAGACGTATGAGGGCGTGGCCATCCTGGATCTCCTGACCGCCGCCCGGATCACGGACGTGCTGACCATCACTCTCGTGGCGCGCGATGCCGTCACGGTCGAGGTGGGAGTGCCCTCCTTGACCCCGGAGAGTATCCTCGCCATTGCTTCCGACAACTCGTTGAACGCCGTGCTCCCCGAGGTGGAGCGGAGCCGGTGGCTGCGCGACGTGGTCGTTATCGACACGGCACCCGAGGCGCGGCTGGCCCTGCGCGTCGGGGAGGTGCCCTTTTCCTTTCAGGATCTGCGGGCTCTGGAGTTTGTGGAGGTCAAGGCCGGGAACAAGACCTACCAGGGCGTGCGCATCCTCGATCTGCTGCGCGCCGCTGGCGCGGACGGCGCCCAGACCGTCATCCTGACGAACCGCCGGGCGGAAAGCGTCGAAGTGCCCGTAACCGAGATCCACGACGACGACATCCTCTCCCTGGGCAAGGACGACAGCCTCCAGGCCATATTGCCCGGCCTGGTGGAGGGCACCTGGCTGACCGATATCGTGGAGATCCGCACCACGCCCTGAGCACGGCGCGCCGGGCCGCAATTTACAACGCTCCCCACTTATGGTATACTAGCGGCGAGGGGGACCGTGTGGTAATGACGGACGTTGTCAAGCGGGTGGGCACTCGAGCGCGCCCGCCTTCGGTGTGATGGCGATACGAACGCGCGGGCTGTGGGCCGTGCTCGTTTTGTGCCTCCTGCTCGCGGCCTGCCGGATGGGCAACGAGCAACCGGAGCCCAAGCTTGAGCCGACGCCTACGGCGGACCTGGCGCGCCTGGCCTTGCCTGCAACGGACCCGCCGGCGGCCGCTTCCGCCGCGCCCTCTCCATTGCCTTCCCCCGTCCCGGCACCGGAGGTGCATCGCATCGGGACACGGGTCGTGGAGGGGGCGGGGGAATTCTACGATACAGTCACCGGAGAAGCTTTTGTGCCCCGCGGCGCCAACTATGTGGACGTGCGGGAGGTGGTCCCCGGGCAACTGTGGGAGGATTACGTCTTTGGGGCGGGCACCTTCCGGCCCGACCTGGTGCGCGAGGCGTTTCACCACCTGGCGGACTACGGCTACAACACGGTGCGCCTGCACTTTGACCTCTGTGTCCAGGGCCCCTCTTGCATCGGCCGGGCGGTGGGTACCGGGCTAAACCCCGAGTTCCTCGATCACATGGTCGTGGTCATGAACATTGCCGCCGACGAAGGGCTGCATCTCATCATGGCGGCCGGCCGCGTCCCTCGGGATGGACTCTATTGGGACCGGTTTGCCGTGCACCACACCTTCGAGGAGGGGCTAGAGAGCCTGGGCGCCCTGGACGAGAACGGCTACTATCTTCACCCCGCGGGCATTGCCATGCAGGCTCAGTACTGGCGCGACCTGATGTCCGACCTGGCCCTGCGAAGGGCGCCCTTCGAGGTGGTCCTCGGCTGGGAGCTGCAGAGCGAGTTCTGGCTGCACGCCCGCAAGCCGCCCCTGTCGCTGGCTCGAGGGCTTGTAACGCTGCCCGGCGGCCCGACGTACAACCTGGCGGACACGGAGGAAAAGAGGCTGATGATCGCCGACGCGACGCTGGCCTGGATGGAGTCGCTGGCGGCGGTCGTTCGCGAGACGGACCCCGAGGCCCTGGTGGGCATTGGTGTCGCCCCCTCCGCGTTGCAGTCTCCCAATCCCGTCGCGGCGCGCTATGCCGACGTGGTGCCTCTCCTGGAGGTGGCCCCCCTGGATTTCTTCGATCTGATCACGCCCGGGGTGGACTGGGATCTGGCCCGGCAGGCAGGCACTTTGTGGTCTGGTGCCTGGCAGGCCCGGCCGGCCATCCTGGGCCAGGTGACCATCCCCCGTGGACTGGTGCCTTCGCTCGACGTGGCGGCGGTGCGGGCGCAGGAATGGATTGCCGACTCGTGTGCCTACGGCCTGGACGGCTGGCTCGTGTGGGAGTACCACTCCCGGCCCGAGCCGGAGAGCGCGTGGGGCATGCTCTCGGGCGAGGACGAGCTGCTGCAGGCCCTGGCGCCCGCCAACCAGCCTGATGCGTGCGTCGAGACGGACCTGCCGTTGTACAACCTGGCCCTTGGCCGGTCGGCCACGGCCTCCTCGTCGGGCGCCAAGACGCCGCCGGAACAGGCCGTGGATGGCACCGGAGCCATGTGGAGCGCGGCCGACGCGGCGCCGCAGTGGATCGAGATCGACCTGGGCGGGCCGCAAACGGTGGGCAGCCTGCGCCTGGTGGTGGCCCAATACCCGCCCGGCGAGACCCACCACCAGGTGTGGGCCATCCTGGAGGACGGCAGCAGCACCCTCCTGGCCACCATGGAGGGCTACACCATCCAGGGACAGGCCCTGGAGCCCGTGCTGGTGGAGCCGGTGCCGGGCGTGCGGGCCATCCGCGTCGAGACGCTGGAGAGCCCGTCGTGGGTGGCCTGGCGGGAGATCGAAGTGCGGGTGGCGGAGTAGGGCAAGATCGGGAGAGGCTCACCGGGAGCAAGCCTGCCACCGGTGCGCCCCTCCTGCGCAAGGGTCAATCCTGCCTCAGCAGTGCCTCGATGTACCCTCGGTGTTCGTCAAAGTGCTCGTAGGTGTTGCCGGCGACCCAGTGGATGACAGGGAGCTGGGAGCCGGTGGCGCCTTCGGGCAGGTAGGACGCATAGGGCTGGAAGAGGGCCTCCTGGCCCATGCTGCCCAGGAGCTGGACCAGGCGGGCGTGCACCTCCTCAAAGTCAGCCATGACCTCGGAGGCGGTGCGGTGGGCGCGCCGCCGGAAGATGAGCTCGTTGATCTCGTCCTCGGTCTTGCCCTGGGAGACGGCCTCTTCGACGCCCATGGCCGCAAAGCGGGGTCGCTTTTGCAGCAGCTCGACGATGCCCAGCTCCCAGGTGGCCAGGTGCGCCAGGTGATCTTTTACCGACCAGCCAAAGGGCCCGCGCCTGGTCAGTTGCCCGTCGCTCAGGGGCCGGATCACGTTCTCCAGCTCCCGGCGGGAGCGATCGATGCGCGACAGGAGCTCCTCCTTTGTACGTGGCACGTCGGACTTTTGCTCGGCGAGGATGATGGTGTTGCCTTCCGAGTCCTCGATGACGGCAAAGGTGCCCCAGATTTGCTTCTGGGGCTCCTGGACGAACCTGACGCCGCGCTCTGACAGGGTCCGGTACACCTCCTCGATGTCCGATGCCGCCAGGGTGAGGGCCTGGGACTTGCCGACCACCTGCCGGTAATGCTCCCAGTTGTCGTCGGGCAGGTAGAGGATGATCTCGGTCTCGGCACCCGGCGGGGCGACGGCCAGCCAGCGGGCCGACGCACCGGGGAAGAGGGGCTCGTCAGAGCGGACCTCCATGCCGAGCACCTCTGTGTAGAATCTGCGGGCGCGCTCCTGGTCCTTCACGAAAATCGATACGGTTCCAACGCGTGTGATGGGCATCTCGCCTCCTTGCTCGGTGGTTTTTGCGACAGACGCAAGGCTCACCTGCCTTGCGACCGCATGGCCGCATCGGTGGATTCTCGCAGCGTCTGCCTTCGCGCACTCATCGCCAGGTGGGCCAGGCATTGCCCCGGAGGCACGAGGACCGATGTGCCAACGCGGGCATTATACTGAAAGAGAGGCGGCATGTCAAGAGGGGCGCGCGCCACTCATTTGACAGTCCCGCGCTCCTGGGCTATAATTCTGGCTGACCCCGCAGCCAGGTGCGCGCCGCTGCCGCCTGTTCGGTCTTCCACCTCTGCCAGGTGGTTCCATCGCAGACGTAACGCCCGCGTTTCTTCGACTGACAGAAGGAGGGCTTTTTGCTCAGGGGAACACCCGTCCATGCACGGACCTCTACCCTTTGCCAGGCGCAGAACTGGCGCCGTTGGTCCGGCTACCTGGCCGCCGGCTCCTACGAGCTGCACCACGACCGCGAGTATTGGGCCATCCGCTCGGCAGCGGCCCTCATTGACGTCTCGCCTATCCACAAGTACCTGGTGCGCGGGCCCGACGCCATGCGGCTGCTGAACCGCGTCGTCACCCGCGACCTGGCACGTTGCGCCGTGGGCCAGATCTTTTACACGCCCTGGTGCGACGCCGGGGGCAAGGTCATCGACGATGGGCTGGTGGCCCGCCTGGACAAAGACATCTTTCGCCTCACCTCGGCCGAGCCCAACCTGCGCTGGCTGGCCGACAACGCCCGGGGCCTGGAGGCCACCGTGGAGGACGAATCGGAGAGGCTCGCGGCCCTGGCGCTGCAAGGCCCCGCGTCGCGCCGGATCCTGGGCCAGGTGGCAGAGCCCGCCGCCGCGCTGGAAAGGCTGGGCCCGTTTCGGCTGCTGCAGGGCAGCCTGGGGGGCATCCCCGCCACCATTACCCGCACCGGCTACACCGGCGACCTGGGCTACGAGATCTGGCTCGAGGCGGGCAGGGCCGTCGAGGCCTGGGACCTGCTCCTGGAGGTGGGAGGGGCCTACGGCCTCCTGCCCGCCGGGCTCCTGGCCCTGGACCTGGCCCGGGTCGAGGCGGGCCTCATCCTCATCGACGTGGACTATGTGCCGGCCCCCCGGGCCCTCACCCCTTCGCAGGCCTCTTCCCCCTACGAGCTGAACCTGGGCTGGGCGGTGGACCTGGATGGCGCTCCGTTTAACGGCTGGCGGGCGTTGCGCGAGGAAAAGCGACGGGGATCGGCGTGGCAGCTCGTCGGCCTGGAGGTCGAGTGGGAAGCGCTGGAAAGGCTCTATGCCGCCGAGGGGCTTCCTCCTCAGCTCGCCCCCGAGGCATGGCGGGGCAGCGCGCCCATCTATGACGGGCGGCGGCAGGTAGGCTATGCGACGAGCGGCGCATGGTCGCCCCTGCTGAAGCGGATCCTGGCCCTGGCCCACCTTGAGGCCGGGCACGCGCAGCCGGGGACCCGGCTCGCCATGGAACTGACGGTGGAGCATCGGCGCCGGAAGGCTGCCGCCCGCGTGATCAAGCTGCCCTTCCTCGATGCGGGGCGAAGGCGGGCCTGAGGCGCAGGGGAGAGCGAGGAAGGCCATGGCTCGGAGCGATGCGCACGACGTGGACGTGGTGGTGGCCGGCGGCGGCCACAACGGCCTGACGGCGGCCGCCTACCTGGCGCGGGCCGGCAGGCGCGTCGTGGTGCTAGAGCGCCGCCACGTGGTGGGCGGGGCGGCGGTGACGGAAGAACTGTTCCCCGGCTTCAAATACTCGGTCGCCTCCTACGTCGTCAGCCTGCTGCGCCCCGAGATCATTCGCGAGCTGGAGCTGCAGCACCACGGGCTGGAGATCCTGCCCCTGGAGAGCACCTTCACCCCCCTGCCCGATGGCGATTACCTGATGCGCTGGGCCGACCACGACCTGACGCGGCGAGAGATCGCCCGGCATTCGCCCCGCGATGCCGAGGCCTACGACGAGTTCGGGCAGCTCATGCTGCAGATGGCCCGGGCCGTCAAGCCCATTCTGGGCATGGTGCCGCCCGATCCCGGCTCGCTTCATCCCCGCGAGCTCCTGAGGCTGGGCAGCCTGGGCCGCCACATGCGCAACCTGGGAGAAAAGAATCTGTACGCCCTGGTCAAGCTGCTGACCATGAGCGCCGCGGATTTCCTGGACGAGTGGTTCGAGGGTGAGCTGCTCAAGGCCACCATGTCGGCCAGCGGCATCATCGGCACGTTCCTCGGGCCCCGGTCGCCGGGCACGGCCTACGTCTTGCTGCACCACTACATGGGCGAGATCGACGGCGTCTTTCGGGCGTGGGGCTTTGCGCGGGGCGGAAACGGCGCCGTCAGCCAGGCCATCGCCGGCGCGGCGCGACGCTGGGGCGCCGAAATCCGGACCGAGGCGCCCGTGGCCCAGATCCTGCTGCGCAACGGAGAGGCCATTGGGGTGGTCCTGGAAAGCGGCGAGGAGATCCGGGCGCGGACCGTCGTTTCGGGCATGGACCCCCGGCGCACCTTCCTGAAGCTGCTCCCGCCCGACAGCCTGCCCCCCGAGTTCGTGGACGCCGTGGAGCGCTACCGCACCCGCGGCTCGTCGGCCAAGGTCAACCTGGCGCTGGATGCCCTCCCCGAGTTTACGGCCCTGGCCGGCAAGGACGTCCCCCGCCAGGGCGGCGTGCCGCCGCACCTGCGGGGGGCCATCTCCATCAGCCCCAGCCTGGACTACCTGGAACGCGCCTACGACGACGCCCGGCAGGGCGAGTTCTCGCGGCGGCCTTACCTGGACATCATCATCCCGTCGCTCATCGATCCCGGCATGGCGCCGCCGGGCAAGCACGTCATGTCGGTCTTTTGCCAGTACGCCCCCTACAACCTGGAGGGCGGCTGGAGCGACGCCCAACGGCAGGCCCTGGTCCAGACGGTCGTCGACACGCTGGCGGAGTATGCCCCCGACCTGGAAAAGAGCATCCTGCACTGCCAGGTGCTGACCCCCTGGGACCTGGAAGAGACCTTTGGGCTCACGGGGGGCAACATCTTCCAGGGCGAGCTGGCACTCCAGCA
>JAAYZQ010000354.1 GCA_012514775.1 Anaerolineaceae bacterium
CAACGAGCTGTTTGGTGGGATGCAGGCCAAGATCCTGAACGAGCGCATTCCGCTCACGGGATCGATGGAGCTTACCTGGCGCTGCAACCTGCGCTGCGCCCACTGCTACGTCACGGCCTCCAGTTCCTATGCCAGTCTGGGAGGGGGTAGGCCCGAGTTGAGCACGGCCGAGTTCTGCCGCGTCGTCGACGAGGTTGCAGCCGAAGGGTGCCTGTCGCTCCTGCTCACCGGCGGCGAACCGCTGCTGAGGAGCGACTTTCTGGACATTTACCGCCACGCCAAGCGTCGGGGAATGCTGCTGATCCTGTTCACCAACGGCACGCTGCTGAACAGGGAGATTGTCGAGGAGCTGAGGGAGTGGCCGCCGCGGCGGGTCGAGATCACCGTGTACGGCCACAGCCAGGAGACCTACGAGCGGGTGACCGGTGTCCCCGGATCGCATGCTCGCTGTATGGCCGGGATCGAGCTCTTGCTCAAGCACGAGGTGCCGGTGCAGCTCAAGACCATGGTCATGACCCTGAACCGGCACGAGCTGGGCGCCATGCAGGCCTTTGCTGCCGGCCTCGGCCTCAAGTTCCGCTACGACGCGCTCCTCAACGCCTGCCTGGACGGCTCCGATGCTCCGCTACACTATCGCCTATCCCCGGAGGAGGTCGTGGCCCTAGACGTTGCCGACGAGGATCGTCTGAGCCAGTGGTGTGCCTTCTTTGACCGGTACTCGCGTGTGAAGCGGGATCCGGACGCGCTGTTCATCTGTGGAGCCGGGCTGCGCAGCTTTCACGTTGATCCGGTGGGGCGTATGAGCATCTGCATGATGGTCAGAAAGTATCAGTACGACCTCCGGGCTGGCTCATTCCGCGACGGTTGGCGGGGCCACGCGCGGGAGGTACGTTTTCGTACCGTGACGGCGGACAACGGCTGCAACCATTGCCGCCTGGCCAACGTCTGCACCCAGTGCCCCGGCTGGTCGCAGCTCGAGTCGGGCGAGGATCTGGCGCCCATCGACTATCTGTGCCAGGTCACGCGGCTCCGGGCGGAGGCCGTTGCCCGGCAGGCTGCGGGAGACGATCGTGCGTAACTTGTGCCATGCGCGGGCTTCTGCTGCGGCGCAGGGTGCCAGACATGAACTGCAAGGAAAGAGGAGGAAAAGGTGAAACAGGAATACAAAAGGCCCCAGGTGATCAAGGTCAGCCTGAAGGTCGAGCAGACGGTGCTGGCCGGGTGCAAGTTGGCGGGCACTGCCGGTCCCGGTGACGCCAACTGCACGCCTGTAGACGAAGCATGTCAGGATACCAATCAGCCTAGCTAGGTTGCTCGGCGGCATCTCCGCCCTGGCAGGTCCGCGTGTCGACCTGTCGATACGCGGACCTGTGATGTCATTAGGGATACCCGTTGATGGTGAGCGTCGCTGCGTTCCCTGTTCTTCTAGCCGGCAGGTTGTAGGCCCGGCAACGCAGAGCATGCCGGCGTCTCTGGCGATCGCCTGCAGGTCCTGCACCTGCAGGCTCTCGTTTAGCCTCTGTGGCCTTGACGCCTCTTGGCGTCTTGTTGGGGCCTCCTCACACGAATTCCGGTGGTCATAGGTACATTGGACGGCACAGAACTGACTGTCGAGATCGGAGGCATCGTCCTCGCCTGCCGGTTGGTGGACCACGAGGGCGAGTTCCACGTTCCGGCGAATCATCGCCCTTTTCTCAGCAGCAGTGATCCGAACCTGATGCTCGACTGCTGGTATTGCCCGGTGCCGGAGCACCTCGCTCAGGGCGAGATGGTTTTCGACACCGAACCGCTGTGGAGCCTGCACCGGGTCGAGGAGGGGTTGGTGTGGCGGCAAATGTCCGCGACCAACGAGCCCATCCCCCAGCGGGCGAGCTTTTTCCCTGCCGATGGAGGCGCCATCCAGGTCTATACCGCTTTGTTTCGCGAGACGGATGGACTCTGGACCTATCCCATCCATCATCCCCTGGACAAGTTCCTCTACTCGCATCTTTTGCCCCGGTGGCAGGGCCTGGGGTGTCATGCTTCCAGCGTCGAGGACAACGGGCGCGGATTCCTGTTTGTCGGCGTCTCAGAGGCGGGCAAGAGCACGATGGCCGGCCTGTGGCACGGGCGAGAAGGGGTGCAGGTGCTCAGCGACGAGCGGACCGTCCTGCGGCTCCAGGATGGCTGGCGGATCTATGGTAGTCCCTGGCACGGTACCCTCCCGGTCTACTCGCCCTCGTCCGCGCCCCTGGCCGCTGTCCTGTTCCTCAAGCAGGGGCCAGAGAACCGGCTGGTGCCCATCAGCAGGAGCGACGCTGCCAAACGGTTGATGGTCTGCGGCTACCTGCCCTATTGGTCGGTCGAGGGCATGGACGCGTCCCTCGACCTCCTGGACAGGCTAACGTTACAGGTGCCCTGCCTGGAGCTGACCTTTGTGCCGGACGGCCGCGTGGTCGACCTGGTGCGCAGCGCGGTGGAAGGCTAAGGCTGCCGGCTTGGGCGGCCTGGGAAGAAGGCTAGCTATGTGGAAAGGCCGGTGTGCGCTCCTTGTTCTCTCTGTGATCTGCCTGTGTGCCGTCTGCGCCCTGGCCGGTGCTCGCGCAGAGGCAACAGCGCCTGCCCCCGTGGCTCCCGCCTGGCGCGTCGTGGAATCAAGCGCGACTGCCATCGAGCTCGAGATCTCGTTGCCCGCGGCCGGCGTGCGCCAGGTTGTCGCCGAGGGCAAGAATTATGACCTCCTGGAGATCGAGGGACTGGACCTGACCTCCGACGAGGGAAAGCCGAGGCTGCCCTTCGTGTCCGCCCTCGTGGCGGTGCCCCCCGGCGCCGATGTGGGCCTGGAGGTGGTGGATGCCCCGGCCGATGTCCTGCCGGGCTCTTTTCGCATCCTGCCCCAGGCAGCCCTGGACGTCGAGGTGCCCCTGGTGGAGCCGTCCACGGGGGGCGCGGCCGGCTCGCTGCCCCGCTCCACCGGGGTGCGGATTGTGGAGGACGAGGCGGTTTATGGCGGCGAGGCCTGGTTCCCGGCCCAGCCCGTGGTGCTCGGCGAGCCGGCGCTCCTACGCTCGCAGCGCGTCGTCAGCCTGCGGTTCTATCCCGTGCAGTTTAACCCGGCCACAGGGGAGGTGCGGCAGGCTCGCCACGCGCGGATCCGGCTGCTGCTCTCCTACGAGGATGGCGCGGCCCGGTCTGCCCAGCCGCTCGCGTCCGCAGAGACTCCGGCCTTTGAGCCGCTGTTACGGTCGGCGGTGGTCAATTACGAGGCAGCCACGAGCTGGCGGGCCGCGCCGCAGCCGGTGGATCTGGCACGCAGCGTCGCCGCCTGGGTGCCGCCCGTGCCGGGCTGGAGGCTGGCCGTGGACCGGGACGGCATTTACGAGCTGACGTATCCCGCCCTGGCCAGTGCGGGAGTTGCCGTCGACCTGCTGGACCCACGGACGTTCCAGGTTTTCACCGGGGGTGAGGAGGTTGCCATCCGGGTGGTGGGCGAAGAGGATGGCACTTTCGATGCGCAGGACGTCATTCTTTTCTGGGGGGAGGGCCCGGACGACAAGTACACCAATCGGAACGTCTACTGGCTCGGTTACGGCCAGGCCATGGGCCTGCGGATGGCGACGCGCCCGGCCGGCACCACGGCAGGCGTACCGGTTCCACCCGCGACGTGGGCGAGGCCCCACTTTGAGGAGAACGTGGGTTACTGGAGCCTGATGCCCGGCGATGACGCCCTGGAGCGGTTCTACTGGGCGTACGCTTCCGCCGGCGAAAGCATGGTCCGGACCTTTTCTCTCGAATCGGTGGCCTCTGTGCCAGGCAACGCGACCCTGCTGGTCGGCCTCGTCGGCTACACGTCGTTTGCTGCCATGGCTCCCGATCACCACGTTGAGATGTACGTCAACGGCAACCTGGTCGGCGGCGCAGCGTGGGATAGCGTCAGCTACCATACTGCAGCCCTGCCCTTTCCGCAAGACTATTTGCGGTCGGGCGACAACGAGATCCGGTTCCGGGTGCCGGGCGACACCGGGGCACCGTCGGAGCTGAATTTGTTGGATTGGTTCGAGGTTCATTACCAGCGCGAATACCAGGCGAGCGATGACATGCTGCGCTTTGGCGGCGACAACACCGGACAGTGGGCCTACCACGTCACGAATTTCTCGTCCGCCGAGGTCGAGCTGTTCGACGTCACGGAGACAGAACGCCCCGAGATCATCCTGGGTGCGTCCGTCGCCCCGGCGGGATCGCGCTATACGCTCGCATTCGGGGACTCGTCCGCCGCTCCCCGGCAGTACTGGGCGCAGAGCACCGCCCGGCGCCTGTCTCCGCTCTCCATCGTGCCGGATACGCCGTCGGACTTGCACGATCCGGGCAACGGGGCCGATTACCTGGTCATCGCCCATCACGACTTCTTGGCCGCCCTATCGCCGCTCCTTGACGCCCGCGCCGCGCAGGGCTACCGCGTGGCGGCGGTGGACGTGCAGGACGTCTACGACGAGTTCGCGGGGGGCAGGTTGAGCCCGGAGGCCATTCGCTCCTTCCTGGCCTATGCCTACCATAACTGGACGCCACCCGCACCGAGTTACGTGCTGCTGGTGGGCGATGCCCACTTTGATCCCAGGGACCACATGGGCTATGGCCTGGGCATCTTTGTCCCGGCGTACCTCGGCGTCGTGGACCCCTGGCTGGGAGAGACCGCGACCGATAACTGGTACGCCTGCATTGAGGGGGATGACAACCTGCCCGACCTGCACATCGGGCGGGTGCCGGCGAACACGGCCGCCGAGGCTGCCGCCGCCGTGGCCAAGATCGTGGCCTACGAATCCCTCGAGCCTGCTGCCTGGATGAGCAACGCCGTGTTCGTCACGGATAATCCCGACGATGCCGGCGATTTCTATGCCTATTCGGACGCCGTGATCGCCGGCTACCTGCCTTCCACCTACACGCCGTCCAGCCTCTATCTCGGCTCTACGTGCGCCACGGGTGTAGCGTGCCGTTCGCAACTGGTGGCGGCGATCAACAGCGGGCAGTTGCTGGTCAACTATATCGGGCACGGCTCCGTAAGCAGTTGGGCCGGCGAGTCTATTTTCCGTGCCGTGGACGTTGCCACCCTTGCCAATGGCAACCGGCTGCCCCTGTTCGTGCCCATGACCTGCCTGGAGGGGAGCTACCATTATCCCTTCCCCGACTCCACTGCCCTCGGAGAGGCGGTCGTCGTCACCGCGGGGAAGGGGGGCGTGTCGAGCTGGTCGCCCACGGGGTTCGGCGTGAGCCAGGGGCATGACTACCTGAACAAGGGGTTGTTCGAGGCGTTCTTTGACACCGGCCTGCGCCAATTGGGGCCGGCAACCTACGCGGCCAAGCTGCGACTGGTTGCCGCGGGTACCAACCTGGATCAGTTGGACACTTATCACATCCTGGGCGATCCTGCCCTGCACGTCAACGCCCTGGACGCCGACGTGGCCCTGACCAAGACCGCCGAATACCAGGGGACGCTGGCGCCCGGAGACCTGCTGACCTACACCCTGGCCTTTGCCAACGCCGGCCCGGGCACGGCCCACAACGTGGTCCTTACCGACGTCCTGCCCATCGAGCTTGTGGACCCGGTAGTAGTCTATGCCAGTCCGGAGGTCCTCGCCCCGCGCCCGGGCGTGACCCTGGCCTGGGATATCGCGCCGCTGCTGCCGGGCGCCAGCGGCGAGATCCAGATCCGGGGCAGGGTGGACCCCGCGGCCGCGCCCGGCTTTCGCCTGTCCAACGCGGCCGAGATCCGCAGCAGTACGCCCGACACCGACCCGGGAAACAACGCGGCCTTGATCTATTCCGGGGTAGGCCTGCCGAACCTCACGGTGGCAAAGCAGGGCCCCTCGACGGTGGTTTACGGACAGGTCGTGGACTATACCATCTCCTGGGCCAACGAGGGGCCGGTGAACGCCGTGAGCGTGCGACTGACCGACACCCTGCCCGCGGGCGTCACCTACCTGGCCGACGACAGCGGTTGGGCACTCAGCACGCCCATGCCGGGTACCATCGTCTGGCAGGTGGGGCAGGTGGACGCGGGCGTTTCCGGCAGCTTTCGCCTGACGGTCTCGTTGCCCGCCAGTGAAGCCGTGGCGTCGCCTGTGATCAATCGCGTGGCCATCGGCGCGACCGTGGCCGACGCGGACCCCACCGACAACCAGGCCTCCTGGACCAGCGAGTTGCTTCTGCCTGACCTGCACGTGGGGGTGACGGGCACGCCGTCGGCAACCTATGGCCAGCAGGCGAGCTATACCATTACGTGGGGCAACCGCGGGGCGGTGGCGGCCACCAACGTGCGCCTGACCGACGTCTTGCCCCCGGGCCTGCTCTACGTGGACGACGACGGGCCGGGCGCATCCACGGAGCCTGCACCCGGCACGCGGGTCTGGAACCTGGGCACCCTGGCGCCCGGCGCCTCGGGCAGCCTGATCCTCACGGCCGAGCTGCCCCTCGACCCGGCCTTGCCGGTCTCGCTGGACAACCGGGTGAGCATCGATGGCGACCTCCTGGATGCGAATCCGGCGGACGACGAGGCCACCTGGTCGACGGAGCTGCTCCTGCCCGACCTGGGCGCGGCCAAGGTGGGCCCGGCATTGGCCGCCACGGATAGCACCGTTCGCTACACGATCCACTACCTGAACTCGGGCCTGGGGCTGGCCTTCGGCGCCCTCCTGTCCGACGAGTTGCCCTACGGGCTCGAATACGACTCTGACGACAGCGGCCTCCCCCACAGCCAGCCGCAGCCCGGCGTCCACGTTTGGACGCTCGACAACGTGCCCGCCGGTGCCCGGGGCCAGTTCGAGCTCGTCGTCCGGGTCACCCGCCAGGTCATCGGATCGGTGGCGATCAACAAGGTGCGCATCACCTCGCCGGTGCCCGATGCCCTCCCGGCGAGCAACGAGGGGCAGTGGTCCATGCTGGTCCCCTCGTACCGGGTGTACCTGCCACTGGTCAGGCGGGCAGCTCCGGTGCCATAGCCGCGCGAGAGAAGCGCGCCGGAGGCCGGCTCCTCGCGGCCTGCGGCCTTTGACAGACCTGGGCGGGTATGCTATACTCTCAGCGCCGGGCGGTGCATGCCTGGCAGCCCATGGAGGGAGGAGCCGAGAGCGATGTGGACTCCGATCCCACGTCCACTTTTTGAAGCAGGTCTCTGACCCCGCTAGCCCACCGCCGGCGGCCGTGTGCCGCCGCTCATTTCCGTGTCCCTGATCGCGTACAAAACCGAATCGACGATGCAAGCCTGCAAACGCGGGGCCGCGGAGGCAACAGGTCCCTTTGTTTGCCCATTATTATATTTACAGGGAGGAACCATGATTCGACCGAAGTTGGAGTTCCTGTCGCCCGACACGGTAAAGCGGGCGATTGACGAAGCCTACGAGCTGCTCTGGGACCCGGGCGTGCGGGTCCACTATGACGAAGGGCTGCGCCTCCTGGCCGACGCCGGTGCGTCCGTGGACATGCAGTCGCGTGTGGCCCGCATTCCGCGGGAGCTGGCCGAGAAGGCGGTCGAGACGGCGCCAGGCTCCTTCTATCTCTACGACTTTTACGGGGGGCCAAAGGTGCATTATGGTGGCGACGATATCCATTACGATCCCGGGTCGGCGGCCATCGAGATTGCCGACTACGGGGCCAAGCAGTCTCGCGTGCCGACCACCGTGGACTGCGAAAACTATGTGAAGGTGGCCGATGGCCTGCCCCAGATCGACGCCGTGGCGACGTCCATCGTCTGCGGCGACGTGCCCCAGAGCATGGCCGACTGGTACCGGCTCTACCTGCTCCTGCTCAACGCCCGCAAGCCCATCGTGACCGGCACCTTTGCCATCGAAAGCTTTGCGATCATGCACGAGCTGCTGGTGGCCATGGCCGGCAGCGCCGAGGCCCTGGCTGCCAGGCCGCGGGCCGTGTTCGACGTTTGCCCCTCGCCTCCCCTGCTCTGGAGCGACATCACCTGCGCCAACCTCATCGACGCGGCGCGCGCCGGCGTGCCGGCGGAGTTGGTGTCCATGCCGTTGACGGGTGCCACCGGTCCGGCGACGGTCATCGGCTCGGCGGTGCAGCACGCCGCCGAGTGCTTGAGCGGCATCACCATCCACCAGTTGGCCAAGGCCGGCAGCCCCATTGTCTGGGGCGGCTCGCCGGCCTCCTTTGACATGCGCACCGGCACAACGCCCATGGGCGCCATGGCCACCATGATGCTGGACTGCACCTACACGCAGATCGGCAAGGCCATCAAGCCCGGCGGCCTGCCGACCCACGCCTACCTGGGCATGTCGGACACCAAGATCGTCGACACGCAGACGGGGCTGGAGACGGCCTCAGGCGCCATCCTGGGGGCCCTTGCCGGGGTGAATATGATGTCCGGCCCGGGCATGATGGACTTTGAGAGCTGCTTCAGCTTTGAAAAGCTGGTCATCGACTCCGAGATCGTGGGTATGGCCAAGCGCCTGGTGGCCGGCGTGGACGACACGGCCGAGCCCCTGGCCCTCGACGTAATGCGCGAGATCGGCCACGCGGGGAACTTTCTCAAGAGCAAGCACACCCGCAAGTACTTCCGTCGCGAGGACTATATCCCCACCGACGTCATCGACCGGGACTTTCGCCAGACCTGGTTCGACAAGGGTGCCCTGGATGCCAACGCCCGGGCACACCGCCGGGTGCAGGAGCTCATGGCGTCCTGGGAGCCCCTGGGCCTCGACCAGGCAAAGGTAAAAGAGCTGGAAGCCATCGCCCAGCGCCATGCCCGGGCCAATGGGCTGGACAAACTGCCCGAGCGCAGCATCAAGTAGCGGAGGAGATCCCCATGACAGAAGAGCTGTTCAAGAAAATGGCCCAGGCCGTCATCGACGGCGACGAGGAAAGCGCGGCCGATCTGGCCCAGCAGGCCCTGGACACGGGCATCGACCCATTGGAGGCTATCAACCAGGGGTTCACGCCCGGCATGGACGTGGTCGGCGAGCTGTATTCCTCGGGCGAGTACTTTTTGCCCGACCTGATCCTGGGCGGCGAGGCGATGAAGGCCGCCCTGGCCGTCCTGGAGCCGGCGCTACAGGCCGCGGGCCAGGAGCGCAAGGTGTTGGGCACCGTCGTCCTGGGCACCGTCAAGGGCGACATCCATGAGATTGGCAAGGCCCTGGTGGGCTCTATGCTGTCGGCCAACGGCTTCCTGGTCCACGATGTGGGCATCGACGTGGAGGCCGACGAGTTCGTGGCCCAGGCGCGGGAGCACAACGCCGACATCGTGGCCCTCTCGGCGCTGCTGACGACCACCATGCTCCACCAGCGGGAGGTCATCGAGCATCTGTCCGAGGCCGGGCTGCGGGAGCGGGTGAAGGTCATGGTCGGCGGCTCGCCCGTGACCCAGGCGTGGGCCGACGACATCGGCGCCGATGGTTTTGCCGAGGACGCGGCCAACGCAGCGGTGGTGGCCAAGAGGCTGATGGGTATCCAGGCTTAATGTGACATAACCTTCCCGCACGATGGCCGTGCGGGCAATGCAAGGGCTCTCCTTCAATGGCGCAGGAGAGCCCTCTTTTTTGCATGGGGCCAGGCGCTCGGGCCTGGCCGGCTCGGCCGGCTCGGCGAGCGTTCTTAGCCGGCAGAGCGCTGCGGGGCTTGCCCCGAAGTCAGGCCTTCAACGTGCGGCAGGTCGGACTTGGCTGCCAGGCGCCGCGCGTCGGCGACCGGGTTACGGCCGGTGGCGTTCTTGTAGGCCAGGTAGCCACCGCCGGCCATGAGGCCCAGGCCGCCCAACGAGCGCCGGGAAAGGCCGAACCAGATCAGGGCGACGCCTCCGAGGACCGCCAGCCAGCGCTCGAGGTCGCTAATCCCCAAGGTCTTGGACCATTCCGACTTCACTCGCGTATTCGTGGTATACTCTGACATTCCGTCCTCCAAAGTCTTGTCGACAGGCACGACGCCTTTCGTTGAGACCATTGTAGCACGAAACGTCCTGTACAACCGGCGTGGATAGGTTGGGTTGGGTTGGAAAAGCGTAAGCAAGGCTATCCTCCGGTGTGGGGCTTGATGACCTTGGTGGCCGTCCGGCTGGCCATGCCGGTGGCAATGGCGCCATAGAGCGGGCGGAAGGCCAGCTCTTCGCCCAGCCGCACCGCAGGATCGGCCTCGGTGACGTCCAGGACCAGGTGATCGGAGCTGGCGCCGACGATGGTCACCCCAGGCCGATGCGGCACCAGGCTCTCGATGACCAGGTCCTGCCGGCCGGCGGCGACGATGGCCCTTCGCCGCCGGCCTTTGTCGGGCCACACGGGAACCTCGCCAAAGGCGTTGGGCGCCACCGGCCCCTCGGGCGTCGACGGCTTGGTTTCCACCTCGATGACGGGCGCCCAGACCACAAAGGCGTCCTGGTGGGGCATGGCCGTGGGCCAGTCGCCCGTGCTGTCCACCTCGCCGATGAGGATGGCGCCGCCCACGCGCAGTTGGGTCGCGCGGGCGGGCATCTCGCCGCGCAAGAGCAGTGCCAGGCTGGCCGAGTTGCCGGCCGAGATGGTGGGCAGGCGCAGGCCCAGGGCCCGCTCCACGTCTTTGGCCAGGTCGACGGCAAGCTGCGTGTTCTCCCGGGTGGGCAGCACGCCGCCGATGCAGGTGACGTTGACCCCCAGCCCGGCCAGCTCGATGTGGGGCAGGCCGGCCATGGCCCGGGCAACCTCCAATACCCGCTCGGGCATGACCCCCTCGCGCCGGTCGCCGGCCTCCACCATGAGGATGACTCGGTGATCCACGCCCTGGGCCTGTGCTGCGCGCGAAAGGGCACGGACCGTCTCCACCTGCGAATTCAGGCTGGCCTGGGTCAGGCGCACCACCTCGCCAACCTCGTCGAACGACGGCAGGCGAAGCATGAGGATGGGGCAGTCGATGCCCGCCTTGCGCAGGCGACGCACGTTGTCCAGGCGCGACTCGGCCAGAAGGCCGGCGCCGCCGGCCAGCATGGCCCGGGCCACGGCCGGATGGCCGCAGCAGGCCTTGGTCACCCCCGCCAGCTCGATTCCCTGGGGGGCGCACAGCGTGGCCACGGCCTCGGTGTTGCGCCGAATTCGCTCGCAGTCGACCTCGATGCGCATGCTACGGGCCGGCTTATTTGCGCCGCGAATAGGCGGCGACGATGTCGCGCAGTTCTAGCTGCGTAGCCTCGTGCAGGGCCGGTGGTTTGTGGTTGGCCAGGATCTCGCGCACTTTTTGGCGAGCGACCTCGATGCGGTTGTGCTGGCCCTTGTCGAACCATTCATCGTAGCTGTCGCGGTCGCTGATGAGGGGCAGGGACAGGGCCCGGCGCATCTGGCGCACGGTGTGCTGCTGGTCCATGTAGACGCCACCGGCGCCCAGCTCTTTGGTCAGCTCCATGGCAAAGGCCTCGTCGGTCCAGTCGACGCCGCCCAGCAGGCGCCGGAGCATGGCCCCGATCTCGGCGTCGATGATGAGCTGCTCGTAGGTCAGCAGGTTCGAGCCGTCCAGGAGCCCCAGGCCAAAGAGGATGCTGGCGCCGGCCAGGGCCGGGAAGACGTAGGAGAAGGTATTCTCCCAGGCGGCCTGGGCGCCGGGTATCTTGGCGCTGGTGGCGCCGGCGCCGACGATGGAAGGAACGCCGTAAAAGCTCGCCATCTCGGCGATCATGGTGCGTAGCCAGATGGCCTCGGGCGAGGTGGCCGTGTAGGCGCCCGTGCGCAGGTCGATGGTCGCCGGGCCGCCGGAGTAAAAGACCTTGGCGCCGGGCGAGGCGATCTGCAACAGGGCCAGGGCGCTGATAACCTCGGCGTTGATGATGGGCAGGGTGCCGGCCAGGGTCACAGGCGAAGTGACGCCCGTGGTGGGCATGGGGTACATGCCCACCGGCACGCCGGCCGCGGCAAACTCCAGGGCCGCCTCGATGCCGCCGTGATCCTGGGTGAGGGGCGAGATGGTGCACACAAAGTTCGAAAAGATGGGTCGCTCCCGGAGCTGTTCCCTGCCACCGGCGATGGCCGCCCCCATCTCGATCTGGCCGCGGGCTTCGCGCGCATCGGTCACCGACTCGGTGAGGACGTGCTTGCCCGAGTTGAGAAAGCAGGCCTCCAGCTCGTGGAGGCAAATGCTCAGCGCCGGCACGTCCTGGGCGCTGACCGTGGGGCTGACAATGTCCACCGCCTCCAGGTAGTCGGAGATGAGGGCCATGTGCGCCACGTCGGCCTTGGTGGAGCCGCGGCGCACGCCGGTCTCGAAATCGAGGGTCAGGGCCGCGCAGCCGTCCTGGGAATAGTAGGTGTGGCGGCCGTCGATGACCCGGTCGTGGCGCGGGTCGCGGGCGTGCAGCGTGAAGGTCGCCGGGGCCTGTTTCAGGGCCGGCTCCACGATACCGGCCGGGATGCGGACCAGGTCGCCGTCAACCCTGGCGCCCGCACCGTGCCAGATCTCCTTGGCGCGGTCGGAATAAAAGCGGACGCCGGTGGTTTCCAGCAGCTCCAGGGAGCGTTGGTGGACCTCTTTCAGCGCCTCGTCGTTCCCAAACAGCAGTTCTTTGATAGTCAGCAAGCTACCCACGTGCGATTCCTCCTCCGTATGCTTTGTTTGCTGCCCTCCGGCAGCGAGGTGTGGCTGGTTCTTCTGTCTTTTTGCTCCTGGTTGCTGGCCGGCCGTCACGGCCAGAAGACAGGCTCGATGAGTGCGGGCGCGACACCCAGGACTTCGGTTAGCTCCTGCGAAAGGTTTCCGATGTGACGGCGCATCTCTTCCTCGGCAGCGCGGGCGTCCCGCGCTTCCAGGGCGGCCACGATGGCCCGATGCTCGTCCAGCTCGCGCGCCAGGCGTGCCGGCGCCAGCGCTTCCTGGCGGCGCATGCCCTCGTACAGCATGACGCTCGGAAACCAGCTCCACAGCGACTCGATCTGATGGACCAGGTAGCGATGCCCGCTGGCACGGCAGATGCTCAGGTGAAACTCGGTGTTCAGCTCGCGGCGGAGGCCCATCTGTTCCTGGCTGTCGCAGCCCTCGGCGCGGTGCAGCAGATCCTTCAGGCGCTGAATCTCGGCCGCGTCGATGGCGGGGGTGGCAAAGCGCACGGCCAGGCTCTCCAGTACCAGGCGGACGGTGAACATGTCCGCGACGTCGGCGGCGGTGAACTCGACCACGCGCACGCCGCGGTAAGCGATGCGCTCCGCCAGGCCCTCGGTCACCAGGCGGCGCAGGGCCTCGCGCACCGGCATCTGGCTCATGCCCAGCTCCCGGGCGAGGGCTTCCTGTCGCAGCCACTGGCCCGGCTTCAGGCGGCCATCGATGATGGCATCGCGCAGGCGAAGAAAGGCAACGTCGCTCAGGGAATGATAACCGTCGGGTGCTTCCATAAGCCGTCCTTTCGCCTCCTCATATTGGATATTATATCTAATTTGTTCAGGCTGTCAAGCGGCAGAGCGGGCGCGGCCTCGCCCGACTGGCCACGTGACCAGGAACAGGACTGCCAACGTGCCCAGGCACAGGACCGGCCAACAAGCTGGTGCATTGCAAAGGGATGTGTGTTACTATCGTGGCAAGTGACAAACGGGCAAGACGCGCGTCACACTCGATTACGAGGAGGTAACCTATCATGGAGTACGGAAAGCTTTTGAGTCGGGCCTGGGACATCGTCTGGAAGTACAAGTTCCTGATCATCCTGGGCATCCTGGCCGCTCTGGCCGGTGGATTTGGCAGCGGCGCGTCAGGCTCCAGCGGCGCCACTTTTGAGGGTGACCAGCCGCACTTTGAGTTCGATATGCCCTGGGGGGCGGGCCATCACACGCTGGCCCCGTTATGGGTCCTGGTCATCGTTGCCATCGCCCTGGTGATTGGGCTGGCCCTGTGGGTTGTTTCCACCATCGCCCGCGGCGGACTCGTCGCCGGGGCCGACGCGGCCAGCCGGGAAGAGCCCACGAGCTTTGGCCTGGCGTGGCGGACCGGGTGGGACCGGGTCTGGACACTGCTGGGCATTGGCCTGATCCCTGGCCTTGTGAGCCTGCTCCCGCTTGTCCTGGCCGTTCTGGGCTGGTTCGCCTACACGAGCAATCCTACGATGCAGATGGGAACTCCGATGGCGCGGAACGCGCTCATCCTTGGAAGCGCCCTGGCCTGCCTCATCGTGCCCGTGGCCATCGCCTTCGAGATGCTGCGGGCCCTGGCCGAGCGGGCGTGCATGTTGGAAGGGCTGGGTGTCCTGGCGTCCTATGGCCGCGCCTTCAGGGTCGTGGTCGACAACCTGGGCTCGGCGTTGGTCCTGTTCCTGCTCCAGATCGCGGTGATGGTCGTCGCCTTTGTCCTGCTCGTCGTGCCGGGCATCATCTTGCTGCTGTGCTGCCTGTTCTGGCCGGTGATCCTCGTCCTGGAGGGTGCTGTGACGGCCTACTTTTCCACGATGTGGACGCTCGCTTGGCGCGAGTGGACCGGCGATGCACCGGCGGCCACCATCGTACCAGGCGGCGACGTGGTGAGCTAACCGGGGAAAAAGGGCCGGGTGGCAACGGGCAGAAAGGCTTGTACCTGGCCATCTGACCAGGACCAAGACTCCCCAGGTGCCCGGTGTGCCTGGGGAGTTCCTGGTCTATACTGAGACCGGCGCGAGAAGTGCGCCACACCTGAACGACGGGTTGAGGAGTTGACATGCGAGTCATATTGGCGGACGATAAGGCAAAGGTGCGCTCAGCGCTGCGGTTGTTGCTGGAGCAGCAGCCAGGCATCGAAATCCTGGGCGAGGCAGTCGATAGCACGGGCTTGCTCGACTGGGTAAAGGTTGCGTGCCCCGACCTGGTGCTCCTCGAGTGGGAGTTGCCCGGCTTGCCGGCCGCCGCGTTGCTGCCCCTTATCCAGTATCACTGCCCCGGCGTGCGGCTAATGGCCATGAGCAGCCGCCCCGAGGTTCGCCGCGAAGCCCTGGAGGCCGGAGCCGACGTCTTTATGAGCAAAGGCGACCCGCCAGAGCGGCTCTTGACGGCGCTTGACGAGCTGAGGGCCATCAAGGAGGCCGAAGAAGAAAGGTCCTGACGGTTGGTGCGCTCGACGTAGTAGGGCACCCGTTTCAAAGAGGAGCTGGGACATGATAGAGTTGAACAGCCACGAAGCAATGATTCTGGCCTGGAAGCCTGGCCGGAATGCCGAAGCCGCGCGACGGCTCTATCGCCGGGTGCGAAGGCGTGCCTGGCTGGGGCGGCTGTGGAACTCGCTGATGGGCAAGCCGGCCTGCTTGCTGGACCTGGGGCAGGTCAAGGGCCAGCGGCTGCTGCAGAGCCGCGCCGACGCCGGCCTGCAAACGGTGACCATCAAGCAGATCCGGGGCAGCGTGGGGCACAGCCACGACTTCGATGCAACGTTCCGGCCCCTGAGCGCCGGCACAGAGCACCGCTGGTTGCGCGTCGCGGCCGAGCTACAAGCGGGCAAGCCCCTGCCGACTGTGTGCCTGATCCGGGTGGGAGACGTCTTCTTTGTCCGGGAGGGGCACTGCGCGGTCTCGGTGGCCCGGGCCTGGGGGCGAGTCTGGATCGACGCGGAAGTCGAGGTCTGGCAGCTCGCCGGGTTGCTGCCCGGGGACGAGAAGGCGACGGCCCATGGCCGCGCGAGCGGCAGCCGGGCCGACGCGACCAGGGCAAAGCAAGCCGGAGTTGTGTGATCGCGGCAAGTAGAGTAGAATGACGCCGGAGGCTGAGAGATAGACGGCTCGCCGGCGAAGCCGGCGAGCCGGGAAGAAGGCCGAGGAGGAGTGGACCGTGAGCACGGCCGTGTGGTGGATCCGCCGCGACCTGCGCCTGGGCGACAACCAGGCCCTGGCAGCCGCCCTGGCCCGGGCAGAAGTCGTCATCCCGGCATTTATCCTCGACCCGGCGTTGCTCCACTCGCCCTACGCCGGCGCCAAACGGATGGCCTTTCTGTTCTCCGGCCTGAGACAGCTTGACACGGAGCTGCGGGCGCGGGGCAGCCGCCTCGTGGTCCGGCGGGGCGATCCGGTGGCCGAGCTGCGGGCCCTCCTGGCCGAAACCGGCGCGACGGCCATCGTCGCCGAGGAGGACGTGTCGCCCTATGCCCGGGCCCGGGACCTCCGCGTGGGTCGGGAACTTCCATTGCACACGACCGAAGGCCTGGTCGTTCACCGGGCCGGCGTCGTCCACAGACCGAGTGGCGCTCCCTACACCGTCTTTACCCCCTTTGCCCGTGCCTGGAAGGCGCTGGTGCCCCCGGCGCCGGCCGACCTGCTGGCGCCTCCCCGGGCGCTGCCGCCGGTGCCGGCCGTGGAGAGCCTGCCCATCCCCGATTCCCCGGCCCTACCCGCATCCGTTCCCTTCCTGCCGGGCGAGGCGGAGGCCGCGAGGCGCCTGGATGCCTTTGCCGCGGGCGACGACCCGCCCGTCTACCGCTATGCAACGGGCCGCGACCGGCTGGACCTGGCGGGCACCTCCGGGCTATCGCCCTACCTGCGTTTTGGCATGATCTCGGCGCGGCAGGCGGTGGTTGCGGCGCTTGAAGCCGCCGGAGCGGCACGGAGCGCCCTGGAACGCCAGGGCGCGGAGACCTGGCTGGATGAGCTGATCTGGCGCGAGTTCTACGTTCACATTCTCTACCACTTTCCCCAGGTGCGAGGATCGAGCTTTCGCCCGGAATACGAAGGCATCGCCTGGGAGAACGACGCGGATGACTTTGCTGCCTGGTGCGAGGGCCGGACCGGCTATCCTGTGGTAGACGCCGCCATGCGGCAGTTGGTCGAGACCGGCTGGATGCACAACCGGGCGCGCATGATCGTCGCCTCGTTCCTGGCCAAGGACCTGCTCATCGACTGGCGATGGGGCGAGCGCTTTTTCATGCAGCACCTGGTGGACGGCGATCCGGCGGCCAACAATGGCGGCTGGCAATGGGTCGCCGGCACGGGCACCGACGCCGCGCCCTACTTTCGCATCTTTAACCCGGTGCTACAGGGCAAAAAGCACGATCCCGACGGCGCCTTCGTGCGGCGCTGGCTGCCCGAGCTGGCTTCCGTGCCGGACCGGTACGTCCACGCGCCGTGGACTATGCCGGAGGACCTCCAGCGCCAGGCCGGCTGCATCATCGGGCAGGACTACCCCGACCCCATCGTGGACCATGCCTGGGCCAGGGAGCGAACGCTGGCCGCTTATCGCCAGGCACGGGAGGCCGTGGCCTGATCCGCGCCGGTCCTAACGATACCCCTCCGCCTGCAGGTTGAACAGCCGCGCATAGTTGCCGTCCAGGGCGATGAGCTCGGAGTGGCTGCCCAGCTCGACGATCTTGCCTTCGGACAGGACCGCGATCCGGTCCGCCATGCGGACGGTGGAGAATCGGTGGGAGATGAGCACCGCGATGCGGCCTTCCATCAGCTCGCCGAACCGCCGGAACACCTCGTACTCGGCCTCGGCGTCCAGCGCCGACGTTGGCTCGTCCAACACCAGGACCTCGGCCTTGCGCATGAAGGCGCGGGCCAGGGCGATCTTTTGCCACTGCCCGCCCGACAGCTCCTGGCCCTTTTCCCAGCGCCGCCCGAGCATGGTGTCGTAGCCGTGGGGCAGTTCTTCGATGACCGGGCAGGCGCCGCCCCGTTGCGCCGCGTCCTGGATGCGGTCCAGGTCGTCGAGGGCATCCACCTGGCCGAAGCCGATGTTCTCCCGGACGGTGAACTGGTAGCGGACATAATCCTGGAAGATGACGCCGAACCGCTGGTGAAGGGTGGCCAGATCGTACTCGCGCAGATCCACGCCGTCGAGGAGCACCTGGCCCTCGGTGGGGTCGTAGAGGCGCGTGAGCAGCTTGATCAGGGTCGTCTTGCCCGCACCGTTCAGCCCGACGAGGGCGATGCGCTCGCCGGGGCGAATATGGAGGTTGATGTCGCGCAGCACGAACACGTCAGAGCCCGGGTAGCGGAACGAAACGTGGCGAAACTCGATCCCCTCCCGGATGGGGGCCGGCGCGACCCGGCCGTTGGGTGGCGAGAGCAACTCCGGCTCAAGCTCCAGGAAGGTTAACAAGTTGTCGAGAAACAGGTTGCTCTCATAGAGACGATTCAGGCTGTCCAGGAGGGATCGGATCGAGCTCTGGGACTGGCGAAAGATACTCAGAAACATGGTCATATCACCCAGGGTGATGAGGCCGGCCACGGTGCGTAGGACGATCCAGGCATAGCTGCCATAGTAGACCACGTTGGACAGCAAGCCCCAGGCCAGGCCGGCGACCGTGCGGCGCTCGGCAATGGCCCGGTCTTCGAGATAGAAGCGCGTGAACAGCTCCTGGTAGCGCCCGAGGAGAGGCTCGCCCAGCCCGAAGAGCTTGACCTCTTTGACCGAGTCGTTTCCGGTCAGCAGGACCTCCAGGTAGTTCAGGAGGCGCGCTTCGGGTGCGCGGCGGCTCACAGCGCGAAACGCGCGGGTGGCGTGTTGGGATTGAGAAAGAAACGAGGGGATGGCGGCGACAAAGACTATGACCGCCAGCCAGGGACTGAAACGCACCAGGAGGGCGACCAGGGAGATCAGCGTGATGATCTGTTGGACCTGCTGCAGGGTCGAGTTGACAATGTTGAGAGCGCTCACGTCCGCCTGGCGCCGGGCATTCTGCAAGGTGTCGTAAAAGATTGGATCTTCGAAAAAGCGCAGATCCAGGCTGATGGCCTTTCGAATGATCATGCTGTTGACGTAATTGGTGAGTTTTGACTGGAGGGTCCGGTCAAAGAGGCTGCGCACCTGGCTGGTGATGGAACCGGTCACCAGGAGGCCGAACTCCAGGGCGATGTACGGCCCGACGTAGCGGAGCCCATCCATGGGATCCATGCCCTGGGCGATGGCGCTGACGATCGAGTCGATGATCAGCTTGCCGGCCCACGCCTGGCCGGCGGGCAGGACGGCTGCGACGAGCGTGAAGGCAATGCCCGCCAGGGCCGAGTACCGGCCGGCGGCCCACACAAGGCGAAACGCTTCTGGCGTATTGCGCAGCGCCAGCCAGAACTCGCGAACCTGGTTGCTCAGGCGGGCGAGCAAATTACGGGGCTGGCCTGATGGAACGGAATTGGACGTATTCACGGGACCTCCGGGTTAAGTAAAGGAGCACCACCATTGCCCACTTACCCTGGCACTCGCTTTGCGCTGGGGTCGTGCCTGCGGCCGGGCAAGGGCCACGAGGTCATCAACAGTAGTACGCGCCCATTATACCACCTGGGAAGCGGGAGGGCAAAACGGGATGGGCCGGGCAACCGGCTGTTCCGTTGAATGTAAGAAGCCCCACGTGCCGATCCAGCGCGCACACTGCCGGCACCTTGGCGGCCCTGCCCAGTTGTGATACAATGTCCCCAACCCGCAAGGAGGAGGGACATAGGACAACATGGGATACAAATATGCAGTGTTGGGCGCGGGGCGCCAGGGCACGGCCTGCGCCTACGACATGATCAAGCTGGGCGAGGCCGAGAGCGTTCTCCTGGCTGACAAATCGCTGGCCGCGGCCGAAGCGTCGGCCGGCCGGGTCAACGGGCTGCTGGGCACCGACCGCGCTCGCCCGTGCCAGCTCGACGTGACGGATCACGCCGCCCTGGTGGCGACCCTGAAGGGCATGGACGCCTTTCTCAGCGCCGTGCCCTACTTTTACAACCTGGCCATCACCCGCGCGGCGGTCGAGGCCGGGGCGAGCATGTGCGACCTGGGTGGCAACACCGACGTGGTCCGCCAGCAGCTCGAGCTGGACGAGGCGGCCCGGGCCGCGGGCATCAGCGTCGTGCCCGACTGCGGCCAGGTGCCGGGCATGGGCACTAGCCTGATGGTCTATGCCATGAGCCTGCTGGACGAGACCGACGAGGTGTTCATGTGGGACGGCGGTCTGCCGCAGAATCCACGCCCGCCCTTTAACTACATGGCCACCTTTCACATGGCCGGTCTGACCAACGAGTTTGCCGAGCCGGGCCTCTTCTTGCGGGAGGGCAAGCCGGTGCTGGTGCCGCCCCTGGAAGAACTGGAGATGGTCGACTTCCCGCCGCCCATCGGCAGGGTGGAGGCTTTCACCAGCAGCGGGGGCGTGTCGACCATGCCGTGGACCTTTGCCGGCAAGCTGCGGACGCTCCAGAACAAGACCATCCGCTACCAGGGTCACCTGGACCAACTGCGGGCCTTTTATCATCTGGGACTGTGGGACACGGAGCCGGTGCGCGTCGGCGAGCAGGAGGTGGTGCCCCGCGAAGTGTTTCACGCCCTGTTTGCCCCGCGGGTGACCTTTCCCGGCGACCGGGACGTGTGTGCCATCCTCATCCACGCCCTGGGCCGAAAGGACGGCCAGCCGGCGCGGGCTGTGGTGGAGGTCATGGATTTCTACGACGAGGAGACGGGCTTTACCGCCATGGAGCGCAGCACCGGCTGGGATGCGGCCATCGTGGCCGCCATGATGGCCCGCGGGCAGGTCCCCCGCGGCGCCGTCCCCCTGGAGCTGGCCGTGCCGCCGGACCTGTTCGTGACCGAGCTGGCCCGGCGGGGCATCGAGGCCAGGGCGCGGGTCGAAGCGCCTCCATCGGAGTAGCCGGGCCGCGGGGACCTGCTGACCTGCTGAAGGAGGGATATGGGCGATCTGCTGAGACAGGTACGGCAGACCATCGACAAGTACGATCTGATCCGGGCCGGCGAGGCGCTGGTGGTCGGTGTGTCGGGCGGGCCGGATTCGCTCTGCCTGCTGCACGTCCTCCGGCGCCTTGCGCCCGAGTACGACCTGTCGTTGCACGCCGCTCACCTGCACCACGGGCTGCGCGGCGCCGACGCGGACGCCGACGCCGAGTTCGTGCGCCGCGTGGCGGCTGCCTGGGGGCTGCCCCTGGCCGTCGAGGCGCTGGACGTACCGGCCCTGGCCCGCGACGAGGGCCTGGCCTTTGAAGAGGCCGCCCGGCGGGCCCGCTACGCCTTCCTGGCCCGCACTGCGGCGGCGGCCGGCGCCCGGACGATCGCCGTGGCCCACAACTCCGACGACCAGGCGGAGACGGTGCTGATGCACTTCTTGCGTGGTTCGGGGCTGGCCGGCCTGCGGGGCATGCTGCCCCGCACCCCCCTGAGCAGCTACCGCTTGCTCTCCACCGGCGAGGGTGGCGGAGCCCTCGACCTCATCCGCCCTCTGCTGGAGGTGCCTCGCACCGAGATCGAGGCCTATTGCCAGGAGCAGGGCCTGGAGCCGCGCTTTGACCGCTCCAACCTGGACACGACCTACTTTCGCAACTGGCTGCGGCTGGAGGTGATCCCTCTCCTGGAGCAGCACAACCCACAACTGCGCGCCGTCCTGGGCCGCACTGCGCGGGTCCTGGCAGGAGACTATGACCTGCTGCGGGATTTGCTGGACGAGGCCTGGCCGCGCGTCGTGCGCCAGGAGGGAGAGGAAGAGATTGTCTTTGACCTGGCCGCGTGGCGCGCGCTGCCCACGGGCCTGCAACGCTCGACGCTCCGCGAGGCCATCCATCGCCTGCGCCGCTCGCTACGCAACATCAACTTTGTCCACGTCGAAGACGCCCTGCTCGTGGCGCGCGACGGTACCACGGGCGACCGCGCCACCCTGCCCCGGGGCCTGATGCTGGCCGTCGGCTACGACCGCGTGACCGTGGCCGGCGAGGCTCGACTCGGGCCGCTGCCCGACTGGCCGCTCTTGCTCCCGGAAGGCGAGCCCGTGGCCGTCGCCGTGCCGGGCATCACGCCATTGCCGGGTTCCGCCTGGGTGCTGGAGGCGGCCCTGCTGCCCCGCGCCGGCCTGCCCGCCGGCTGGGAGGACAATCCCGATCCCTGGCGCGCATACCTTGACGCCGGAGCGGCCCGCCCGCCCCTGCGGCTGCGCACTCGCCGCCCGGGCGATCGGTTTCAGCCCCTGGGCATGGGCGGGCGGGCGCCAAAGCTGGCCGATTTCCTGACCAACCAGAAGGTGCCCCACGCCGCCCGCGACCGGCTGCCGCTGTTGGTGACGGCGTGGGGCATCGCCTGGGTGCCCGGCCTTCGCCTTGACGAGCGGGCGAGGGTAGTCGACTCCACGGCCGAGATCCTCGCCCTGCGCTTCTTGCGCCCCTAGGCGCGGCCGGTTACGCCGCAGCGCGCAGGCTGCCAGATTGCGAGCCGAGGGCCTCTTTCAAAAAGGCCTTGACCTCGTGCACCGGCACGGCCAATCCCAGGTCGGGGCCGGCCATCATGGTGTTGATGCCCACCAGGCGGCCCTGGGCGTCGACCAGTGGCCCGCCCGAGTGCCCCGGCCGCAGGTGCAGGCTAGCGGCGATCCAGTCGCGGCCGGAGAGGGGCATTTCGGGCAGGTGCCGGCCCGTGCCGGCCACCACCCCTGCCGTCGCGGCCCCGGTCACTCCCCAGGGATGGCCCACGGCCAGTAGCCACTGGCCGGGCCGCAGCCCCCGGGAATCACCCAGCTCGATGACCGGCAGGCCGCGGGCCTCGACCGCCAGGGCGGCAATGTCGCGTTCGGCGTCGCGGGCCAGCACCCGGGCAGGCAGCGCGCGCCCGTCGGGCAGGGTTACCTGCAACCCGCGGCGGCTGGCCACGTGGGCGTTGGTCAGGATCAGCCCGTCGGGGTGCCAGATGGTGCCGGCTCCCGCGCCAGCGCGCCCGTTGCGGATCTGCACCAGCGCCTGGCAGGCCTGCTCCACGGCACGGGCCATGTCGTCGTTCCATCGTTTCAAAAGGTCGTTCATCACCAACCACAGCTCCAAGCTAGGGACGGGCGCCGACGACGACCCCGATCTCCTGGATCTGCCCGCCGCGCAGCAGGCGGATGCGGGCTTCTTGGCCGATCCGCTCGCCGCCCAGCGCCGCCACCAGGTCGTCCATGTGCCGCAGCGGCTGGCCGTCCAGGGCCACCAGGGTATCTCCCAGGAGCAACCCCGCCGTGTCGGCCGGTCCCCCGGCATTCACCGAGGCCAGGAGCAGGCCCGTCTCCTGGCCCAACTGCTGGGCGATTGCCTGGGGCAGGCGCACCGGCTGTGCGCCGACGCCCAGGTATCCGCGGCGGACGCGGCCGTGGGTCAGCAGGCTCTCGACTACGCGCTCGAGGGTGGGCACCGGCACGGACAGGCTGACCCCCCGGAGCAGCGCCGAAGTGTTCAGGCCCACCAGGCGCCCGTCCACGTCTACCAGGGGGCCACCCGAAAAGCCGGGATACATCACCACGTCGGTTTGCAGGTAGCGGTCCACCAGGCCGCCGGCCGGCGTGCGCCATTCTCCACCCAGGGCGCTGATGATGCCCAGGGTGGCCTGCACGGTGCGGCCCGGCCGGCCCAGAGCCAGGACCAGGTGGCCCACGTGCAGCTCTTGCCCCGCCGTCCGCTCGACGGCAACGAGCCCGGGGGCGTCGGTGCGGAGCACGGCCAAGTCGGTGCTCGGATCGCGGCCCACCAGCCGTGCCCCGGCGCTATTCCCATCGGGCAGCCCGATGCCGATCTCGTCGTCGGCGTGAACCACGTGGTGGGCCGTCAGGATCACACCCTCGGCCGACCACACGACGCCGCTGGCCGCCAGCCGGCGGCGCCCTTCGACACGCACCACGCTCCGGCCCGCCGACTCGACGATGCCGGCCATGGCGTCCGATACATTGCGCAAAAAATCACTCATGCTGTCCTCCTGTTAGGTGTCTGCCGACAGCATACCAGAAAAGAAAGCCCGGCACATCCCCCAAAAGCGCAGCTCTGTACCTGGAAAAATGGGTAGGTTTCCCGCAAGGGGTGGGGTCAGAGGAGGAGCAGCCCGTCCCTCAGGGCCTGGACGACAGCCTCCGTCCGGCTCTGGGCGTCGAGCTTGCCCAGGATGGCGTTAACGTGGAACTTGACGGTGTGCTCGCTGATGCCCAGCTCCTGGGCGATGGCCCGGTTGGTCAGGCCGGCAGCCAACAATTGCAGGACCTCCAGCTCGCGGGCGGTCAGCGCCTCTGGCAGTCCTGGTGTGGCCTGGCCGAGCGGAGGAGCGGCTCGTGCGGCCAGGCCCGGATCGAGGACGAGCAGGCCCCGGGCCGCGCCCTCCAGGGCGGCTGCGAGGGCGCCGGCGGGGGCGTCGCGCGGCAGCAGGCCCCGCGCGCCGGCTGCCCGGACGGCGCCCGCCTGTTCGTCGCCGGGCAA
>JAAYZQ010000355.1 GCA_012514775.1 Anaerolineaceae bacterium
CAGCAGATCCAGGTGCTCTGGCAACAGGTGCCATAGCAGGCTGGTAGCGCCACGCATTCACCAGCGGGGTGCCTCTGCCTGCCGCCCTCGCCCGCCGTGCCTCGACGGCACGCCCCGCGCCCGGACGGCGGCGGCAGGCTTGGCGCCCTGCCCGCGGCATCGTACCACCTTCAAACGCATGCCCTTTGCACGATCCCATGTTGTCAGGTATAATGACCGCGTTCGGGATAGAGAAGCCCAGAACTAGAGCTGGCGCGCTGCGACGCCGCATCGCCGGGCGGCAGGCCCGATCTGCCAGAATAGCACAAGATCGCCACGATCGAACCAGAACAGTCCAGGAGTGACCATGCGAGTTGAAGCGCATTTTCAAAGTGGCGGCTTTGCGGCATTGCGACCGGAATGGAATCAACTGCTGCACGAAAGCTGCTGCGACACCATCTTTCTCACCTGGCAGTGGCAAACCACCTGGTGGAAGCACCTGGGTGCAGGAGAGCTGTTGCTGCTGGGTTTTCGGTCCGACGATAGCCGCCTGGTCGGCCTTGCCCCCCTTTACTACGATAACGCCGACCCCGACCGGCGCGTGATCCGGATGATCGGATGCCGTGACGTGTCCGACTACCTGGACGTGGTCGTCGCCGCCGGGCACGAGAAAGCCGTGTACAGCCGCTTGTTGCACTACCTGTCGGAGGAAGCAGAGCCGTGGGATGCCCTCGACCTGTGCAACATCCCCCAGGAATCGCAGACCTTTGTCCTTCTCCAGGAAATGGCTGAAGCGGAGGGCTACCAGACCCTGGTCGAGGTGGAGGACGTCTGCCCCATCATCCCCCTGCCCGCGACCTGGGAGGAATACCTGGCGATGTTGGACAAGAAGCAGCGCCACGAGGTGCGGCGCAAGCTGCGCAGGGCCGAGGGCGCCGGCACCCGCTTCCTCATCGTCGGGCCCGACCACGACCTGAGCGCCGAGATGCAGACCTTTATCGACCTTCACCAGAAGAGCACGCCCGAGAAGGACGCCTTCATGGATCCGACGATGCAGGGGTTCTTCCTCGACGTCGCCCAGGTCCTGCACGAAGAAGGCTGGCTGCAGCTGGCTTTCGTCGAGATGGAGGGCGAGAAGTCGGCCTCGCTTTTGAATTTTGATTACAACAATGCCATCCTCGTCTACAACTCCGGGTACGATCCCGCTTCCTTTCGCCACCTGAGCCCCGGCATCGTCGTCACATCCCAGTGCATCGAGAACGCCATCAACCTCGGCAGGGAGCGCTTTGACTTCCTGCGCGGAGGCGAGGAGTACAAGTACCGGTTTGGCGCGCAGGATACAAAGGTGCGCCGCCTGCTCATCGCCAGGTCCGGGGTCAGTATGGAGGCTGTCTGCTGAGAAACGTGCCGGCGAGCGCCACCAAACCGTCAGGATCGTCATCGGAGCTGCCTCGCGCCAGCCATAACGACGAGGCCGGCCCCGGTCCTGCTGTCTAGAGGGAACGCCAGAAGGTATGGTCAACCGTGTAGCCATGCTCAGCGTGCACACCTGCCCCCTCGCAACGCTGGGCGGCAAGGAAACAGGGGGCATGAACGTCTACGTCCGGGATCTGAGCCGGGAGCTGGGCCGGCGCGGCATCGCCGTGGACTGCTTCACGCGCTCGCAGAATCCCCTCGTGCCGCGCATCAACCACCGCCTGGGTCCCAACTGCCGCGTCATGCATCTGCCGGCCGGCCCCGAAGCGCCCATGGACAAGGTCCAGGTGGCCGATCACCTGCCGCGGTTCGTGGAGGGCATCCTGGACCTGGCCCGGCGTGAGGGCATCCACTACGACGTCATCCACAGCCACTACTGGCTCTCGGGTCTGGCTGCCCTGGACCTGCGCCGGCAATGGGGCACGCCCGTGGTGCAGATGTTCCACACCCTGGGCCATATGAAGAACAGCGTGGCTTCGGACCCCGAGGAATGGGAGAGCGAGCGGCGCATCGAGGGTGAGGCCGCGGTGATGGCCGGCGTCGATCTCCTGGTGGCAGCCACTCCCCTGGAAAGGGCGCAGATGGTCTGGCTTTACGGCGCCGATGCGGGCAAGATCCGGGTGATACCCCCCGGCGTGGACCTGGAGTTGTTCCAGCCCACGCCCCGCGACGAGGCCAAGAGGATGCTGGGCCTGCCCCCGTCAAGCCGCGTCATCCTCTTTGTGGGGCGCATCGAGCCGCTGAAGGGCATCGAAACCCTGCTGCGAGCCATGGCCCTGGTGGCGCCCGAGATCCCCCACTGGCAGGACGACCTGGAGCTGATCATCATCGGCGGGGCGCCGGGCGCAGGCAGCGACCAGATGCACGCCGAGATTGACCGCCTGCATCGCCTGCGGGCCGAGCTGGGCATCGAGGATCTGGTCACGTTCCAGGGCGCCAAGGAGCAGGATCTCCTCGTCTATTACTACGCGGCCGCCGAGATGGTCGTCGTGCCGTCTCACTACGAATCCTTTGGCATGGTCGCCCTGGAGGCCATGGCCTGTGGAACGCCGGTCATTGCCTCCAGGGTGGGCGGGCTGGCCCTCAACGTGCGGGACGGCGAGACCGGCTTCCTGGTGCCCGACGGCGACCCCGAGGCCCTGGCCGGCCGCATTCGCCTGCTCCTTGCCGACGAGAGCCTGCGCCTCAAGCTGGGCGCCCAGGCCCATCGCTGGGCGAGCCGCTATGGATGGCCCCGGGTGGCCAACGAGATCGAGGACCTGTTTGACGAGGTGCGGCCGGCGGGACTTCCGGCGGCCCAGGCCTGCTTTGGTTAAGCGAGTGCCAGACGGCACCGCCCGGGCAGGCAGAGAACCAAGATTGGAAGAATAAGGAGCGAATCGATGACGAAACGTAGGCAAGCCCGATATTCTCTGATTTTGCTGGCCCTCAGCCTGCTCCTGGCCACCTGCGGCTCGGAGCCCGCCCCCACCTCTGCCCCTACGAGCACGCCGGCTCCCACCGGAACGGCGCGCCCCACCTTCACGGCGACGGCCGTCGCGCAAGCGACGCAAGAACCCGCGCCGGCGACTGAAGTGGCCCAGGCCGGGAGCACGGCCACCGCCAGGCCCGCGGTGACGCGCACCACGCGGCCGAGCCCGACGCCGCCCGAGATGACGCCCACCCCGGCCGCCACCCGCGCCTCGGGCCCCGCGCCCCGGCTGAACGGGCTCCTCATCTTTCCCGTCTTTGAGCCCGATGATCAGACCTACCATACCCTGGGCCTGGATCTGGCGAGCGGCCAGTTGAGCAGGGTGATCGACGAGGCCAGCCAGCCCACGGTCAGCGTGGCCGCCGGCCGCATTGCCTGGCGTTCGTGGAAGCACGACCAGCGCGGCCTCCTGTCGCGCCCCATAGACGGCGCCGACGTGTGGCAGATGATCCCCTTTAACGAGGCGGCCCGCCCCGAGTGGGCCAGCGACGGCGAGCGCTTTGTCTTCCACTCCCGCCAGGAGCCCGACCGGGAAAGCCGCCTCTATCTCTTTACCGGCGTCAGCGAAGAGCCCTTTGTCGAGATCCGGCGACACGGCTCGCCCATCATCGGCCGCACGCCGGCCTTTATGCCCGACGGCCGCATCGTCTATCAAGGCTGCGTGGAGAACAACTGCGGGCTGTATATTATGGACGCCGACGGCGCCAACCCGCAGCAGATCTCGAACCACAAGGACGACACCACGCCAGCCGTGTCGCCCGACGGCAACAAGATCGCCTACATGTCGCTGCAAAGCGGCTACTGGCAGGTCAACGTGGTCAACGCCGACGGCACGGACCAACGCCGGCTGACGGACGACTGGTACTGGAATGGCCTGCCGGTCTGGTCGCCCGACGGCCAGCAGATCATCTTTGTCTCCACCCGAGACGAGAACTGGCCCGACACCTTCCAGCTCACCGAGAACAGGCTCTTTCGCCTGTGGGTCATGGACGCCGACGGCCAGAATCAGCGGCCGTTGAGCCAGTTCTCCTTCCAGTTGGACGGGGTACCGGCCAGAATCCCGGACTCGGAAGTGGCCGGCTGGATCGAGGAGCGCCTCATCTGGCTGCCGCCCCAGATCCCGACAAACTGACGGCCAGGAGAGGGACTACTTGCAGGGCGGGACGGACGATTGGCCGGCGCCGGCCGGGGTACCCACGCTGGCCCCGGGAGAGGTGCACGCCTGGCGAGCCTGGCTGGACCTGTCACCCGAGGTGCTGGAGCGCCTGACCGCCAGCCTGGACGAGGATGAGCGAGAACGGGCGGCACGCTTCCGGCTGGAGCGCCACCGCCAGCGCTTTGTCGCCGCCCACGGCGCCTTGCGCGCCATCCTGGGGCTTTATCTGGGCCGCCCTGCGGCCGCCCTTCGCTTCGAGCGGGGGCCGCAGGGCAAGCCCAGGCTCCAGGAAGCCGCCGGCGCCCCCGACCTGCGCTTTAACCTGGCCCACTCCCGTGACCTCGCCGTCTGCGCCGTCGCCCGGGGTGCCGAGGTGGGCGCCGACGTGGAAGCAATCCGTCCCATGCCCGAGGCAGAGAGGATCGCGGCGCGCTTTTTTTCGGCCCGGGAGCAGGCCATGCTCCGGGAAGTGCCCCCTGGCCGGCGGGAGGAGGCCTTTGTCCTCGGCTGGACGCGAAAAGAGGCCTACCTGAAGGCCGAGGGGGCCGGGCTATCGCGGCCGCTGTCCAGCTTTAGCGTCAGCCTGCGGCCCGGAGAGCCTGCTCGGCTGCTGGACGTGGAAGGCCAGCCCGGCGAGGCGGCGCGCTGGTCGCTGGTCGCGCTGTCTCCCGCGCCGGGCTACGCCGCGGCCCTTGCCGTCGAGGGGTCCATCCGCCGCCTGGTGCAGTGGAGCTGGGTGCCGGGCGGCTAGCGCTGCCAGGGCTCAGGGCCAGCTCGCCAGGAGCTCGCCCACGGCCCGCAGGTTGGCGTCGGGGGCGTCCGTGGGGATGACACACGATGGGGACAGGATCAAGCCTCGTTCTTCCGCCTGCACCATCGCCTGGCGCACCTGCTCCTGGACGGCCGCTACCGACCCCTGCGCCAGCAGATCGCGATCCAGCCCCGTGAGAAAGGCACGGCCGCACATCTGCCGCGCCGAGGCCAGCGAGGGCTGCGTCTCCCAGTTGTGCCAGCTCACGGCGTGGATGGGGTAGCGGTCGGCCAGATCGAAAAAGACCTCCTGGCCGTGAAGGTGCAGGACCAGGATCCCAGCGTGGGCAGCGGCTGCAGCCTCCAGGACGGCCAGATCGTAGCGAACGCCAAACTCCTCGTACTCCTGCCGCGAAAGCCAGCCCCGGCCGGCAAGTTGCGTGGCAAAAAAGAAGCCGCTGGCCCCTGCTTCCAGGGCCGCCAACACAAACAATGCGGTCGTCGCGGCCATCGTCTCCAGGCCGGCGTGCAGGTCCCGGGGATGCTCTCGCAGATGCTCGATCGCAGCCTTGCCCGCCAGCTTGTAGGCCAGCGTCAGCGGGCTGAAGATGGTCATCAACAGGGGGGCGCCATCCAGCAGCCCGCCGGCCACGAGCCGGATGGCGCGCAGCTCGCGGCCCAGGGCCCCGGAAGATGGCTGCAGAACCGATAGCCGCCGCCAGTCGCCCGGCCGCTCAACGGCCGGCTGCGCCAGGGTGGGTGCCTCGTGATCGGTGCCGGGATAGACGATATGGTTCCCGGCCCAGTCCTCCACGGCATAGAGGCCCGATGGCGTCAGCTTGACCAGGTCCAGGTCATAGTCGTGGGCCAGGGCCAGCGTCGCCGCGGCCAGGGCCTCGGGGTCGCGATCCTGGCGGTGATAGTGCCGCCACAGGCTAAACGGTATGCGATCCACTGCTTCGCGTCGCAGCGCTGCTTCCACGCGCGCTCTCTTGTCCATCATTCCTCCTCGGAGATGGGTTCGAGCAAGATGAGGCAGTGAAAACAACGGTCTTGCTCAGTGCGGACCGCACGGCCCGCACGCCCGGGAATCCTTCCGGGGTACGTCGCGATCGACGGCACGGGTTCAATCACCGGCAACCGGTGGCATCGACAATTCGACGGCGGTCTGTTGCCGCTCTAACACCAGCCAGCCGCGGCCAGACCGGATGAGGGACAGCGAAAAGAGCTGGGGCTCGCTCTCCGGTCCTTCGCCGCCGGCCAGGTCGGCGTGGAGCAGGACCTGTGCCCTGGCGCGCTGCCCGTCCTCGGACAGTTCCACGCGGGCCAGCTCCTGCCAGTAGGCCGTGTAGGGCGGCGCCAGCGCTTCCTCGACGGCGCGTGGGAGCGCCAGCGACGAGCCGGGCACCAGGGTCTCGCGGTAGGCATCGGCGTCGGCGCGCAACACGGCTGCGTCCTGCCGCGCCAGGAGCTCCAGGATGTCCTCCCGTGCCTGGAACGAGGCTGCGTCCGGATCTTTGCCCTCGTCGAGGGCCGCCTCGACGTCGTCCAGCAAGGCCTCGACCTTCGCCGCGTCGCCCTCGTACAGCCGCTCCAGGGCAGCGATGAGGGCCGTCTCCAGGACAATGTTTTCGGGTTCGTTCAGGCGCCGGGTAAAGATCTGGAGCGTGTCGCTCGTCCACTCGGGCGGCGGCGTGGAAGGCAGAATGCGGGCGTCGGGGTCCATCTCGGTCTCGTAGCGGCGCATCAGGTCAAAGGCGCGCACCTTGAGCTCCCACCTCTCGACCTGCTCCGGCGTGGGCTCGACGGTCTCCAGGTACGCCAACCAATCGTTCTCCAGCTCGTGATAGCTCTTGCCGTACAGCTCCTCCACCAGCATGTCGTCGTACCCCGCCCGGCCCGAGGCCCTGCCGTACAGCTCCTTGAATGGCTCCAATCCGTAGGTCTCGATGAGGTACTTGACAAAGGAAGCCGATTCCAGGTAGGCGGTCTCGTGCTGGAAAGTGTGAAAGGAACCGAACCGCAGCTCGCCCAGGGGAATATAGTCGTCCGACGCGGCCACGGTCGCTGCCCAGGCGTCGATGGGCTCCCGGCTGTAGTGACCGCCGCTGGCCCAAACCGCCAGCCCTTCTACCAGGACCGAGTCCGGGCCGCCGCCATCCTCCTTTTGCTGGAGAAAACCCTGGGCCAGGGCGTGAGTCCCCTCGTGCGTAAAGTAGGACCAGACCTCGACGGCGGTATAGTTGCGGTCCAGGTAGGAGATGAGCTGCACCTTGTCGCCATACGCCGCCCCACCCTGCCAGAAGACGCGTGGGGTCAGGTAGATGTCCATCTGCCCATCAAAGTCGACCTCGAGCTTCTCGCTGATGGCCGCCAGCGCGTCCTCGGCCAGGGCGCCGATCTCGACCCGATCCCGCTCGGCAGCGGTGTCGGGCACAAAGTACAGGCGAAAGTGCTCCGTTTCCCAGGCAGACCATGCAACGCCCTCCGTGGCCGGCTCCGGAGCGGGCGCCGTGACCAGCGACCGGAGATAGGGGCCCAGGGGAACCTGATCCCCAAGGCGCACGTCATCGCCTGTCGAGTCGCGAACCAGCCACCAGTAGTCGAGGGGGGCCGTGTTTGTCAGGGTCCGGGTGAGGCCCTCTCCCCTGGCATCCAGCCGGTAGGAGAGAGAAGCCTCGTCCGCGAACGGCCCGTCAAACCGCTTCACCTCGTTGCCGGCCTGGGTATCATACCAGAACAGGACCTCTTCGATCCGCCGGCCAGGCGGGACCTCGGCCTGTACCTCGAAGACGATGGTCCCTGCCGCGTCGTCCACCTGGGTCAGGAGGGCGGTGATGGTCGGCGCTTCCGTCGCGGCCGCCTCGGTGGGCGCGGCCGTCACGGCCGGCTCGCTCGCCGGCGGCAAAGGCGTGGCGGTTGGATCGCCCAGGAGCCGCGGCGCCTGCCACAGGCCGGCCATGAGCGCCGCGGCAACGACCAGGATCAGCGCCGCCAGCAGTAGATAGCCATAGCGGGGGCTTGGCCCCTGCTCTTTGTCCGAATGCATAATCGTCAACCCTTCGTGTGCGCCCCGCTCTTCCGCCTTGCGAACAACGCGGGCCCGGCGGGTGCGCGGCCGCAGACAGCGCGGCCGCAGGCGCATTATAGCACGGCTCGACACAATTCTCAACCCCAGCCCGGTTCTGGAGGTCTCGCGCCCGCGCTGTTGACCCGCCGGGATGGCGGGTTGCAGCCCCCTTCGGCCTGTGGTATACTGGTCCGTAACCACGACCATCGTGACGTCTAGAAAGCTGTAAAGGATGTTTGACCTGGAAGATTCACCGCTGGAGCAGAGCAGCGGGCAGATCATCGAGGGCGCTGTGAGCGATCTCCTGTCGGTGCAGGATGTCACCCACGGCGTGTCCGAGCACCGCGACGCCATCCGCTTCCGGGGCCACCTGCAGGCACCCTCCGAGCAGGCCTATCCAAAGATCGCCTCCCGGCTCCGTGCCCTGAACTATACCGCCATGCTCCGCCACGACGAGCAGACCGACATGGACGAGCTGCTGGCCATACCCGGCGTCATGCCCGAGTACGACCGCCCCCGGCTGTGGGTGCACGCCCTGCTGTTCGGGCTGACGGTTCTGACGACACTCTACGTAGGCGCCGGCATGTCGGAACTGCGGCCGGCCGACGACCTGTGGTGGCCGCTTTTCAATTTCTGGGTGGGCTGGCCCTTTTCCCTCAGCCTGCTGTCCATCCTCCTGGCCCACGAGTTGGGGCACTATTTCATGAGCCGCCACCACCGCGTGGCCGCCACCCTGCCCTATTTTGTGCCCCTGCCCATTCCCGACTTTTTGGGGAACGTCTTGGGGACCATGGGGGCCGTGATCCGCATGAAGGCAGCCATCACCAACCGCCGTGTCATGCTGGACATCGGCTCCGCCGGACCGCTGGCCGGGCTGGTGGTGGCCATCCCGGTGCTGTTGCTGGGCCTGTCCATGTCCGAGATCCAGCCCCTGCCCGTGGACCATGGCTATTCTATGGAGGGCAACTCGCTTCTTTACCTCCTGCTGAAATATGCCGTGTTCGGCCGCTGGCTGCCTGACGGCGGCGTGGACGTCTTTATCCATCCCGTCGCCTTTGCCGGCTGGGCCGGGCTGCTGGTGACGAGCCTCAACCTGATCCCTGCCGGCCAGCTCGACGGGGGGCACGTGCTCTACAGCCTGGTGGGCACCCGGGCACAGCGGATGACGTGGCCCATCATTTTTGTGCTCCTGGGCATGGGCCTCGTCGTCTGGCCCGGCTGGCTCCTGTGGGCGGGGCTGGTCTTTTTGTTCGGCCAGGGGCACCCCGGCCCCCTGGATCGCATCACGCGCCTGGACGCCCGCCGCAAAGTGCTGGCCGTGGTGGTACTGGTGGTCTTGGTGCTGACCTTCACGCCCGTGCCGCTGACCCTGGTCTTCCCCGAGGGCAGTCCGGGTACCGAAGGAACCGTCCTGCGCCAGATCCCGCTCCTGGCCACGGGCCTGGTCCTGGCCTGGGGGCTGGCCCGCCGCCTGGCCGCGAGGCGCCGCGATGCGTGATTGGGGCCGGCGAGTTGTGGCCGGTTCGCTGCTGGGCGCCGCCTTTGGCGCCCTGATGGGCCTCATTCTGGCCCGTTTCCTGTGGCCGCCCGCCGCCCCAGTCACAATCGAAGCGACACCGCCAGTCCCAAGCCCGGCGAGCCCTACGGCATCAACTATCCCATGTTCGGCGCCCTGAACTCGTACATTGTGTTCGTCGGCGGCTCCCTGCCCAGCGACCGGGTGACCGGCCTGGGCCTGGGCGAGTCGCCGGGCAGCACCGACCACACGTCGTTTATCCTGGTCTTTCAGTTGACCACCAAGTAAAGGCTGCCACCCCGCAGCCGAAAAACCAAGAGGTTCGCGTGGCGCGCGTACTCTTATTGCTCGCAATCCTGATCTTGACCTTGCCGCCGGCCGCGGCAAGGGAGCCAGTCCCCACCGTTTTCGTCCGCATGTCGCCGGATCACCTGCGCCAGGCCCGGGAGGCCGGGCTGGAGCCGGTGCGCCTCGTGGATTACGGCAGCTTTGCCTGGCTGGAGCTGGCCGAAGGCGACCTACTCCGCCTCCAGGCCGGCGGCCTGCCCTACGAGCTCCAGGCCGACCCCTACCGGCTGGACCTGGGCGGGCAGAGCTTTGATCCCGTGCGGGTTGGCGTGCGCCTGCCCGCCGGCTGGCAGCCCGCGGCCGAACGGGACG
>JAAYZQ010000356.1 GCA_012514775.1 Anaerolineaceae bacterium
CGGCTCCTGGGCTTCGAGCCGGAGGAATGGCGCCCGGCCGACACCCTGGGCTGGGTCAAGGTCATGGCCTGGAACCTGGGCTGCAACTGGACCAGCGAGCTAATGCGCGCCCGCCTGGCTGCCTGCCTTGGCCCGGAGCTGGCCGCCGACCTGGAGCCGCCCTATCCGGCCGGCAGTCCCACCCTGATGCAGGGGGAGGGCCTGCCCGCGGGCGCGGCCCCTCCGCCAAACGGCTGGGGCGGGCCGGCGCTCCAGGAAGCCCTGCGCCGGGCGGCGGCGCTGTGGGAGCCCGCGGAGGGGGCGCGCGAGCCGGCCACCGACCTGCCCCCCGGCCTGCACCAGGCCCCGGGCGCCAGCAACCAGTGGGTCGTGGCCGGCAGCCGGACCGCCACCGGCCGGCCGATCCTGGCCAACGACACCCACCTGCTGATGCAGTTGCCCGCCTTCTGGTATCAGAACCACCTGTGCGGCGGCGACGTGCACGTGACCGGCGTCTCGTTGCCCGGCGTGCCGGGCGTCGTCGTCGGCCACAACGAGGAGGTGGCGTGGGGCATCACCATCGCCTGGCATGACGACCAGGACCTGTACGTCGAGCGGTTCGACTCCGAGAACCCGGGGCGCTACGAGTTCCAGGGACAGTGGCTGGACGCCGAGGTGCGCCGCGAGGAGATCCGGGTCAAGGGGCGGTCCGTGCCCGAAGTGGAGACGGTGGTCGCGACGCGCCACGGGCCCATCGTCAGCGGGTTGGTGGGCGAGGCCACGCCCCTGGCCCTCCGCTGGGCGGCCCTTGATGCCGCGGACCCCCTGGATGGCCTCCTGCCGTTGACCCGCGCGCGCACGTGGGACGAGTTCCAGGCGGCCGTCGCCGCCTGGCCCGCGCCCTCCCTCAACTTTGTGTACGCCGACCGCCAGGGCAACATCGGCTACGTCCAGGCCGGCACCGTGCCACGCCGGGCGACCGGCGACGGGCTGGCGCCCATGGCCGGCTGGACGGGCGGGCACGAGTGGCAGGGCATGCTGCCCGCCGAACAGCTGCCCCGGGCCTACAACCCGGAGGCGGGCTGGCTGGCCACGGCCAACCACCAGGTGATGGGCGATGGCTATCCCTACTACCTGAGCTCGGACTTTGAAAACCCGGCGCGTGCCTGCCGGGTGGCCGAGCTGCTGGAGAGCACGGAAAAACTGACCGTTGAGGATTGCCTCCGGTTCCAGTTGGACACCTACAGCGCCACGGCCGCGCACCTGGCCCGCCACCTGCCCGCCGTCGAGCCGGCGGACGACAGGGAGCGTCGCGCCCTGGAGCTGCTGCGGAACTGGGATGCCCGCCTGGAGGTCGAAAGCGTCGCCGCCAGCATCTGCCAGGTGGTGGGCCTGCGCGCCCTGCACCTGTTGTTCGACAGCCACCTGGGCGAGCTGGCCGATCCGTACGTCGGGCTGGGGGTCGCCGTCCTGGATGCGACGAGCCCCTACCACGGCCGCAGCATCGTCCGGCTGTTGGATCTGCTGGACGGAAAGGGAAACGATGGCTGGCTGCGCGACCCGGAGAGCGGGGAGATGCGAACCAGGCAAGGGCTGCTTCAGCGAGCGCTACGGGAGACCCTGGATCTGTTGGCGGAGCAGTTCGGCCCGGACATGGCGCGCTGGACCTGGGGACGGCTCAACCAGGTCGAGTTTGGGCATCTCGTGGGCGCCGTCAAGCCGTTGAACCTGATCTTTAACCGGGGGCCCTACCCGACGGGCGGCGGCCTGGACACCCTCCTGCGAGCCTCCAGCCCGCCGCGCTTCCCGCCCGAGCGGGCCAACGTCGGCGACGCGCTGCGTTTCGTCGCCGACCTGGGCGACTGGGAGGCGTGCCGCATGGTCGTGGCCGGCGGCCAGTCGGGGCATCCGCTCAGCCGCCACTACGGCGACCTCCTGGCCCTGTGGCGAGAGGGGCGGACCTATCCCATGCCCTTTGCCCGGGAGCAGGTGGAGCGGCACGTGGAGGCGCGCCTGCTCCTGCTGCCCGGCTAGCGGCCAACGTCGCCGGGTCGTAGGGCCCGGCCAAAGCTGGTCATGGTCGGGCACGGGGCGGCCACGCAGGTCTGTGCCCGGCTGGTGTGGCGTCCGGGCAGGCAAAGAAAACGCCCCTGGTGGCAGGGGCGTTTTGATGTTGAAAGCGAGAGGTTGCCCTCGCTAGCTCAACTCGGGCGTGGTGCCCTCCGGGCTAATCTGGCCGGCGGCTCGCCTGGCCTCGGCCTTTGCCTCCTCGATGATGGCCTGGATCTCTTGCTTCATGTGGGACAGCTCTTCGCCGATCTCTTCTTTCTGC
>JAAYZQ010000357.1 GCA_012514775.1 Anaerolineaceae bacterium
AGGTTGCGGAGCCGCTGCCGCGCCACCTCCAGGCGGGTCATGGCGCGCTCGGGCGCCGGGCCGGCGTGGGGCATCTGCTTGCGTGCATCGCTGCCCGGCTAGCCGCCTGCGATGGCCCCCACGATGATCAGTCGCTCAGAGCCCGTGGCCACGGCCTCGGGCAGCGGAGCGTCGGGCGATTCGTGGGACAGATCCTGCTCGCAGGCAAAGAACCGGATCAGGGACCGCCGCTCCCGGGTGGCCTGGTCGCGGATGGTGCCGCGCAGCATGGGGTAGCGGGCCTCCAGGGCGTCCAGGACCGAGCGCTGGGTGATCGGACCCTCGACCTCGAGGTGTACCTCGGGCCCGGCCTGGGCCAGCGTTCGCAGGTGATAGGGCAATACAACGCGGATCATGGCAGCGTCTGGACCTCCACAGATAGGACGGCGGGCAGATCGCGGACGATGGGCGTCCAGTGGTCCCCGCCATCGGGCGAGGCATAGACCTGCCCGCCGGTGGTGCCGAAATAGATGCCGCACGGATCGAGGCGATCCACGGCCATGGCGTCGCGCAGGACGTTGACGTAGCAGTCCCGCTGCGGCAGGCCGTCCGTCAGTGCTTCCCACTCGCTGCCCCCCGTGCGGCTGCGGTAGACGCGCAGCTTGCCCTCGGGCGGGTAATGCTCCGAGTCGCTCTTGATGGGGATGACATAGATGGTCTCGGGCTCGTGGGCGTGGACGTCGATGGCAAAGCCAAAGTCGCTCGGCAGATTGCCGCTGACCTCCTCCCACAGCTCGCCGGCGTTGTCGCTGCGCATGACGTCCCAGTGCTTTTGCATGAACAGCACGTCGGGGCGCGAGGGGTGCAGGGCGATGCGGTGCACGCAGTGGCCCACCTCGGCGTCCTCGTCGGGCAGGAACTCGGAGCGGAGGCCACGGTTGATGGCCTGCCACGTCTCGCCGCCGTCGGTGGTCTGGAAGGTGCCCGCTGCCGAGATGGCGACGTACATCCGGCGCGGGTCGGCCGGATCGAGGAGGATGGTGTGCAGGCACAGCCCCCCGGCCCCCGGCTGCCATTGGGGCCCGGTCCCGTGGCGGCGCAGCCCGGCGACCTCTTGCCAGTTGTGCCCGCCGTCGGTGGAGCGAAACAGCGCCGCGTCCTCGACGCCGGCATAGACCGTCTCCGCCTCGGCCAGCGATGGCTCCAGGTGCCAGACGCGCAGGAACTCCCAGGGGTGGGGGGTGCCGTCGTACCACTGGTGGGTGCCGGGCACGCCCTCGTATTGGAAGTCGTTGCCCACAGGCTCCCACGTGCGGCCGCCATCGTCCGAGCGCTGGATCACCTGTCCGAACCAGTCGCTCGTTTGCGACGCATACACCCGGTCGGGATTGACGGGCGAGCCCTTGACGTGAAAGATCTCCCAGCCGCCAAAGTGCGGGCCGTCGACCTGCCACCGGTCGCGTTTGCCGTCAGACGTCAAGATGAACGCGCCTTTGCGTGTGCCTACGAGAACCCGTACTCTGCTCATTCGTGTCTCCTTCTCAAATTTCCAGGCGCGCGTGGCGAACTACTGCCCGGCCCTCCCTGATACGCGAGTTCGCCAGGCGCGAGCCACGCGTGCTCGGAAGGCTGCTTCCCGGCAGCCTGGGAGCCGGATGGGTCGAAAGGGGAACGATGGGCGCACCGCACAGGGTAGGCTGGGTTGAGGGGCAGGCGGCGCCCGGGGGCCTATTCTGCCACGAAATGAGCCTTTTGTCAATGCCTGCGCCAGGCAGCCCAGCAATTCCGAATATGACGAGGTGCAAGCCCGATTCTGCTTATCGCTCGGCCTGGATCCCCAGATCCCCCTTCGGGCCCCGGGGGTGCCCTTCCCGACGCTCCCCCTGCGGGGCCATCGGGACGGTGCAGGGCCAGGGGAGGCCAAAACCGCCAGATCTGGCGATCTGGCGGGAGCAAGCGGGCCAAACCCGGGCCATATTAAGAATTCCTGTCAGGCAGCCAGGCAGCTTGACAAACCTCCCTGGCACGATATAATAGGGGCGGCGGTTGTCGTGTTCACTACGCTGTTTTGGCTGTGCGTCCGGTATCAAACCCCAGGAGACTACGAGCAAGGCCGCTGCGACACGCTGTTTCAGGCTTGACACAGCGGTGCCATACGGGTGCCACAGGCGAGTGGTAGCATACAGGTGACAACATCACGAAACGATTCTGGAGGTGGCAAAATGATAACGGTTGTCCGTGTATTGCTCGCGTTGCTGCTGCTCCCGCTCGTCGCTGCCTGTGGTACCCGGCTTCAGGCCGCCGGACAAGGCGGAGCCCAGCTTCCGCTGGGAGAAGAGGACGCCATGCCATCGGCCATGATCCCGTCCTCGCCTCTCCCCACGGCTCCACCGGCCGCCGGTGAGCCAGACGCCGTGCCCGATCTGTCGGGGGTGGTCTATTGGACGAGCGATGGCCGGGGGCTGCTGGTCGAAACCTTTGACCTGTCCGACGGCAAGCCGCGGCGGCGCCTGGTAGACGTGGAGACGGGCCAGACCCTGGTGCTGCCCCTGCCGGAGAGTAGCCGCGTCGTCGGCTGGATCGGCGGCAGTTGGGAGCGCTTGCCTGGCGCCAACCTTGGCGGGTAGCGCACTGGAATTGCGGCTCAGAGGGACGGCAAGGGGGCAAAGGCCTCGCGAGGGAGCCCAGGGAAGTGCAGATCAGGAGCTGGAGCAAGTGAACGAAAAAGGTGCGGCGCACATCCTGTTGGTCGATGACGAGGAGGCGATCACTGCGCAGTTGGCGCCCTTTCTCGAGCGAGCCGGGTTTGCCGTCACCGTGGCGAGCGACGGGGCCGAGGCGCTGCGGCTGGTTGACGAGTTGGCGGTTGACCTCATCGTCCTCGACGTCCTGATGCCGCAGCTCGACGGGCGTGAGATGCTGCGTCGCCTGCGGCAGGCCAGCAACTGGACGCCCGTGATCCTCCTGACCAAGATTGGCTCGCCCGGCGAACGGGCCATGGCCCTGGACGAGGGCGCCGACGACTATCTGAACAAGCCCTTCGAGCCGTACGAGCTGGCAGCCCGCATCCGTGCAGTGCTGCGCCGCAGCCGGCGCGGTGCCCCCTCCCTGGCCAGCGGCAGCCGCCTCGTTTGCGGGCAGTTGCTCCTCGATCGTCGGGCCCGGCGTGTCTTTCTCAAAGGCCGGGAAGTACCCTTGACGGCCAAATCCATCGCCCTCCTCGAGTACCTCATGCTCCACCCGGACGAGGTCCTGGATCGCGAGCGGTTGCTCGATGCCGTGTGGGGCTGGGATTACCCGGCCGCGAGCAGGGCGGTGGACTCGCGCATCGCCGAGCTGCGCCGGCTCCTGGGCGATGACCCGGACCGGCCCCGCTTAGTCGAGACCGTCATCGGCCAGGGGTACCGGTTCGTTGGACAGGTGGAGGTGGCGACGTGAGAAGATACCTGCCGGCCTTGCTCCCCCTGGTTATCGGCCTGGGTCTCGCTCTTTTGCTGCAGTACGGACCCTGGTCCAACCCGGTGCTTACCTTGCGCGCCGACCTGGGCACGGTGCTGCTGCTGTTGGGGCTGGCCGCCACCCTGGCCTGGGGATGTGCCGTGGCCGTGGCGGTGCGCCGGGACCGCCGTGAGGCGGGCCGCCTGGCCTGCCTGCGACAGGAACAGGCGGATGCCCACCGGCGGTTTCTGCAACGCCTGGACCACGAGCTCAAGAATCCCATAACAGCCATCCGCGCCGGCCTCGCCAATCTGGACGAAGGCGTGGACGGCGCGATCCTGGGCAGCGTGCGCGTCCAGGTGAATCGCCTGGCCCGACTGAGTGCGGATCTGCGAAAACTGGCGGATCTGGAAACGCAGCCGCTGGACGGTACGGCAGTCGACCTGTCGGCGGTGGTTGCCGAGTTGGCGGACACGCCGCGGGAACACCTGGAGGCGACCGGCCGGTCGCTGCAGGTCATCCTGCCGCGGGCGCCCTGGCCTCTGCCCAAGGTGTTGGGCGATCGGGATCTCCTCTTCCTGGCGCTGCACAACCTGGTGGACAATGCCTGCAAATTCTCGGGTCCCCAGGCCACCATCGAGTTGCGCGCCTTCGAGGATGGATCGAACGTGGTGGTAGAAGTGGCCGACACCGGGCCCGGGATCGACCCGGACGAGATCCCACACCTGGGCGAGGAGTTGTACCGGGGGCGCAGCGCCAGGGGCATCGAAGGCAGCGGGCTGGGGCTGGCATTGGTGCAGGCCATCGTCGACCGCCACCGAGGCACGCTGACCATCCGCAGCCGGCCGGGACAGGGTACGGTCGTGGCGCTGCGTCTCCCGGTTGCCCGCTGACGCGGGGTAGTCGCACAGACTCTGGAGCGAAAGCATGAGACTTTACAGGCTCTTTGTATTGGGCGGTGTCCTGCTGTCGGCCCTGGTGGCGTGCCGGCCGATCCTGGAGGTCGGCGTGGAGCCGGCCGTCTCCCCTTCGGCCGGATTGACGCCACGTCCCGAGTCGCCCACGAGCGCGCCAACCGCAGCAGGGCTGTCGCAGCAGGAGGGCGATGCAGGTTTGATCTACCTCCGAGATGGGACTGTCTACCGGCTGGCAAAGGAAGGCGAACAGCCCGTCGGCGCGATCCCGCCCGATGCGGGGCACCTGGCCCTGAGCCCCGGTTACCTGGCCTACGTCCATGGCGCGACCATCGGTGTGCTGGACCTGCCAACGGGAGCAACGCGGGACCTGGTGAACGTTGGACAGCGTTCGGGCCAGGATCTGGCCCTGGGTTGGTTGGCCGATGGCGCCACCCTCGCCTACGCGGTGGCCTGGCGAGAACCGGACGGTTCGCGGTTCGTGGAGCTGAGCATTACCGACGGTTCGTGGCAGACCCGCCTGGATACGGTCGTTGCCCACCCGCCCGGACCGACGCCCACTCCACCGGCGTCTGCCCCCATCCGGCCCCGTACAGGGTTCGCCAACCTCGCCATCCTGGGAGGGGGCCGGGACGCGGGATACCTGGTCGTCGCCCCTGCCGGCGGGACCCAGCGGTATTCCGCCATCTGGATCTACGACCTGCTCAGGATCGGCAAGAGGGCCAGGGAGTTGAGCCTGCCGCAGGCTGAGCACATCGTCTCGCTGGCACCCTCGCCTGACCTGGCGTGGCTTGCCGTCAGTTACGCGCATCCGGAGGCCGGCCTGGGCTCGCTCGTGATCTATCCCTTCCTGGGGGAAGAGGCATCGGGAGAGGGGCCGTCGGCCGAGGCTCCAAGGCCGGTGGCAGAGCTGCAGGGCACGCATCTGACAGACCTCCGCTGGTCGTCCGACGCCCGCCGGTTGGCCTACATTCGCCGGGAGGGGATGCCGGCGCTCGACGTGAGCCCGGTGACCCACCTGGAGGCGTTCCACCTGGAAACGGGCACGACGTCGACCGTGCCTTTGTCCGCCGGCGCCGAGTGCGCGATCCTCGGCTGGACGGCCGACGACCTGGCGGTGGCCTTGTCTGTGATGGATCCCATCAGCGCCCGGCACGGCGTGCAGCTCGTCGCCCCCGACTCTGGCAGCATCATCTACGAACTGGCGGTGCCCGGCGGCACGCGGGTTCTTGGCTGGGTTGGACGGCTGCCAGCGGAGTAGAACCCGCGGGGCATGTCCCGCCGTTCCAGTGCCTCGGTCAGCCTGATGGTCTGGCACAGGGAACCAACACCCAGTCGAAGGTCTAGCCCCCTCTTCCGCGGCGCTACTCGTTGCCTAACCTGGCTTTTCTTGCCTTCGCGGCTCGCGTCAGTCCACGTCTGGCAGCCGCAGGGGCATGAGAAAGTAGCAGCCCTGCTCGTTATCGCCGTGCACCTCGGGCTGGGCCGCGAAACCCAGTGACAGTTTGACGTGATAATTCGCGTCGCGGCCATAACTGCTGTAGGACGCCAGTTGATAGCATCCCAACTGGCGCGCCCGGCGGATGGCCTG
>JAAYZQ010000358.1 GCA_012514775.1 Anaerolineaceae bacterium
GCGACCGGCGGGCCGGCCTGCTCGCCGTCGGGGTCCTGGAGAGGGTGAGAGATGGCCCAGCGCTGTTCCTTGACCCAGATGGGCAGGTATTCGCCCGTCCAGGTCGACCCCACCTGGCCAAACTCGCGATCCTGGGCCCACATCGCCTCCACCGACGGCGTGGGCCGGATGGGGGTGACAGGCAGGGCGGCCAGCGCCCAGGCGCCGGTGAGGGCCAGGATCAGAATGGCGGCCAGGGGCGCGATGGGCCGGGGAGCACCGGCCAATGCCTGGAGCAACAGGCCGGCCAGCATGGCGGTCGCCAGGACGGTCAGGGCCTGGAAGCGCCATGGGTACTGCAAGAAGGCCAGCCCCCCCTCAAGGGCTCGCCAGGCGGGCAGGGAGGACGTGGTGAGCATCCAGGCCGAAATCAGGGCCACGGCCAGGGACAAGATTGCCGGCCCCCGCAACCGGCGCAGGAAGGGCAGGCCCAGGCCCGCCACCAGGATGAGCCCCTGCACCCAGCCCAGGGGAAAGGTCACGGGATCCCGCACCTCGTAACGGTAGGCGAGATCCGCGGAAAACAGCTCCGCCAGCGGCAACAGGTGGCGCTGATAGCCCTCGGAAGCGCCCGACGCCAGGCCCACGTACTGCGACTCGGCCAGGACCGGCAGCCAGTAAAACGCGCTCAGGGCCGTGGCCAGGGCCAGGGCCAGGAGCAGGCGCCCCAGGGAGTGCCCCCCGGGCCTGGCTGCGAGGCGCAGGAGCACATAGGCGCCCAGGACAGGGGCAAAGATCAAGGCCGACAGGCTGTGGGTCAGGACCAGCGCCGCGAGGGAGAGGCCGGCGATGGCCAGCCAGGGAATCCAACGCCCTCCCTCTGCCTCGTCCAACAGCCGGTGAAAGGCCAGCAGGATGAGGGGGAACCAGACAAAGGCCAGGAACTCGGCCAGGGCTGCGCGAACATAGAGGTCGAGGAGGTGGTAGGGCAGGTAGGCATAGACCAGGGCGGCGACGAGGGCCGGGAGGCGATCCAGGTAGAGGCGGGCAAAGGCATACAGGCCCAGGGCCGAAGCCACAAGGCCCGTGGCCAGGACCAGCTTGGTGGCCGCTATCGCATCGGCGCCCAGGAGGGTAAAGGGCAGGCCCCAGTAATAGCTCAGCGGGCCGTAGAAATTGAGGACCGGATGCCCGTAGCCAAAGGCAAACTCCGGGAACCAGCGCGGGTAGAGAACGCCGGCCCGCACGGCGCGGTCCAGCGCCGCCAGGCGATAGGCGTGAAAGACGCCGTCGTGGGATTCGAAAAAGCCCGGCCGGGCAAGGGGCGCCAGGGCGGGCAGCACCAACAACGCCACCCACCAGCCCCAGGGGACGCGAGCCAATCGAGATCGCACACGCTGCATCACGCGGCGATTATAGCATGCCCGGGGGAGGTGGGCAAGTATCGCGCCGGAGGTTGTAGGGCAGGGAACGCAGCCCGCGCCTCGCCCCTATCATCCCGAGGTGTCGGGCTGGCGGGCGAGGCGCGGGCCGAGAGCGATCAGCCGTGGATGAGGGTGGGCAGGCAGCGGGTACAGACCCACAGGCTGCGCCCCTCGGTGCGCACCGGCAAGAGGATGGCGCCGCGCTCGCTGCTGCCGCAGCGGAAACAAGTCTGCTCGATGTACAGGGGCCCGCGAGCCTGCTCCCGGGCGTGGGCAGCCTGGGCGTCAAAGGGCGCCGCCTCCCGGGTCTCGACCGACAGGGCGCCCGTAGGGCAGATGCCCAGGCAAAAGCCGGCGCCATCGCACAACTCTTCTTTGATGACCCTGGCCTTGCCATTTACCAGCTCAATGGCCCCCTCGACGCAGGGGGTGACGCACAAGCCGCAGCCGTTGCACAGCTCTTCATCGATGCGAACAATGGTCCGCAGCACTCGGTCCATGATTTTCCACTCCTATCGTGTACGTGCCCCCATCATAGCCTATTCCCCGGCGTGGGGGTATGATCTTTGTCAGGTTGTAACTGCTCAGGCATCCGCTGCGCCGCCGGTTGAAACCGCGTCTGAGACCAGAAACGCGTTAAAACGCGTTCGGAGTCAGTGTGGCGTGAACCCGTTTCAACGGGTTTTCGGTATCAGCCAGGCGTTTCAACGCCTGGCAGGCAGGACGGCTGAGCAGTAACGTCAGGTTGTCGGCTCCGGTGCCCGTTTGCGCGGGCCCCGGGGTTGTGGTATAGTAAAGCCCGGAACAGAGGAGAAAGCGAGAGATGCAGGCCATGGCTGGTGGCATGGGTGTAAACTATGACCAGGACGCCGGCGAGTATGCAGCCCACCGCAGGCTGCACGCCGGCGTTTTCGCCGAGCTGGTTACTGGCGCCGGACTGGGCCCCGGCTCGCGGGTGGTGGAGGTAGGCTGCGGCACGGGCAACTATGCCCGGGCGCTGGCCGACGGTCCGGGCTGCACGCTCCTTGGCCTCGATCCATCCAGTGGCATGCTGTCGCACGCCCACCGCCAGCCCGAGCCCGTGGGCTGGCTCCAGGCCCGCGCCGAAGAGCTACCCCTGGCCCCCGGCAGCGCCGACCTCGTCTTTTCCGTGGACGTCATCCATCACGTCGCCGGCCCGGCCGCCTTTTTCCAGGCGGTCGCCCGGGTCCTGCGACCCGGGGGTTGGGTGTGCACCGTGACCGACTCGGAGGAGATCATCCGGCAGCGCGAGATCCTCTCCGGTTACTTCCCGGAGACCGTCGCCATGGAGCTGCAACGCTACCCGAAGCTCGGCGAGCTGCGGACCTGGTCGGCGGCCGCCGGCCTGGCCGACTTTCGGGTCGTAACCGTGGAGCAGCCCTACACCCTGGAGAGCGCCCGGCCCTATCGCGACCGCGCCTTTTCGTCGCTGCACCTCATCTCGGAGGAGGCGTGGCAGGCCGGCCTGGCCCGGCTGGAAGCTGACCTGGCGCGCGGGCCGGTCCACGGCGTGTCGCGCTACGCCTGTGTCTGGGCAGCCAGGCCCGCCTGATCCGGCTCCCGGTCCGGCCCCGCTCGCCCGGCGACGCCCGCAACGGTGTGCGGCGTCGAGAACTTGACAGACGGGGTCGTTCGGGGCATAATGATAAAGCCTCGGGTTGCGCTTGCCCGGGCGCGCAGGGTTGCGCGCCCATCCCAATAAGTGACGGTTTCTCTTTCCGTTCGGGCTACACGAAAGTGCCAGCAGGAGACAAGAATGCCAGAAAAGGTATCCATGGAGTTTCACGTGTCGCGCCAGGCGCGGGACCGGTACCGGTTTGACGAAGCGCTGTTTTCGTTGTCCGGCAACGTGATCCTGGCCAACCTGCACGGCGCCCGGGTCTTTGCCCAGCGGATGAACGAGCGACGCGACCTGGTCAACTATCCGGAACAGGCCGTGAAGGCGGGACACCTGAACGCCATGGGCCTCATCGACGAGATCTCGCACCAGATCGTCCAGCAATATCGCCGGGAAGTCAACCCGCCGGCCCTGGAACACGCCCTGGCCTGGCTCGACGAGCGCCTGGGCCGGGCGGGGGTGGACCGCACGCTGCGGCGGTTCGCCGACGAGTTCCCGCCGCTGGCCGTCTATCGCCGCGAGATCGACCTGGACCGCTACATGGAGGGCGAGACGGAAGGCGTTCCCCACCGCCAGATCCTCCTGGAAGAGATGCTCATGCTCTGGCTGGCCAACGCCAACCCGGCCTTTGCCCCCTTCCTGGAGCTGTTCGACGACGACGACTTGAGCCGCGAGACGGCCTATGCCCCCATCATGGACAACCTCTACGACTTTTTCGACACCCAGCCTCCCTTCGGGCCCGACAACGAGAACGTCATCGACCTGCTCCTGGCCCCTGCCCGCGCCCACCCCCATTCCCTGTTCGACCAACTGGAGTTCATCCGGCGGCGGTGGGCGGGAATGCTGGGCACCTACCTCTACCGCCTGTTGAGCAGCCAGGACCTGATGCGCGAGGAAGAGCGCGCCGTCTTTGCCGGGCCCGGCCCCAGCCTGGTGTACGAGTATGCCGAGGTCCAGTTCGAGCCGGAGCGCTTTAGCCGCGACCTGGACTGGATGCCGCACTTGGTGCTCATGGCCAAGAACACCTACGTCTGGCTGCACCAGCTCTCGCAGCGCTACCAGCGCGACATCACCCGCCTGGACCAGGTGCCCGACGAGGAACTGGATACCCTCGCCCGCTGGGGCTTTACCGGGCTGTGGCTCATCGGCGTCTGGGAGCGCAGCGCGGCCTCGCGCAAGGTCAAGCAGCTCACGGGCAACCCTGAGGCCGTGGCCTCGGCCTACTCGCTCTACGATTACGTCGTGGCCGGCGACCTGGGCGGCCCGGAAGCCTACGAAAACCTGAGGGCCCGCGCCTGGCAGCGGGGCATCCGCATGGCCAGCGACATGGTGCCCAACCACGTGGGCATCTACTCCCGGTGGATCGTCGAGCATCCCGATTGGTTCGTCTCCCTGGACTACAGCCCGTTCCCTTCCTACAGCTTTGGCGGGCCCGACCTGTCGGAGGACGAGCGGGTGGGCATCTTTTTGGAGGACCACTACTACGAGCGCAGCGACGCCGCCGTGGTCTTTCGCCGGCTGGACCGCTGGACGGGCAGCGAGAAGTTTATCTATCACGGCAACGACGGCACGTCGATGCCCTGGAACGACACGGCGCAGTTGAACTATCTCAACCCCGAGGTGCGCGAGGCGGTCATCCAGACCATCCTCCACGTCGCCCGGCAGTTCCCCGTCATCCGCTTTGACGCGGCCATGACCCTGACCAAGCGCCACTACCAGCGGCTGTGGTTCCCGGAACCGGGCACCGGCGGCGCCATCCCCACGCGAGCCGAGCACGGGCTGACCAAGGAGCAGTTCGACGCGGCCATGCCCGAAGAGTTCTGGCGCGAGGTGGTGGATCGCGTGGCCGCCGAGGCGCCGGATACGCTGCTCCTGGCCGAGGCGTTCTGGCTCCTGGAGGGCTATTTTGTGCGCACCCTGGGCATGCACCGCGTCTACAACAGCGCCTTCATGCACATGCTGCGCAACGAGGAAAACGCCAACTACCGGGCCACGATGAAGAACACGCTCGAGTTCGACCCGGAGATTCTCAAGCGGTTCGTCAATTTTATGAACAACCCCGACGAGGAGACCGCCGTGGCCCAGTTCGGCAAGGGCGACAAGTATTTCGGCATCGCCACCATGCTGGCCACCCTGCCCGGCTTGCCCATGTTCGGCCACGGGCAGGTGGAGGGCTATGCCGAGAAGTATGGCATGGAGTACCGGCGCGCCTATTGGGACGAGCAGCCCGACCCCGGCCTGGTGGAGCGCCACGAGCGCCAGATCTTTCCCCTGCTGCACCGGCGCCACCTCTTTGCCGAAGTGGAGCACTTTTTGCTGTACGACGTGGTGGCGCCCGAGGGCCACGTCAACGAGGACATCTTTGCCTATTCGAACCGCGCCGGCACCGACGAGCGGGCCCTGGTCGTCTATCACAACCGCTACGCCACCGCCAGCGGCTGGGTGCGCACCTCCGTCGGCTTCCTGGCCCGCACCGTCGACGGCGACGGCCGGGCCATGGTCCAGCGCTCCCTGGGCGAGGGCCTGGGGCTGCGCAACGAGCCCGGGGCCTACTATATCTTTCGCGATCACGTCGCCGGCCTGGAGTACATCCGCAGCGGGCAAGAGCTGTGCGAGAACGGCCTCTACGTCGAGCTGGACGCCTACAAGTGCCAGGTCCTGCTCGATTGGCGCGAGGTGTGGGACGACGAGTGGCAGCAATATTCCGACCTGGAGGGCTACCTGGGCGGCCGCGGGGTACCCAGTATCGAGGAGGCCCAGCGCGAGCTATTCTTGCAGCCGATCCTGCGTCCCTTCCGCGAGCTGGCCAACGCCGGGCACGTGCGCTGGCTCAAGGCGCAGCGGGCCAGCCGCGCCGGAGGGGCGCCCGACGACGAGGCGCTGGCCGAGGTCGAGCGCCGGGCGGTGGACCTGTGGCGGGGCATCGCCGAGTTCACCGGCGGCGACGGCGACGTCCAGGCCCTGGCCGGCGAGACGCGGGCGGCCGTCGAGGCTGCTCTGCAATTGCCCATCCTGGCCGAGCGGTTCCCCTTGCCCGGCGAGCCCCGGTACCAGGCAGCGGTGGAGATGATCGTGTCGCACCTGGGCGACGATCCCGCGGCCTGGGCCACGCTCCTGGGCTGGATCCTGGTCCATCCCCTGGCGCGGATGCTGCGCCCCGAGGGGGACCCGGAGCTGAGCCGCAGTTGGATGGACGAGTGGCGCCTGGGACAGCAGTTGGCAGGCGTCATGCGAGAGCTGGGCGAGGAGGAGGGGGCCGCCTGGTGGAACGCCGGCACGGTCAAGGTGCTGGTCAAGCACCATGACTGGTGTCCGCCCCCGGAGGAAGACGAGGAGCGCGCCTACCAGGTATTGACATCGTGGCTCAGGGACGGAGAGGTGCAGC
>JAAYZQ010000359.1 GCA_012514775.1 Anaerolineaceae bacterium
CCGCCCACAACTGCACGCCATCCCGGGCGCTGGCCGTCGCCAGGAGAAGCGCGCCTTCGGGTGAGGCGGCGGGGTCAAAGGCCACGCGAACCACCCCGGCCGTGTGTCCGGCCACCGTCGCCCGCTGCGCTCCCGCGGCCGGGTCCCAGACGCGCACCGCGCCGTCGGGCGAGCCGGCGGCCAGGAGGCGGCCGTCCGCGCTCCAGGCCAGGGTGCTCACGGCGCCGCCATTCTCGAGGCTGGCCAGCAATGCCCCGCCGGCCGTTTCCCAGGCGACGAGGGTCGAGATGGCCGCCCCGGCCAGAAGGCGCCCGTCGAGGCTGAAGGCCAGTTCCTGGAGGCCGCCCGGCGCGTCCCTCCACTCGCCCTCCAGGGGCAGAGGCTGCCCGCTTGCCGCATCCCAGAGGGCCAGGGTGGGCACTTCTGGCGCGCGCCAGTCCGCCTGCCTGCTGGTGGCCAGGACGCGGCCGTCGGGGCTGAAGGCCAGCCCGGAGACGGCGGTGGCAAAGCCGTCGAGGCGATAGAGCAGCCGCCCTGTGTCCGCACGGCTGTCCAGCAGGCTCGAAAGCTCCAGCACGTCGACGCTGTCCCGGTATTCGCCGTCCACCAGCGCAGACCGCAGGACGGCCAGCGTCTCGCCGCCGGCGCCCCAGGCCACCTTCTTGATCCCTCCCGCCGGCTCTGGCAAAGGCAGCATCTGCCCGCCGGCCACGTCCCATAGCTGCACGCCCCCCTCGGCGATGAGCGCCACGTGGCGGCCATCGGGGGTGGGGGCCAGCCCGGCCTTCCAGCCATAGGCGGGAAAGAAGAAAAGCTCGTCCAGGGTGGCAGCGTCGTGCAGGCTGAGCCCGGCATAGTGGGCGACGAGGATGCCCTGGCCGCCGGGCAGCCAGGCAGCGTCCTGCAGCGCCCCTCTGCCCAGCCGGGCCAGGAGCGCCACCCGGCCGGCGTTTTCCGGGCCCATGGACGGCCCCGCGGCCGGTGCCTCCGTGGCCGGCGGTGAGGGTGGGGTTCCAGCGGTGGGCGGGGGAGAGCCCGAGGTTGGCGCCGGAACACTGCTCGCCGGCAGCGCCGTCGGCGGAATGGCGGTTGCGGTGGACTCTGGCGCCGCCTCGACGGCCGGCGCCGTGGCCGTCACGTTGGCCGGGGCCGTGTCCGCGGGCCCGGGCCCGCAGGAGGCGACCAGCAAAACGGCAAGCAGGACCGTTGCCAGAGAGCGAACCCTTCCGGGGCCCATGGCTTCCTCCCATCGCGCAGTGTACCAGCCATGCAGTGCCGTCGTGCCCGGGCCCGCCCCGGGAGCACTGAAGGATGGGCGACCACGACCCCATTGTACACCGGCTTGGCCCTGCACGCCAATTCGCCGCGAGCCGCTTTCCGCTCGTCCGCTCCGCTCGGATCGCCAGAGCGGCATCCAAACGTAGGGGCGAACCCTTGCGGTCGCCCTGACTTGCGGTCGCCCGACTTGTGGTCGCCCTGACCTGTGGTCACGGCCTATTCTCAGCCCCTTGCCGCCGTGTCCATCCGCCTCGCCTCCTCGACGGACTGGCGGATCAGCTCCCGCAGCGTGTTCAGGTCCACGTCCTGCAGCTTGTTGATGTACAGACATCCCTTGCCGGTCTTGTGCTTGCCAAGCCTGCCCAGAAGCTCCCTATACTCGTCCAGGCCACCCGTGAGATAGAGCGTCAGGTTCTGCTTCCGCGGGGAAAAGCCGGCCACGATCGTGTCCCCTTCGCGGCCGCTCTGGTACTTGTAGTGATAGCTGCCAAAGCCGACGATGCTTGGGCCCCACATCCTCGGCTCCTCGCCGGTCACCTCGCGCATCATCTCCAGGAGGGCAAAGCCATCCTCGCGTCGCCGGTCGTTGTCGACGCTGCCCAGGAATTCCTGTACGCTTGCATCCGTCGGTTTCGTCTTCGGTTCGGTCATCTTGCTCCTCGCAACCTCAATTGCCCGGAGCGCTCGTTCCTATGGCTCCAGGCGGCCGGTCACCGACAGCTCGCCCTCGGTCACCGTGACGTCGCTGACGGACGCATAGTCCTGGCCCATCACCAGCAGCGCGTCCACGTTGGTGACGAGCTGGTTGGCCAGCCAGGTGGGCAAGGGCACCGGCCCGATGCTGCCCTCGACAAAGGTCAGGAACACCCTGTCGCCTTCGGGCCGGGGCACGGCGACGATGCGCACGGGCTGCTGAAAGCCCAGCAGGTCGACCCGGCCGGTGACGACCATCTCGCCGTCACCCTCGAAGCGGACCCTGGGCTCGACGATCCGCGACCAGAACTCCAGGTCGGGCAGCTCCACGTCGGGCACGTCGCCCTCGGCCCGCAGCATGGCCAGCAGCTCGGGCAGCTCCTCGGCGCCCTCCGGCAGGGTGGCAGGGTCCATCTGCTCCACGTCCGACAGGCTATCGGCGCCCTGGGCCGCCGCCACGCGCGCCACCCGCGAGGCCAGGTCCAGGAAGGAGCTGACCTCCTCCTGGGTCACGGCCAGGGTCACTTCATCGCCGCCGGCGCCCTCCTCGCCCGTCGCCACCACCTTTTCCACAAAAGTACGCGCCGCCTCGGGCGACGTCTCGATGGCCGGCTCGGGCTGCCCGTTGCCGCCCACCGCGCCGCCGTCGCAGCCGGCCATGACGAACACGGCCAGGATGGCCACCAGCGGCAGAACAAGAAACCGGAAAGCGGACGCTTCCCGGCCCATCCTCCATGATTTCATATTCACCTCCAGGGCCCGATCCTAGCATAGGATCGGGGATTTGTCAATGTATCTTATTATTTATGTAAATATCAAACGCGGTCAATGCCAGGTGCGGCGGCTATTTCACCGGCTGGGACCAGGTCCTCAGCAAGTACATCGACCGGGCGCGGCAACCCGCCGTATGACTTATCTCATGGACGAGCCGCGCGCCCCGTGGTATGCTGCCGGGGAAGGCGCCGTGAGGGCGGCCCTGGCAGAGTGAGAGAAGGGACGTGAGGTGGACGGCATGGCGAGCGACGAGCAGAGAGCGGGCGTGCCGGGCAGGCGGCTGTGGCTCCTGGCCCTGGGGGCGTTTGTCCTGGCCGGCTCGACGGGCGTGCTGCTGCGGGCGGGGATGCTCCACGGCTTCCCGGGCGGGCTCCAATTCACCAACGTGCGCCACGCCCACTCGCACCTGATGTACTTTGCCTGGGCCACGCCGGCCCTCATGCTCCTCATCGCCGCCTGGCTGCCGGGCCAGACGGGCCGCCCGGCCGGGCATGGGTTTTCCTGGACGGCCGGGGCGGCCATCCTCCTGGGGCTGCTGTCCTATCCGCCGTTTCTACTGGCGGGCTACGGCCGGCTGGCCATCGCCGGGCGGGAGCTGCCCCTGTCGGGCATGATCTCGGGCGCCGAGATGCTGCCCTGGCTGGCCTTTGCCCTGCTCTACCTCCGCGCCCGTCGCGGGGTGCGCGGCGGCCAGCCGCTGCGCCTGTGGGACCTGGCCATCCTGTTCCAGCTCCTGGCCGCCGGTGGCGCGGGCCTGCGCTCCGGCCTGGCCGTGGCGGGGGCGCGCGATCCCTTCTGGACGGCCGCCGGCGTCCACTTTTTCCTGGACCTCTTTTCCGACGGCTGGTTCGTCCTGGCGCTGCTGGGCCTGCTGCACGCCGTCTATCCGGGGCCTGCCTCGCGGCCGGCGGCGTGGGGCACGCGGCTGCTGGCCGTGGGGGTGCCGGTGCTCTTCTTGCTCAAGATGCCGCCCGCGCTGGTGCCCGGGCCGCTGCGCCTCGTCGGCAGCCTGGGGGGCGTCGCGGTGACGGCCGGGCTGTCGCTGCACCTGGCCGCGCTGTGGCCGCGGCTGCCCGCCTGCTGGCGGCTGCCGCTGGCGTTCCTGGGGCTGGTGATGGCCGGCACGGCCGGGCTGGTGCTGCCCCCCGTCGCCGGCTGGGCGCAGGCCGCCGGGCTGCGCGTGTCCTTTCTCCACTGGCAGCTCCTGGGGTTCGCCAGCCTGGGCCTGCTTCTCCTGGGGAACCGCACCTGGGGGACGGCGTGGCGGGCCATGGCGCCGGCCGTCGTCCTGCTGGTCGCCTCGCTCCTGCCCCTGACCGGCCTGTGGCCGGCCGCCTGGTCCGGGCGCTGGACCCTGGCCTTGGCTGCCTGGGCCGCCCTGGCGCCGGTGCTGGCCGCCCTGGCCATCGTCGCCGGCTCGATTACAGCTCTTCGGCGATGGCAACCAGGCGATGTGCCTGGAGGAGCACGATCAGCCCCTCCTCGGTCCGGATCAAACCCTGCTTCTGAAACTTGCTGAGGGTGCGGATGGCCGTCTCGATGACCGTGCCGGCCATGTCGGCAATGTCCTGGCGGGTGAGGGGCACCGTGATGCGGATCGTGCCGTCGGGCAGGCGCTCGCCGGCCGTGTTGGCCATGCGCAGCAGCACGCGGGCCACCCGCCGCTCCACCTTTTCCACGGCCATGCTGCGGATGGTCTCGTGGGCGCGCTGCAACCGCCGCCCCAGCTCCACGATGAGGGCCCAGGCCAGCTCCGGATGGCGCTGCACCAGGGCCACGTACTCCGCACGGCGCATGCTGGCGGTGACGGCCGGCTCCAGGGCCTGGGCCGTGGCCGGGTAGGTGTCGGCCACCAGGACCCCCACCTCGCCCACGATCTGCCCCGGCCCGAAGGTGGCCAGGATCGTCTCCCGGCCGCTCTCCGAATGCTTGATCATCTTGACCCGGCCGCTGACCAGCAGGATCAGCCACTCGGCCGGCTCGCCCTCGAAAAAGATGTAATCGTCGCGCTCCCAGGCACGGCGCACGAGCTGCGGCTCCAGCCTGGCCCGCTCGCCGGGCGCCAGGGCGGCAAAGAGCGGGCTCTGGCCCAACATCGCCTGCACGTCATCCATCTGTGGTCTCACCTTCGAGCCTCCCCGCCTATGCCCGCTCCCGGTGGCAGCGTTCCACCATGTTGCCCACCTCGTCCTGCGAGCCCATGACGGTCAGGACGTCACCCATGCGGAGCCGGGTGTGGCCCTGGGGCAGGACGACGTCGCCCTCGCGGCGCACGATGACGATGCGCACCCCGCCGGGCAGGTTCAGCTCCGAAAGGGGCCGGTCGACCAGGTCGCGGCACCTGAGGGTCACCTCGGCCACGTCATAGTCGTCCTCCAGGTCGGTCAGAACGGACGAGATGGTGGGGTAGAGCAGCAGGTATTCCATCTCGACGATGGGCGACAGGCTGGCGTTGACCACCTGGGCGCCCAGGTCGGCAAAACGCCTGGACAGGGCAGCGTCGTGGATGAGGGCCGCCACCGGCTCGAGGCCCAGCCGCTCGCGGGCCAGCTCCACCACCTCCAGGCTCTCCCCATCGTCGGGCAGCACGACCGCCACGGCCCGGATCGTCTCCGGCTCCAGGGCCTGCCAGGTGGTCAGGTCGCGGGCATCGCCCTCTGCAAGGGGCAGGGCTGTGCCCCCGGCCCCCTCGAGCCCCTCCCGCTTGCCGTCCAGGACGACGACCTCCTTGCCGTGGCCCGACAGGCGCCGGGCCAGGAGCTGGGCCGTTCGCCCCGCACCCACCACGACAAACTTGCGGGGCGCCTCGGCCGGCATGGGGCCGATGCGGTTAAAGATGAGGGGCGAAACCGTGCAGGTGATGACCGCCATGAGGATGATGGCCGAGTTGGTGGCCTGGTCAAAGATGCCCAGTTGCAGCCCGATGGCGGCCACGGCGATCTCCAGGCTCAGGTGCGACGTGAGCAGGATGCCGCCGGCCAGCGTATCGCGCCCGCCGTAGCTGATGCGAAACGGCGCGGCGGCGACGAGCTTGACCAGGTAGGCCAGGAGCAGCAGCATGGGCACCAGCAGCAGGGACTGGGGCGAGGCCAGCACGGCCCCCAAGTCGAACCGCACGCCGACCATGATGAAAAAGATGGGGATAAAGAAGGCATAGCCGATGACGTCCAGCCGGTGGTGGAGGTCGGTGGCGTGCCGGTCGGCGAGGAGCGAGATGAGCGCTCCGCCCAGGAACGCGCCCAGGATCATCTCCACGCCCAGGCCCTGGGCCAGGGCGATAAAGAACAGGCCAATGGCAAAGGCGCCGCGGACGTCGATCTGGGCCGTGGCCGCCGACACGTTGCGGAACAGGCCCAGGCCCGGAAAACGCCGGCGGGCCGCCCGGGCCAGGCGGTAGGCGCTGCCAAAGACGCCAAAGAGCAGCAGCACCAGCAGCAGTTCCAGGGTCAGCCCCGAGGTGTTGATGATGACATAGACGCTGACCAGCAGCATGGTCAGAAAATCGGCAATGACCGTGGCCACCAGCAGCGACTGGCCGTAGGCAGTGCCCAGGATCCCCCGTTCTTTCAGAACCGGGACGACCACCCCCAGGGACGTGGTGGACAGGATGAGGGCCATGAGCCAGGGACCGGCGGACATGCCCAGCGTTTGCAGCAGCCATCCGGCGGGCAGGGCCAGGGCCAGCGTCAACCCAAAGACCACCAACCCCAGGACGACGGGGCTGCCCAGACGTTCCTTCCAGGAGCCCTGCCAGGCGCCAGGCCGGGGAACGACGACGTCGAAATCGATCTCCAGCCCCGACAGGAACATCAGGTAGGCAAAGCCCAGCAGCGAAAGGACGTCGAGCATGGAATCGTGGCCGACGAGCTGCAGGCCGCTGTCGCCGACGACGATGCCGGCCAGGATTTCGCCCACGACCACGGGCAGCCGCAGGCGTCGAAACCGGGTCAGGACCAGTGGCACAAAAAAGGCCAGGGCGACCACGATGAGCAAAGGAACAAACGAATGGGATTCTTCCACGCGCCTCTCTCTGAAGGAAAGCAATGGGCTCCCGGCAATGGGAGCCCGTTTGGAGCCTCAGAGCGGGTGATGGGATTCGAACCCACGACACTCTGCTTGGGAAGCAGATGCGCTACCACTGCGCTACACCCGCAGGTCTTGATACGCCCAGGGGAGAGTATAGCATAGGTTGGGTTTGGGTGCAAGTCTCTGTTGCCCGGAGTCCCGGGCAGGAAGTCGTCGATGTGCTTTCCAGCGTTCTGCATTCACGAGTGTCTCAGCACAATTTCTAACCCGATATCGTGCAGGTCTGCTCTTGATAAGTTGTCTATTGCCTGAAGTTGACCCAAGCGCGAGATTGGTTTATAATAGGTTGTGTCTTAGACACAGCCTATTATGAACTCCGAACAGGAGGCAGCCATGGC
>JAAYZQ010000040.1 GCA_012514775.1 Anaerolineaceae bacterium
AGCCTTGGGCGTTTCCACGAGTTGGGTGTAGGCCCGATTTTCGAGCTTGACGTGGCGCAAGAGCTCGACGGGGATGACCTCTGTGGCCGCCAAGGGCTGGCCGCGTGCCAGAGCGTCGGCCAGGATGGGCAAGCTCGACCAGTCTGCCCCGGTGTCGGCCTGTTCGATGTGGCTGTCGAACAGGGTGCGACCGGTTACCGCCTGGCCTCTGGCGTCGAGGACGAGGACAAAGCGCACCGTGGGCGGCAGATTTTTCAGCTCGTTTTCGATGGCGTCGACGATGGCTGCCTCGGCCGCCTCGTCGCCCGCGGCGGCTGCCTCGATGTTGTGCCGCATCATGCGCGCAGAGGCGAGGCGGTGCGACGACGTAGCGAGGTCGTTCAGCTTGCTGTTATAGAATGCCTCGGCCAGATCCATGTCACGGCCGACTCGCTTGTCCTGGGCGTTGTCCAGATAGCGCCTGATGACGCCGTAGGTGATGGGGGTCCCGACGGCCATGGTGATGGCTGTGGTCAAGGCAAAACCGATAATCAATACCTGCTGCAGCCTTAGCTTGGCTACACCCGCAAAGAGCTTGGTCATGCCCTGCCATCTCCTTTGGTCCGCAGCTACATGCCGAGATCGCCTGCACTATTATACCACAGAACGTGCCAGAAGGCGAATAACGCGCACTGTGCCTCTAAGCCTACAGGTACCCGTACTCGCGAAACCAGGCCAGCGTATCCCGGACCGTGTCGATGAAAGGCCGGGTCTTGAACCCCAGCTCGGCGCGTGCCCGGGCAGTGTTCAGCGCCCGCCATTCGCCGATGGTCTTGAAGTGCTCGAGAGGGAGGGGCCGGACCAGCGGCAGCCGGCCGGCGGCTTCGCCGACGCGGACCAGCCAGCGCACGAGCCCCAGGGAGACGTGCCAGCGGGGAGGGCGCACGCCGGCCTCCCGGGCCGCGACGGTAAGGGCCTCGCGGACCGGCAGATTCTCGCCGCCCAGGATGTAGCGCCTGCCAGGCTGGCCCCGCTCCGCGGCCAGCCTGTGGCCTTCGCCCAGGTCCCGGGCATCGACGACGTTGACCTCCAGGTCGAGCCACACGGGAAAGCGCCCCTGGGCCACGTTGACCAGGATCTCGCCCGTGGTGGGCTTGACGTCCCAGGGGCCAAAGACGGCCGTGGGATTGACAATGACCACCGGCCGGCCCTGGGCGGCAGCCCGCCAGGCTTCGGCCTCCATGGCCCACTTGCTTTCGAAATAGGCGCTGTCGGTGCTGCCCGGGAGATAGAAGTCGTCCTCGTCGGCCGGACAGCCTGCCCGGGCCGGCGCGCCGATGGTCGTCAGGGTGCTGGTGAACACCAGGCGTCCGACCCTCGCCTCGTCGGCGGCAGCCAGGACGTGGCGCATGCCTGTCACGGCAGTGCGCAGCGAGCCGCGCATGTCGAGGGAATGGAGCGGATAGTAGGCCGCGGCGTGAAAGGCAACGTCGCAGCCCTCCATGGCGTCAACCAGGCTGGCGGGCTCCATGATGTCGCCCACGACGTGCTCCGCCTGCAAGCCATCCAGCATCCAGGTGTCGCTGCCTTGCCGATGAAAGGCGCGCACCTGCCAGCCGGCGGCCAGGCAGGCGCGCACGATGTTGTTGCCGATGCAGCCCGTCGAGCCCAGGACCACTGCTCGCGTCACAGCTTACCTCCGCCCGAACTCTTTTTCGAGCTGTTCCACGGAAAAGTGCAGCACGGTGGGCCGGCCATGGGGACAGGTGCGCGGCGATTCGCACTGCTCGAGCTGGCGTATCAACTGCTGCATCTCGTCCATGGAAAGCACCTGGCCCCCCTTGACGGCGGCGCGCTTGCACACGGTGGCGATGAGGCGCTCCTCGGCCCGCGATGCGAGAGGATCGTCGCCCTGGCGCAACATCTCCAGGATGTCCACCAGGGCGGCGCGCACGTCGGGCACCACCAGGATGGCGGGCACGGCCCGGAGAAGTGTGCTGTTGCCGCCAAAAGGCTCCAGATCAAAGCCCACCTCGTTGAGCGCGGCCATTTGCTCCGAGAGGACCGCGGCCAGGGGCGCGGGCAGGTCCAGGGTCAGGGGTTCCAGGAGGACCTGCGAGGCGACGGCGTGTTGCGCTCGTTCGGCCATCATTTTCTCGTAAAGCACCCGCTCGTGGGCGGCGTGTTGGTCCACCAGGTACATGCCCTGGGGCCCCTCGGCCACGACGTAGGTCTGCCCCACCTGGCCGACGACGCGCAGCAGGGGCAGGCGGATGGGACCCACGGGCTCGAGGGCTTCCTCGTCGGCGCCGGCTCCCTCCCTATCGAGCCCCCGGCCGATGGTCATGGCAAGCTGGCGCTCGGCGCCCTCTCCACGGCCTGCGGCCAGCAGGCTCTGGCGGCGCTCCCAATCGGGTGCCGGCCAGGTGCGGGGAGCGTGGCTCACCTCGGGGACGGGGGCGCGGGTGACCAGCGTGTGGCGGACCGCCCGCTGCACGGCAGCGAACACGGCCCGCGCCTCCCGGAACTTGACCTCGCGCTTGGTGGGATGCACGTTGACGTCCACGTCGCCCGGGGGCACTTCCAGGAGCACGACGGCCACCGGGAACCGGCCGACGGGCAGCAGGGTGTGGTAAGCCTGGACCACGGCGTAGGCCAGCGATGTGTCCTGGATCCAGCGGCGGTTGACAAAGAGGGTGATATAGGTGCGGTTGGCGCGGTGCAGGCTGGGGTTGCCGATACAGCCCAAGACTTGGGGCCAGGGCCGGGCCTCGGCGTCGCCGGCAGGCTCGGGGGCGGCCAGGGGCATCATCTGCTCGGCCATCTCCAGGCCATAGAGGGCCAGGACCACGTCGTAGAGCTGGCCGTTGCCGGGCGACTGGAAGGCCTGGCGGCCGTCGCTCACCAGCCCGAAGCGGATCTCGGGGTAGGCCAGGGCGCAGTGGCTGACGACGTCATAAATGTGGCCGGCCTCGGTCTGCGGCTGGCGCAGGAATTTCAGGCGGGCGGGCACGTTGTGAAAGAGGTGCTCGACGGTGACGATGGTGCCCGCCGGGCCGCCGCGCCCCTCCTCGCGCACGATCTGGCCGCCCTCGACGCGCAGAAAATGGCCCATCATCTCGGACCGGGGCCGGGTCAGGACCGTGACGTGGCTGACGGCGGCGATGCTGGCCAGCGCCTCGCCCCGAAAGCCCAGAGTCTCGATGCGGTCCAGATCCGAGGCGTCGCGAAGTTTGCTGGTGGCGTGGCGGGCAAAGGCCAGGGGTACTTCACTCGCGGGGATGCCGCCGCCGTCGTCGGCGACGCGGATGTAGCGCTGCCCACCCTCGCGGATCTCGACCTGGATCTGGGTCGCACCTGCATCGATGCTGTTTTCTACGAGCTCCTTGACCACCGACGCGGGACGCTCGATCACCTCGCCGGCGGCAATCTTGTCCGCTACGTCGGGCGGCAAAAGTCGAATCGGCATAGGTCTCCCTGGACATCGTGCATGGCACAGATTGTACCACAGACCGACGCCGGGCGCCAGTCGCCGGTCCTGCGGCCTGCGGAACGCGTGGCGCTACCCCTCGGCCAGGGCCTTGAGGGTGCGCAGCATCCTCTGCTCTATTAAAGCTGGCCGCCTCGGTTAAGACGCACCACGCAGACTATACCATCAGCCCGGGGGTCTGTCAATGGCGAGATCTGGCGGCGACCGTTCTTGCCGGGCCCCGGGCAAAAGTTGCCAACTGCCGCAGCTTGAGGTATAATGCCCACGGTCAACCGAAGAACCTTCGGGGCAGGGTGAGGCATGGCGCCAATTCCCGACCGGCGGTAAGGTCGACTCGGAACAGGACTTGATCCGGGGACCAAGCCCGCGAGTTCGCCCCAGGCTCTGCCTGGCAAGCGTACAGATCCGGTGCAAAGCCGGAGCCGACGGTACAGTCCGGATGGAAGAAGGTGGTTGGCACAGGACGCAGCGAACCGCTGCGCGTGGGTCACAATGCCCCGAAGGCGCCAGGCCTTTGGGGTTTTTTGTTGTGCTGGAGAGGTGCGTGAGACAAATCTCGAGAAGCGCGCGCGACAATGCGACCGGCGGCAGGGCCGGACCGATGCCCGCCCGGCGCCCCGTCCGCTTGCCGTTGGAGGTTCTGCTGGTGCCTGTGGCCATGGTCGGGCTGGTGGGCATCTGGGCGCTGGTGACCCGCCTGGGCGACTACTCGACCTACCTGCTGCCATCTCCTGCGCGGGTGTGGGAGCGTTTCCTGAAGGTGGCCGTCGACGGCACACTGTGGTACCACACGTCCATTACCCTGCTAGAGATCCTGGGCGGCCTGGCCCTGGGCCTCACGGCCGCCACGCTCCTGGGCTACCTGCTGGCCAAATCGCCCCTCATCGAGCGTTTCCTGTCGCCCTACATCGTTGCCAGCCAATCGATTCCCATCGTTGCCCTGGCTCCGTTGCTCATCGTCTGGTTCGGGTTCGGGCTGCTGTCAAAGGTGCTGGTCAGCGCCCTGACCATCTTTTTTCCGGTGTTGATCACGACCATCGTCGGGCTGCGCTCGGTGGAGGAGGATCTGATGGACCTGATGCGCTCGCTGCAGGCCAGCCGCTGGCAGATCTTTCGCTACCTGGAGGTCCCGGCGGCCCTGCCCGTGCTCCTCGGCGGGCTCAAGGTCGGCGTCACGCTATCGGTCATTGGCGCCGTGGTCGGCGAGTTTGCCCAGTCCGATCGGGGGTTGGGGTTCCTGGTGAACCTTGCCAACCGCGGGCTGTTCGACACTCCCCTCATGTTCGTGGCGCTCCTTGTGCTCATGACCATCGCCCTGGGCCTTTACGGCGCCGTATCGGCCCTTGAAACTCTGTTGCTGCGCTGGAAGAAAGGGGGCTAGGAAGTTGAAGCGCTCTTCACTCCTGGCCCTGGTGGTCGCGGGCCTGCTGACCGAAGGCATCTACCTGGCCATCACGTTGCGGCTGCCCTGGTGGACCTATGGGGGCGAGCTGCAAAGATGGTCCGAGCTCATGGGCAACGGCTGGAGCGACCTGGTCGCTTGCCTGGCAGGCCTGGCCGTGCTGCTGGCGGCCTATGCCCTGGGCTGGGGCGCCGTGCGAAAGGGCGGCGTGCCGCGCAAGGTCATCTGGGCCTTTGGCGGCCTGTACGCCATCACCCTCTTCTGGCTCCTGCCCATCACCGCGGACCTGTTCGTCTACCTCGGCCGGGCGCACCTCTTTACCGACCTGGAGGGAAACCCCCTGGAGGACACCCTGGTGAGCAGGCGCGACGCTCTGCTGGCGGCGTATCCGACGGCCTATGCCCGCCATTCGTCGGCCTATGGGCCCGCCTGGTCGCTCATTTCGGCGCCGGGCACCATGGGGCGACATGACGTGGCCGGTGGCCTGGCCTATCTCAAGGGGCTGGCCGTGGCCGCCTATGCCGGCATGGCCTGGCTGCTGGAGCGGATCTTGCGTCGCATCCGCCCCGGCGATGCCCTGCAAGGGCTCTATCTCTTTGCTTGGAACCCCCTGGTGCTGGTGATGGGCGTGGGCGACGGGCACAACGACATGGTCATGATTGCCCTCGTCCTCCTGGCGTTCTGGCTGCTCCTCGAGACGCGGTGGCTGTTGGCTTTTCTCGTCCTGTGGCTGTCTGCCTGGATCAAGTACATGGGGGCCGCCTTTGTCCCCTTCTTCCTGATCTATGCCGGTGAACGCTGGGAGAAGCTGGGCCGGCAAACCTGGCCGCTCCTCCTGGGCGCGGGCTTGACGGGCCTGACGGTCACGGGGCTGGTGTTCGCGCCCTTTCGCGACGGCGGCGACCTTGAGCTGTTGGCCCTCATGCGCCGGGTGCTGATCCCTGTCAACGCGCCTCATGAAGCCCGCGACGTGGTGGCGTGGGCCACTGTTGGCGGCCTGATCCTCCTGGCGATGGCCTATTTGTGGCTGCTCAAGCGGTTGCAGCGGAGCGAGCGATCGTACCAGGATGTGTGCAACGTGGGGTTTGTCACCCTCCTTCTGGCCTTTGTGCTGGGCGCGGCGCGCAGCCAACCCTGGCATCTCATCTGGCCCGTGAGCCTGGCCGGCCTGTCAGATCGTCGCTGGGCCTGGCCGGTTGTTATCGTTTTGTCGGCCGTTATGTTGGTGACCCAGCTTTGGGTCGAATGGGGAGCACCCGGACTTGGAGGATAACATGAAAACGAAACGCACAATGTGGAGCGTCGTGACCCTGTGGCTGGTCAGTCTCGTCCTCGCCGCCTGCGGGAGGGCGCCCGCCGCGGAAACAGAGACGGTCAGGCTGGCCATGGGCTTTATTCCCAACATTCAGTTCGCGCCCTTTTACGTCGCCATGGAAAAAGGCTACTTTGCCGAGGAGGGCATCCAGATCCAGTTCGACTATGGCTGGGACACCGATCTGCTCAAGCTGGTTGGCACCGGCGAACTGAGCTTTGTAATCGGCAGCGGCGACCAGGTGATCCTGGCACGCAGCCAGGGCCTGCCGGTGCTCTATGTCCTCAACTGGTACCGCCGCTTTCCGGTCTGCGTGGTTTCCCTGGACGAGATGGGCCTCCAGACCCCGGAGGACCTGGAAGGCCGCCTGGTGGGGACGCCGGTCACCTTTGGAGCCAGTTACATCGGCTGGCGCGCCCTGGTGGAGGCCACCGGCTTGAGCGGGCAAGACGTGGAGCTGGTGACCATCGGCTACACCCAGGTGGCGGCCCTGACCGAGGGGCAGGTGGACGCGGCCATCTGTTATGCCATGAACGAGCCGGTGCAGTTGGAGGTCAGCGGAGAGGAGCTCGACATCATCTACGTGGCGGACTATATCAACCTGGTGTCCAACGGCTTGATCACCAACGACGAAACGGCCGCCGAGCGGCCCGAGTTGGTGGAGGGCATGGTGCGAGCAGCCCTGCGTGGCCTGGCCTTTACCCTGGAGAATCCCGACGAGGCCTTTGACATCTCCCGGGAATATGTGCCCGAGCTGGCCGGCGATCAGGCCACCGAGGAGGTGAACCGGGCCATCCTGGACGAGTGCATCGAGTTCTGGAGGGCAGACAGCGACGAGCTGGGCCGCTCTCGGCCGGAGGACTGGACGGCCTCTCAGGAGGTGATGGAGCGCATGGGCCTCATCGAGCCGGGATCGGACGTCCAGGAGATGTACAGCAACGAGTTTGTCGACCAGGTGGAGATGCCCTAGGTGCGGAACCACAACGGCGAGCCGGTGCTCGAAGCGCGGGGCCTGGGCCAGGTCTACCGCAGCGGCCAGGGAGACCTGGCTGCCCTGGAGGACGTATCGCTCCAGGTGCGGGGGGGCGAGTTCGTGGCCATCGTCGGGCCTTCTGGCTGTGGCAAGAGCACCCTGCTGCGCATCCTGGGCGGCCTGCTGGTGCCGACCGCCGGAGCGGTGTATCTCGATGGCCGGCCCCTGACCTCGCCGCAGCGGCAGGTGGCCTATGTCTTTCAGAACGTGAACCTTTTGCCCTGGCGCACCGTCTTGCGCAACGTGCTGCTGCCCCTGGAGGTGGCCGGCACGGCCAGGGCCGAGGCCGTGAGCCGGGCGGGGGGCGTGTTGGCCCTCGTTGGCCTGGACGGGTTTGCCGATCTGTATCCCCGGGAGCTGTCCGGGGGGATGGCCCAGCGCGTAGCTATTGCCCGCGCCCTGGTCGCCGAGCCGGAGCTGTTGCTCCTCGACGAGCCCTTTGGCGCCCTGGATGCCCTGAGCCGGGAGCAGATGAACCTGGAGTTGTTGCGCATCTGGCGGGCGCGGCAGGTGACGGCCGTGATGGTCACCCACGATTTGCAGGAGGCCATCTTCCTGGCCGATCGGGTGCTCGTCATGTCGTCCCGGCCTGGCCAGATCCGGGCCGAGGTCAAGGTCGACCTGCCGCGGCCTCGAACGCTGGAGGTCATGTACACCGAGTTCTTTGGCGCCCTCTCCAGGAGGGTGCGGGAAGTGATCCGGGAGGCCCAGGACTCCTGATGCCCTCCCCTTTGGCCGATCTTGAGACTGATGGAGGAAGACGATGAAGGGTCTGTTTTGGCTGTTGGCCGGGTTCGTTACCGGGGCCGCAGTGGCCGGGTTGGTGACGATCTTCTTGGTGCCGCGCAGCGGTGAGGCGACGCGCGACCTGATCAAGGAGCGCATCGAGTACGTCGTGGAGCAGGGGCAGCAGGCCGCCGAGGCCCGCCAGCGCCAGTTGGGGTACGAGTTCGAAGCCTTGAAACAGCCGCGCCGCGCCTGACGGCGCGCCCAGTAGTGCGCTTTCTGCCCGCGCTTTTGCACCCGGCCCGACACCGCCGGGTGCAAAAGCGCGCCCCACCTCGCCGGCCGTCCCGTCCCCCGGACGCCGCCGCTCGGCGTCCCATCCACGGCCTCGCCGGGCCCGATCTGTGCTCTCCATGCAATAATCGAGTTTCTCTCCATAGGACCAATGTCCTATAGGCGCCTTTAGTACTTTATGCTATACTGTGACCGCTCGGAACTGCCGCGTCGATACACCGATGGAGGGCCCAGAATGCTGACGACGACGTCCTCGGAGCCGCAATCTTTTTTGACCCCGCAAGAAGTATCGCATCTGCTGCGGGTTTCTGTCTACACGGTCCGGCGCTGGATCAAAGAAGGTGATTTGCCGGCCTACAAAGTTGGCCGTGGCTGGCGCATCAGCGAGGCCGACCTGAGCCTCTGGTTGGGGCAACAAAGACCCACGTCCTCAACTATGCACTAGCGGTCGATGACGCGGACAGTCGCCACCGACTCGAGACCCGCGCTACCCGGTGCCCAGATTGACCTTCTCTACGGGCTGCTGTCCCTGGGGAGCACGGCGATCTGGGGGGTGATGAGCGCCTGGCTGCTCTACTTCTACCTGCCACCCGAAGGAGAGGGCAGCGCACTGGTGCCGGCGGCCCTCTACGGAGGGGCCATGCTGGTCCTGCGCGTGCTGAGTGCGGCCATCTCGCCCACCATCGGCTACCTGTCGGACAGGACCCGCACCCGCTGGGGCCGCCGCCTGCCGTACATCCTGGGCTCGGGCCTGCCCATGCTCGTCTTTTTCGTGCTGCTCTGGACGCCGCCTTTCCGTGGTACGTCGCCGTGGAACCTGGTGTACCTGGTGGCAGTGCTGGCAGGGTACAACCTGGCCTACATCCTGAACCAGGTGCCTACCATGGCGCTCCTGCCCGAGATCGCGGTGACGGACGCCCACAGAGTGCGCGTGTCGACCTGGGCGGCCGTCATGACAGTCCTGGGCATGATGCTGGCCGCGGGCGCCGGGCCCCTCATTGAGCGCTTTGGCTTTGCCCACACGGCCCTCATCTATGCCGTGGTCCTCTTGCCCGCCTTCTACCTGCCCTTGCTGGTGCTCCGCGAGCGGCCCGAGCACCAGGCACGCCCCGCCGTGCGCCTGAATTTTCGGCAGAACCTGGCATCCATGATGCGCAACCGCGCTTTCCTGTTCATGACGGCCACCGGATTTTGCTTCTGGGGCATCATGGGGTTGGTGCAGGCCTCGGTGCCCTACATCGTCACCGAGATCTGCCTCTTGCAGGAATCGGACACGCTGATGTTCTATCTGCCCGCCGTCCTGGCTTCGCTCCTATGCTATCCCTTGATCAACTGGCTGGCCCAGCGCTGGGGCAAGTGGCGAGTGTTTGCCGGCTCGCTGCTGACCTCCGCCCTGGTGTTGCCCGGCCTGATGGTCATCGGCGACTGGCTGCCCCTGAGCCTCAAGGCCCAGGGCATGCTGTGGGTCACGCTCCAGGCTGCTGCCCTGTCGGGCGTCGTCGTCCTGCCCCGGGCCCTGGGCGCCGAGATCGTGGACCACGACGAAGAGCTTACAGGGCAGCGTCGCGAGGGCATCTATTACGCCACCTGGGGGCTGCTGGACCAGGTGGTCAACGGAGTAATGGCAGCCCTGCTGCCCCTCCTCCTCTTGCTGGGGCGCAGTCACCTGGAGCCCCAGGGGCCCCTGGGCGTGCGCCTGGTGGGCGCCCTGGGAGGGGCCTGCATGCTCGCCGGTTTCTTGATCTTCTTGCGATATCCCCTGGGCAGGGGCCGGCCAGCCGGGCAGGGGCCGGTATGACCGCCATGGAGGCCCGGGACGTGCAGGCCCTGGAGCGGGCCAACTATGCTTCCATGCGCAGCCTGGTGGCGGCCACCCCTGGCTCGGGCCTGCTGGTACGGGACGACGTGACTCTCATCCGCTCGCGCCTGTTCCCGATGGCCGATATGAACCACGCCTGCCTGCTGCGGACCAGCCCTGAGAGGGCCGGGCCCCTCGTGGACGAGATCGTACGCTACTTCCGGAGGCGCTTGCTGCCCGTCAACGTCTGCCTGTCGCCGGCCTGCAGCCCCGACGACCTGCCGGACCTGCTCCTTCGCCGGGGCTTTCGCCGGCAAGAGTCTCCCGAGACGTGGCTTACCCTTGACCTACCGAAATGGCAGCCCCCGCCACTGGCGTCGGACGATGTGGAGTGCATTCGAGTCGGAGAAAACGACGCCCTGGGGTTCGCCCGGGTCTATCTTGCTTCCTTTGGCCTGCCCGGTTCCCTGGCGCCCATGGCGGCCATGCTGCTCCGGCGCTCGCTGCGCCAGCCCTCCATGCGCCACTACCTGGCCCTCGTGGAAGGCCGCCCGGCCGGGGTCTGCCTGTGGCACTCCCACGGCGAAATCGCCTGCATGGGAGCCGCCGGCGTCCTGCCTGCCTACCGCGGCCGGCGCGTCGCCACGTCGGTGTTCATCCATGCGGCCCAGGAGGCGGCGCAGCAAGGCAAGAAGCTGCTGCTGGGCCAGACTCTCTATCCGCGCCTGGCGGAAGTGTTGATGGGACACGGCTTCCGGCTGGCCTTTTCCCGGACCTACTATGCGCTATGAGTCTCCTGGTTCGGCTTTCGGAACTGACCAAGACGTACCCGGCCGGCGCCGTGCTTTTTCAGGCCCTGCAAGGTGTTTCCCTGGAGATCAGCGCCGGGGAATTCTTGAGCGTTATGGGCCACTCGGGCAGCGGCAAATCGACGCTGCTGCACCTGGTGGGCGGGCTGGACCGGCCCAGCGCGGGCAGCGTGCACGTCAACGGGCACCTGCTAAACGACATGAACGAGACGGCGTTGGCCAGGTTCCGCAGAGCCCACGTCGGCTTTGTCTTCCAGTTCTTTAACCTGGTGGAGAACCTGACGGTGCAGGCCAACGTGGAGCTGCCCGCTCTGTTGGCCCGGAACGTGGACAGAAAATCGATCCGGCAGCGCTCGGCGGCGCTGCTGGCCAGCCTGGGCATCGAGGACCAGGCGGGCAAGCATCCCTGGGAGCTGTCGGGCGGCCAGCAGCAGCGGGTGGCCATCGCGCGCGCGCTCATCAACGACCCAACGCTGCTCCTGGCGGACGAGCCCACGGGCAACCTGGACAGCGCCAGCGGCCAGGGGGTGCTGGACATTTTGAGCGAGTGCCATGAAAGGGGACAGACGATCTTGATGGTGACCCACGATCCGGTGGCGGCGGCCAGGGCGCAGGAGGTGCTCTTCCTGCACGACGGCCGCCTGGTGGAGCGGATTTCGGGGGGCGACCCCATGTCCGTGGCGCGCTGCCTGGCGGCGCTGCGCTAGGAGGTGGGGAGCGATGGGCGCCGTTCTCGTCAAGGTCAAGGCCGACCTGCTCACCCGGCCGCTGATCTCGGCGCTGATCCTGGTGACCATCGTCACGTCCAGCACCCTGCTGACGCTGGCACTGGCCACCCTGGCCAATATCAGCGGTCCCTACGACCGGGCCTTTGAGGAGCTGAATTCGGCGCACCTGTGGCTTTATTTTGAGCGAGGAAAGGTAACGCGGCGAGACGTGGACCGGATCGAGCACCTGCCCGAGATAGAGGCCAGCACCGGCCTGCGCTACAGCGTGGTCGGCCGGGCCGAGATCGCGGGCGAGCGCACCTGGGTGACGCTGGGGGCCCTCCCCGGCGAGGCGCCGGCCGTCAATCGCCTGCTGCTGCTGGAAGGCCGAGACCTGGCGCGACGCCAGGCGGAGGTCGTGGCCAACACCGTGTGGAAGGATACCCACGGGCTGGCCGCCGGCGATCGGGTGCAGGTGGCCCGTGCCGGGGGCGGCGAGGTGGACCTGCCGGTGACCGGCCTGGCCTACGATCCGATGTGGGACTGGTATGCCAGCGAACAGGTGCCCTATTTGTACGTGACGGAGGATACCCTGCGGGATCTGTATCCCGACGAGACGACCTGGACCTGGGCCCTTGGTCTGCGCCTGGCCGACCCCAACGCCGTGGACGAGGCGCTGGCCGCCGTCGACGAGGTTCTCCACGGGCAGGGACTGGAGACCCACGCCGACTGGCGCCGCATGCGCGAGTCGGCGCTCTTTGGCGTGCGGATGAACCTGGTCTTTCTGGGTGCCTTTGGCCTCTTTGCCAGCCTGGCAACCGTGCTGGTGATCGCCAGCAGTGTCGGCTCCATCGTCCTCTCCCAGTTCCGGCAAGTGGGCGTCCTGAAGGCTGTGGGCTTTACCCCGGGGCAGGTCCTGTGGCTCTACCTGGGACAATACCTGGTCCTGAGCCTGGTGGGCGGGCCGGTGGGGGTGGCGGTGGGCACGGTTCTGTCGCCCCTGGCCCTGCGGAACATGCCCGCTTCCCTGGGCGCCGGCTACCGCCCCGCCGTCGAACCCGGACTCATCCTCGCCGTGCAGGGCATCGTTTCGGCCACTGCGCTCCTTGCCGCGGCGGGCGCGGCCTGGCGGGCGGCCCAGGCCAACATCATCCGCGCCATCGCCGTCGGAGCCGAGGCGCCTCGCAAGCGAGCGCCGCTGCTCCTCCGCTGGGCCACGCGCCTGGGGCTGCCGCCGGTCTCGCTGCTGGGTCTCGGCGATCTGTATGCCCGGCCCATCCGGACGCTGCTCACCGGCGTCAATCTATCGCTGGGCGTCGTGGGCATCGTATTCGGGCTGACCATCAACGAGACGGTGAACCGTTACCGGGAGGATCCATCCCTCCTGGGCGTCGCTTACGACGCCGTCGTGACCCGCGAGCGGTTCGGCGATGCCCGAACGCGGCACGAGCTGAGGATGGCGCCGGGGGTCAAGGCCTTTTACTCCGAGGAGCGCCTGGAGGCAACCACGCCCGAGGGCGCCTCTTTCCAGGTGCGGGCCATCCAGGGGGACCTGGCGCCGTTCCCGGTCAAGATCGAAGAGGGCAGGTTGTTGCGGCCCGATACCATGGAGGCCATCGCCGGGCGAGGGCTGCTCGATTGGCTCGGCCTGCAGGTGGGAGACCGGATGACAGCCACCCTGGAGGGCAAGGAAAGCCGCCCGGTTACGTGGCAGATCGTCGGCCAGTATCCTGAGCCGGCCAACGTGGGCCGCATGTTGACCGTGAACCTGGAGCCGCTGCGGCGCCTGGCGCCCGCCGCCGATCCCCGGGCCTATTACCTGAAGCTCCGGCCCGGCGCCGATCCGTTCCTCCTGGAGGAGAGGCTGGAGTCGGGCCCCAACGCCGATCTCAACGTGGCCCTCGTCGAGGAACGGATCCCCGACGACGTGCGCTACCTGCAACTGGCCATCTATGTCCTGTCGGCGGTGCTCATCGGCATCGCCCTGATCAACGTCTTTAACAGCTCGCTGCTGGCGGTGCGCGAAAAGGTGCGCGACGTGGGCATCTACAAGACCGTGGGCATGACGCCAGGGCAGGTGGTCGCCATGGTCGGCACCAGTGCCGGCCTCCTGGGGCTCGCGTCGGCCATCCTGGGCATCCCGGTGGGCCTGCTGCTCACCACAAGCCTCATGGACACGCTGACGGCCTCCTACGGTTTTGGCCGGGTAGACGTCACTCTCAACGCCGTCTACCTTGGCCTGTTGGTGCCGCTCATCGGCCTGGTGAGCATGGCGGGCAGCCTGCTGCCCGGGCGGTGGGCGGCAGGCTGCTCCATCGTGCACGTCTTGCGCAGCGAATAGGCGTCGCCGGCGATAGAACGGGTCGAACTGGTGGTGGATTCAAAGCAGAAAGGGAGGGACTCGATGCTCGCTGTCAAGCGAATGTTGTGGGAGCTGGCCCAGAATGTGCCCCTCATCGCGGGGTTCCTGGTCGCCTTCCATTTCTGGGAACGGGGGCAGTGGCCGGCGGCGCTGGGCTGCATGGTCCTGGGCTCGGCCCTGGCGGCGGTGGTCATTGCCATCACCGAGCCCCTGATCTTTCCCGGTCACAAGGAGACCCCGCGGGCCATGGTGGGCAACGTCGTAGCTTTTTCGGCACTCATGGTTGCCGGCGCCCTTTACCTGTCGGCCGGGTGGAGCAGTTGGTGGACCGACCTGCTCGCCGGCCTCGTCGTAGCCGTGGCCCTGGCCCTGGCCCAGGAAGCGGCTGCCCGGGAGCGCTTTGGCTTTGTCCGGAGCCTGTGGCTGGGAGCTTCTTGCTCGGTCTCGCTGCTGCTCATTCGCTACCTGCGAGATGCCTCGCTGCTGGTCCAATTCCTGGCGGTGGTGGCCTGGTTTACCCTGGTCATGGGCGTGTACAAGGAGATTCGGATCCGGACGGGGTGGATCCCCGCCACGGCGGGCGACGGCGACCTGGCGGCCGGGCCCGAGGGGGGATAGGGAACATGGTCGGGGAAGGTTTCGCCAGCCGCCTGGCCGATGCCTGGCGCCAGCGCAAGGGCTTTCGCGTGGCCCTGCTGCTGGCCGTGGCCTTTGTGCTCCTGCGACTGACGGCGCAGGTTCTGCTGACCACGGGCGTGCTCACGGGCGGGCAGTTCGGCCAGGACGTCTTTTTCCCGCCTGACCTTCAGGACTACTGGAATGCCGCCCGCCACATCCAGGCCCGGGAGGACCTGTACCTGAAGGGGGCGCTGGATCTGGTCGAGTTCTACCAATACACGCCGTCGTTCGCCCTGGTGTTCTCGGTCTTTTTGCTCCTGTCGCCCCTGGCCCTGGTGTTGACCCACACGGTCTTGCACCTGGCCGCCTACGTGGCCCTCTTTTTCTCCTGGGACCGCATCTTCCGGCGGCTGGGGATGGAGGAGGGCTGCCAGGCCCTGGTCTATGCCCTTCCGGTGTGGCTCGTCTTTTCCGGGTTCTGGAGCGACCTGGTCTTCCTGAACACCTATATCATCATGGCCCTGCTGGCCACGCAGCTCATCGATGCCATTTTGCACGAGCGCCTGGGCTGGTCGCTTCTGTGGCTGACGCTCATCCTACAGATGAAACCCCAATGGGCCTTTGCCGCCGCGCTGCCCCTGCTCCTGGGCCGGACGCGCTTTTTCGCCCGCCTGGTGGGGCTGGCCGTCGCCGCCTATGCCGGCGTGGTGGCCCTGACCTGCCTGGCCGTGGGCCCGGCTTATGGCTTGCAGCAGCACGCCGACTATTACTCGTTCCTGTGGAACATGCGCCAGAACTTTCCGTGGCGGGGACCCGAGGCGCCGTTCCTGGGCTACAACCACTCCATCAGCCAGATCGTCACCTATCTGGCCGGGCTCTCGCCCATGACGCTGCGCCTGGCCCTGGGGATCAAGACGCTGTTGCTGGTGCCCCTGGCCGTCGTGGGTTTGCGACACATCCTCAACCCCGTCGGTCGACCCGGCAGAGAGGTGCCGCGCCTGGCCCTTGAGCTGGCCTTTGCCCTCTACCTGGCGGCCTTTATCTGGCTGGACATGGTCTGGGAGCTGTCGCTGGGCATCGCCATGTTCACCTACCTCCTGGCCACGGAGCGGGGGCCGCAGGTGAGGCCCCTCATCTGGGTTTTCTTTCTGTGCTATGCCTTCCAGGACCTGGTGCGGCTGCTGTCGGTCGCCGTCTTCGGGCGCGACATCATGACGGACAGCGGTTACGTCCTGAGCGATCCCGCCATCTATTTCCCCATCAACATGGTGGTCATCCTATTCTTCTATGGGCTGTTGCTCTACCGCCTGAGGGCCGGCAAAGTGACCATGCCCGCCGCCAGGAGCCTGGGATCATGAACATGACACTGGAAGCCTTCCAGGCGCTGCCCGTGGAGCAGGTGGCCCGGCTCGCCCGTGCCGCCGGCCCCAGGGTGTGCGTCTTTCCCATCAATGGCACACGGCGCTGGTTCATGCTGGAGCACAGCACCGCCCTCGCGGGCGCAAAAGATCCGGTGGCCACCTACCTGGAGATTACCGGCCAGCGCCACATCGAGCTGTACCGGCTCCTATTTGAGCACGGCCTCGATACTCTCCTGACGCCCGTCTTTGGCCCGGACCTCATCGACGATCGTGGGGACGGGTACATGCGGTTGGCGGCCGACGGCCTGGAGCGCCTGGCCACGCACCCGGCCTTTCTCCGCTTCTACGACGATTTCCAGGTCCGCGTCCGGTTCTACGGCGACCACCGGGCATACTTTCGGGCGACGCCCTACGCCTACCTGTCGGACCTGTTCGACGAGGCCACCGCCCGCACGGCGGATCACGGTCGATATCGGTTGTTCTACGGTGTCTGTGCCCACGATGCCGTCGAAACCGTGGCGCGGCTGGGCATTCAATACCATGCACAACACGGAACCGCACCCGACAAGAGGGCTCTCGTAGAGATGTACTACGGGGAATGGGTGGGCCCCGTGAGCCTGTTCATCGGCTTTGACAAGTTCTGCGTCTTTGACATGCCCCTCGTGTCCACCGGCAACGAGGACCTGTACTTTACCGTCAGCCCTTCCCCCTACCTGACGGCCCGCCAGTTGCGAGAGATGCTGTTCGATCACCTTTACAACCGCCGTGGCGAAGAGATCGACTATGCTGGACTGGGGACCGACGAGTGGCAGTGGATAAAGTGCTATTACGAGTCCCATCACGAGAGGACCCAGGGCATCGGCAGGAGACAGAAAGGCCCTGGTCTATGGGTCCCTCTGCCTCAACTGGTACACCCCGACGACGTTGACTGCACCCGGCCGCGCTCAAGGCCCAATCCAATAAACCAGGTTGAACGAGAAACATGAATCAAGGTACAAGCGTGCATTCCCTTCTGAACACAATCGGCGCCAACAAGAGCACAATGTCGGTGACGCCCTACGATACGTCGTGGCTGGCGCGCCTGGCCGAGCTGGGTGAGCCCCTCGGTGAGCGCGCCCTGGACTGGCTGCGCGCGTCGCAGTTGCCCGACGGAAGCTGGGGCGCACAGGTGCCACTCTACTACCACGATCGCCTTGTATGCACGCTCGCGGCCATGACCGTGCTCGCGCGGCAGGGCACGAGGAGCGATCATCTCCGCTGCCTGCGGGCGCAGCCGTTCCTGGAGAGGGCCGTCGCCGGGCTGGGCAGCGATGCCACGGGTGAGACCATCGGCTTCGAGATGATCGTGCCCGCCTTGCTGGGTGAGGCCGAGAATGTGGGCGTTATCGGGCAGCGAGCCAAGGCCGGACTCGAACACCTGGTCCAGTATCGCGCAGCCAAGCTGGCCGCGCTGCCCGATGGGCTGATCAACCGCCACGTGACCGTCGCCTTTTCGGCCGAGATGGTGGGCTCCGACGGCCTGAACCTGTTGGACGTGGACAACCTCCAGGAGGCCAACCACTCGGTGGGCCACAGCCCATCGGCCACGGCCCATTTCGTGCGCTACGTTCGCCCGTTGGATCCGGCCGCCCTGCAATATCTTTATGACATCAGCGTGGAGGGGGCAGTGCCGACGGTGGCCCCCTCCGACGTCTTTGAGCTGTCGTGGGTGATGTGGAATCTGTTGCTGGCCGATCTTCTGGACGACGAGGCCCGCGCCCGATGTCACGAATACCTGGACTTCTTGCAAGGTTTCTGGAAACCCGGGGAGGGGATTCCCCAGGCATCGGGGTATACCCCGAGGGACAGCGACGACACCAGCCTGGTTTTTGAGCTGTTCGCCCGCTTCGGGCGTCCCCTCGACCTGGACGCCATCCTCTGCTACGAGGTAGAGGAGTACTTTCGCTGTTTCCTGTTGGAGGCCAACCCGTCGTTGAGCGCCAACATCCACGTCCTGGGCGCGCTGCGCCAGGCGGGCCTGCCCGTGGATCACCCGTCGGTGGAAAAGGTCAGGCGCTTCTTGCGGCGCACCCAGACGGTGCGCATGTTCTGGCTTGACAAATGGCACGCCTCGCCGTATTATCCTACTGCCCATGCCATAGTAGCCGCTGCGGGCTACGATGACGATCTGATAGAGGATGCCATTTTCTGGATCCTTACGACGCAAGGTCAGGCGGGAGGCTGGGGTTACTATGCGCCTACCGCCGAGGAGACAGCCTATTGTCTTCAGGCACTGGTGCTGGCCAGGCGCCACGGGCACGACATCCCGCGGCATGCCATCCGTCGTGGAGCGGACTGGCTGGCCGAACACGGCGAGCCACCGTACATGCCGATCTGGATCGGGAAGTGCCTATACTGTCCGGAGCTGGTGGTGCGCTCGGCCGTGCTCAGTGCTCTGACATTGGCAGCACAGGAGTGAGTTATGGTTGAGGGATTGGTCAGGTTTTTGAGTTATCTCGTCGACATTCCGTCGGAGGATCCCGACGAGCGCAGGCGCTCGCGACTGCTAAACCTTCTCCTCTTGAGCCTGTCCGTCCTCACGTTTCTGACCCTCCTGGTTACCATCCTGGTTAGCATCGCCGACGTGCAAAACTGGGCGACAAACTCCACGGTTCTCGTGGGCAGCGGCGCCGGCCTGTTGAGCTTTGCCGTGATCTATGTCATCAACCGCCGCGGGTTGAGCTGGCTGGCCAGCACTCTGTTTCTCCTGGTGCTGATCGCCATCATCTCTTTCACCGAGTCGGATCCGAAAGAGGTCGTCGACGGCCGCACCCTCTTCCTGTTTGCCATCCCGATCCTGACGGCCAGTGTCATCCTGCGGTCCTATGCCAGCTTTTTCGCCGCCGGGATTATTACCGTCATCCTGGTGTCCATCGCCCTGTACACCGGGCTTGTTCCCAACCTCGTCGCTCTCGTGGGCTTTTACGCCCTGGCCCTTCTCTCCTGGCTGTCGGCCCGTAGCCTGGAGCGCGCCCTGGAGGACGTGCGGGCCATCAACCGCGAGCTGGACCAACGGGTGGACGAGCGCACCCGCGACCTGACAGAGGCCCTGGCCCGCGAGCATGCCGAGGCCAACAAGAACCAGGCCATCCTGGAGGGCATTGCCGATGGGGTCATCGTCTTTGGCAACGACGGCAAGGCGGTCGTCGCCAACCCGGCCATCGGCCATCTCCTGGGGAAGGACGCCGGCGACTTCCTGGGGCGGGACATCGCGGAGCTTATGGCCGGCGACGTGGAGCCCGCGGACCAGCAGATGGTTGATGGTCTGCTCCGGGAGACCGACTCTTACCGCTCCAGCGTCAAGTTCGAGTGGGCCGACAAAACCCTTTCTGTCAGCTTTGCGCCTGTGCATGACATGCGCGGCGCCGTGACCGGCACCGTCGCCGTCTTTCGCGACTTTACCCGCGAGGCCGAAGTCGCCCGCATGAAGAGCGACTTTGTGTCCATCGTCTCCCACGAGCTGCGCACACCTCTGACGGCCATCAAGGGCTACCTGGAGCTGATCCTCATGGGCGCCGCGGGTCCGGTAAGCAAGCAGCAGGCCAGCTTCCTGGAGATTGCCCGGGCCAACACCGAGCGGTTGCACATCCTCGTGAGCGACCTGCTGGACCTGTCGCGCATCGAGTCGGGCAAGGTCGAGCTGGAGGTGAAGGTTGTCTCCATCCCGCAGCTCGTCGATCAGGTGTCCACGACGCTGCAAAAAGAGTTCGCGGATCGGGGCATGACTCTCACCATCGACGTGCCAGACGATCTACCCGAGATCTTTGGCGACCCGGGTCGCATCACCCAGATCCTGACCAACCTTCTGAGCAACGCCTACAAGTACACCCGGGAGGGTGGCGCCACGGTGCGCGCCCGGGTAGAGGACAGCTTCCTGCGCATCGACGTCATCGATACCGGCGTGGGCATCTCTGCCCAGGATCAGGCCCTGCTGTTCACCCGCTTTTTCCGCGCCGAGGACGACCTGGTACGCCAGCAGACGGGCACCGGCCTGGGGCTGAACATCACCAAGTCGTTGGTCGAGCTGCACGGCGGCGAGATCCGGGTCGCAAGTGAGCTGGGCAAGGGCAGCACCTTTAGCTTCACGCTGCCGCTCCCCGAGGGCCTGGTGAGACCCGAGGGGGTGGAGGCAGGCCCGCCCTCCGCAGTGGAGGCACCAAAGGCTCTCCCTTCCCCCATCCCTGCCGGCCCGTGGATCCTGGTGGCCGACGACAATCAGGACGTGACCGGCCTGTTCCAGCTCCAGTTGGAGCGCGCCGGCTTTCGCGTGGTCGTGGTCAACCAGGGCAGCAGGGTGGTCGACGTCGCCCGCCAGCTCCGGCCCGAGCTTATCACCCTCGACCTGCTGATGGACGTGGATGGCCTGGCGGTGCTGAAAGACCTGAAGGCGGACGACGTTACCGCCCACATTCCCGTGGTGATCGTCTCGGTGGTTCCCAAGGGCGAGAAGGGACTGGCGCTGGGGGCGGCCGACTACCTGGTCAAACCTCTGGACGAAGGGGAACTGCTCAACTGCGTGCGCCGCGTGTTGGATCTGGGCAATGGCGGCACGCGAAACAAGATCCTGGTCGTGGACGACGAGATTGACATCGTCGGTTGGCTCAAGCACTTCTTGACCCACTCGGGCTACGAGGTGGCCGAGGCCTACGACGGCATTCAGGCCCTGGAGGCCGTGCGGCAGGACCGGCCGGACCTGATCCTTCTGGACCTGAAGATGCCGCGCATGGATGGGCGCACGACCCTCCGCCGCCTGCGGGAGCAGGCCGAGACGCGCGACATCCCCGTCGTCCTCCTGTCGGCCAACCCGGTCAGCGACGAGACAGAGCGGGCGCAGATGCTCAGCCTAGGCGTGCGCCGATTCCTCCAGAAGCCCATCACGGCCGAGCAGTTGGTGGCCGAAGTGCAAAGGCAGCTCGGCCACCAGGCCGACACTCCGGATTAGGAGCGACCGGCCCGGCCCAGGCCTACCGCCGCTGCGGCGTGCCGGTGATATATAGCTCGAGCTGCTCGATGAGGAACTGCTGCTCGGAGATGATGGACTTGACCACGTCGCCGATGGAGACGATCCCGGCGACCTCGCCACCGTCAACCACGGGCAGGTGCCGGATGCGCCGTTCGGTCATGATGGCCATGCACTCGTCCACCGAGTCGTCAGGGCGCACGCCCACCACCTGCTGGGTCATGACCTCACTTACGCGGGTTTCGTCGGCCCGCCGGCCCTTGAGATCCAGCTTCCGGGCATGGTCCCGTTCTGAAAAGATCCCGGCCAGGTGGCCGCGATCCATCACCAGGACGGCGCCGATGTTCTTGTCGGCCATCTCTTGCAGGGCATCGCGTACTGTCGCGTCGGGCGAGACCGACCATACCTGGTCGCCCTTGATGCGCAGAATATCCTTCACTCGTTTCATGGCTTGCTCCTTTCCGTGCTGATGCGGGGTTCAGCGGCGGTGCTGGCGTTGGGAGCAGTATAGCACACTCCTCGGCGAAAATCAACGAATAGAGAGACCGGACAGCCAGAAAAAAGGCCGGGCTCGAAAGCCCGACCTTGAATTTCTTTGCGCGGTCAGAGCGCTGTACCGACAGGCGCTAGTCGCCCTCGTACTGGAACCCCAGCGCCGCGTGGGCGGCCGCCAGGCGGGCGACGGGCACGCGGAAGGGAGAGCAGCTCACGTAGTTGAGCCCGGCCATGTGGCAGAACTCGATGGAGCTCGGATCGCCGCCGTGCTCGCCGCAGATGCCGACTTCCAGATCAGGCCGGGTATCGCGCCCCCGCTTGGTACCCATCTTGACCAGCTCGCCCACACCCTGGCGGTCGAGGGTCTGGAAGGGGTTCTTGGGCAGGATCCCGTGCTCGACGTAATGCAGCAAGAAGTTCCGCTCGGCGTCGTCACGGCTATAGCCAAAGGTCATCTGCGTCAGGTCGTTGGTCCCGAAGCTAAAGAACTGGGCGTATTCGGCCACCTGGCCGGCGGTGACGGCCGCCCGCGGGATCTCGACCATGGTGCCGAACTTGTAGTCGATACGGCTGTTCTTTTCTTCCATCACGGCCTCGGCGACGGGCACCAACAGCTCGTTGGCGACCTTTAGCTCGTTGTGGTGGCCCGTGAGCGGGATCATGATCTCGGGATGGACATGGATGCCCTCGGCAGCCTTGTTGCAGGCCGCCTCAAAGATGGCGCGCACCTGCATCTGGGTAATTTCGGGCATGGTAATGCCCAGGCGGATGCCGCGCAGGCCCATCATGGGGTTCGCCTCTTCCAGGTCCTCCACGGCGTCCAGGAGCTTTTTCTTCTCCTCCAGCTCTTTTTGGAGCTTGGCCAGCTTTTTCTTCTTGTCCTTCTTTTCCAGGCGCTTGGCCTTGACCCGCATCTCGGTCACCTCGACCAGCAGGTCGTCCTTGCTGGGAAGGAACTCGTGGAGGGGCGGGTCGATGAGCCGGATGATGACCGGCAGCCCGTCCATGGCCTCAAAGATGCCCTCAAAATCGGCGCGCTGGAAAGGCAGCAGCTTGTCGAGCTGCTCCACGCGCTCTTTGGGCGAGTTGGCCAGGATCATGGCCTGGACGATGGGCAGGCGCTCTTCCTGGAAGAACATGTGCTCGGTGCGGCACAGGCCAATGCCCTTGGCGCCAAAGTTCCGCGCCCGGAGGGCGTCCTGGGGATAATCGGCGTTGGCCCACACCTGCAAGCCCCGCGTCGGGAAGCCTTTGTAGTCCTCCGGCCAACTGCGCTGGTTGTCCCGGACAGCGATCTCGTCGGCCCACTCCAGCAAGGTGGTGAGCTCTTTTTCCTCTTCAAAGTTGGGCTCCTCGGTCGCGAGCTGCCCGGCGAAAACTTCACCGCTGGTGCCGTCGATGGACAGCCAGTCGCCCTCCTTGATGACTGTGCCATTGACCGTTAGGAGCCGGGAACCCAGGTCGATCTCCAGGGCCTCGCAGCCGACGACGGCCGGCTTGCCGAACTGGCGGGCTACGACGGCGGCGTGGCTGGTGGCGCCTCCACGGCTGGTGAGGATGCCCTTGGCCGCGATCATGCCGTGCACATCGTCGGGCTTGGTCTCGGGCCGGACCATGATGACTGCCTTGCCCTCCAGGCCCCACTCTTCGGCCAGGTCCGCGTCAAAGGCGGCCACGCCCACGGCGGCGCCCGGCGAGGCGTTCACGCCGCTGGCCAGGCAGGTTCCGTCGCGGCGTGCCTGGTCCTTGGCCACGGGATCAAAGTGGGGGTGCAGGAGCGTATCGACGTCGGCCGGCCGCACGCGCTTGACTGCCTCTTCCCTGTCAATGAGCCCCTCATTGGCCATGTCCACGGCGATCTTGATGGCGGCCCTGGCGGTGCGCTTGCCGTTACGCGTCTGGAGCATCCACAGCTTGCCGCGCTCGATGGTGAACTCGACGTCCTGCATCTCGCGGTAATGCTTTTCCAGTCGGTCGGTGATGGCGAGAAACTGCTCGTAGACCTCGGGCATCGCCTCTCCAAGCTTGGCGATGGGCTCCGTGTTGCGAATGCCGGCCACGACGTCCTCACCCTGGGCGTTGAGCAGGTAGTCGCCGTACATCATCTTCTCGCCGGTGGCGGGGTCGCGGGTAAAGGCGACGCCCGTTCCCGAATCCCAGCCCATGTTGCCAAAGACCATGGTCACGATGTTGACAGCCGTGCCCAGGTCGTCGGGGATGGCTTCGGCGCGGCGGTAGTCGATGGCGCGCTTGCCGTTCCAGCTCTTGAAGACCGCTTCGGTGGCCAGGCGCAACTGGTCGATGGGCGCCTGGGGAAAGTCGTTGCCCGTGTGCTCGCGGACGATGGCCTTGAACTCTTCCGTCAGGGCCTGCCAGTCGGCGGCCTCCAGGTCTGTGTCTTCCTTGATGCCCTTTTCCTGCTTGCGGGCCTCGATGGCTTCTTCAAAGGGCTCGTCGGGGATGTCGAGAACCACCGAGCCAAACATCTGGATCAGCCGCCGGTACGAGTTGTACACAAAGGTCTCGTTCTCGGTCAGCTTGATCATGCCCTGGGCCGTCTCGTCGTTGAGGCCAATGTTGAGCACGGTGTCCATCATGCCCGGCATGGAGAACTTGGCTCCAGAGCGGCACGAAACCAGCAGGGGATTGGCGGGATCGCCAAAGGTCTTGCCGGTTGCTTCTTCCGTGGCCTTGAGAGCCTCCATCTCCTGCTCCCACATGCCCTTGGGAAATTGTTCGCCGGCGGCCAGGTAGGCGTTGCAGGCTTCGGTTGTCACCGTAAAGCCGGGCGGCACGGGGACGCCGATGCGCGTCATCTCGGCCAGGTTCGCGCCCTTGCCACCCAGAAGTGCCCGGACGCCGTCCCAGCTACCCGCCTTTTTCTCCGCCTCCTCCACCTCGTTAAAAAGATAGACCCACTTGTTTGCCATGATGCCTGAACCTCCTTGACATATTCAGTCGTCGCTCTGGACGATTATCGGTTAAGAAAAGCCCGTCGAATTATAGCGATTAGTGGGCGTTTTGGCAAACAGGGGTTGATTGTTTGCGCCCGGTCCACTCCACGGTCGGCTAGCCGCGCTCTTCGCGCACGTAGGGCAGGCCCAGGGCGGCGGGTGCGCCGACACGCTTGCGAAAGGCCTCCCACCAGGTGATGGCCACGAGGACGACGATGGTGAAAATGTAGGGCATCATCCCCAGGAAGGCGGCCGGGATGGTCGTGCCTGCGGCCTGGAGCCGGAACTGGATGGCGTTCACGCCGCCAAAGAGCACTGCGCCGATGACGGCCCGCCAGGGGTCCCACGTGGCAAAGATCACCAACGCAATAGCGATCCAGCCACGCCCGCCCGTGAGGTTCTCCGTCCAGCCGGGCGTGTAGGCCAGTGACAGGTGAGCGCCCCCCAAGCCCATGAGCATGCCGCCGACGATGGTATACAGGTAGCGCGTGCGGGCCACGTTGACCCCCATGGCGTCGGCCGTGGCCGGGCTCTCGCCCACGGCGCGCAGGTGCAGGCCGGGGCGTGTCTTGTAGATATAGTAGGCCGCGAGGGGCACGAGGATGTACATGAGATAGACCAGGGGATCCTGGCGAAAGATCGAGGCGCCCAGGAAAGGAATCTCGGACAGGAGGGGCAGGGCCACTTTGCTGAACTTGGGCCCGACTTCGCCCACCAGGGGCTTGCCGCCGGGCCCCAAGTTCTGCCCCAGGAAGCTGGAGAGACCCCCACCAAAGAGGGTCAGGGCCAGGCCGCTGACCACCTGGTCGGCCCGCAGACTGATGGTCAAAAAGGCATGGATGCTGGCCAGGAGCCCGCCGACGGCGATGCCCGTCACGACGCCGGCCAGCAGGCTTTCGGTATGAAAGGCGGCGGCA
>JAAYZQ010000360.1 GCA_012514775.1 Anaerolineaceae bacterium
GGGTTGCGCTCCCAGACGACGGGGACGTCGGGCGGCACACGGGTGGGCTTCCAGATGCAGATCGTCGGGCAGTCCAGATTCTGCCAGTCGCGCCGGTTGGCAAAGAGCTCCCACCAGTTCGTAAAGTTGGCCGCCTGGATCGCCTTGTCCAGCTCGGCGGCGTCGGCATAGGTGGGGTGGAACTGCTTCAGGTAGTGGGCGGGCCAACGGAACATGTCCGTGCCGGTGTAGGAGGCCAGGGTCTTGATGAACAGGCCATAGGGGCTCTGGAACCGGAACTTGATGGTATAGTCGTCGACCTTCTCCAGCACCATCGGCTCGCCATTCACGGGGTCGCACAGGTCCGACGGGAAGGTGGGGGAAAGGTCGGTGTTCGACAGCCCATCCTGGAAGTAGAAGAGGAAATCATCGGCGCCAAAGGGCTCGCCGTCGGACCACTTCATCCCCTCACGGAGGTAGAACGTGTACTCGGAGCCGTCGTCGTTGGCCACATAGTTGGTGGCCAGGTTCATGACGATCTCGACGCCGTCCTTGGTGTAGCGGATGAGGTTCTCGTAGGCGAGGCGGCCGGCCGTCCAGCAGTCGCTAGGGCCGACGGCGCAGCGGTGCCAGGTGCCGCCGTACTGGCCGATCTCCTCGGTGACGGGCACCACCAGCGGGTCGGCGGGCAGGCGGTCCTCGACGGGCGGCAGAGCGCCGGCCTGGACCTGCTCGGCGAGGGGAGGCGCCTCGCGGAAGCGGCTGGTGGGCTCCCCTGGGGCAGCCACGGTCGGCTCTGCCGGGGAGCCGCTGACGCCAGAGGGCGTCGCGGCGGGGGCGGCGCAGGCGCTGGCCAGGGTGCCCGCGGCCACGAGCGCCGAGGCACGGAAAAACGCGCGACGGGATAGGACAGCAGTCATGGTCTGGCTCCTATTGTGCATAGTAGTAACGGAAACCATGTCCCGCGCCTTCTGCACACCGGCGTCCCCGGAGCCCTGCGAGAGCGGCTGCGGAAGGCGCTGGATGGGCCCGGTGGCGGAGGGCGGCATCATAGCACAGCCGTCCATGGTGGCGCAAGGGCGCGTGTTGCCGGTCTCCGTGGGAGCGGCTAGACTGTCCCCGTACCGGCGACCCAGGACGCCACGAATCCTCAGGATTGCTCCGCTCTATCCGATGCGGCCCCCATGCGGGCAGGCCGACGAGCCCTTGGCCGCCGTCTCCTGGGGGGTGAAAGGGGCCCACAGGCAGAATGTTGCGCTGCTCCGGCAGCCACGGTTAGCCACGGAAGGAGTGGAGGGATGGCGAGCGAAGCGTCTGGTACCGACATCTTGGCTCTGCTGAATGAGGCCATGGCCAGAGAGTTGCAGGTTTCGATCCAGTACATGCTGCAGCACGCCATCGGTGCCGGTCATACATCTGCCGCTGGCCGCAAGATGCCGATTGCCGCACCCGACAGGTTCGTGGCGAGCCATCGGATGTACTGCCGCCGGGCTCGACCCTGAAGAAGGTCGCCATCACCGAGATGAGGCACGCGGAGGCAATCGGCGAACGGATTGTCGCGCTCGGAGGAGAGCCGACCTCGCAGCCCGCGACCATCACCCTGGGCAAGACCACCCGGGAGATGCTCGGGAACGATCGAGAGCAGGAGCGACAGGCCATCGACCTGTACGGGGAAATCATCGAGGCGGCGCGCCGGGTCCGCGACGATGAGACCATGAGGTTGTTCCAGCGCATCCTGATCGACGAGCAGGCACATCACAGGATGTCGAGGAGCTACTGGCCGAGGGCTGACCCGCGACCGCAGGCGTTCACCTCGAGCCGGCCTCAGCAGGTTGGTTGCGCTGGCCCCAGCAGGGACCCCCAGGGACACCGGCCTGCTTCTCTCGTGCCAGGGACGGGAGCAGGAGATTGAGGGTCGGAGCGTTTCGTCCGGAAAACGGCCAGATCTTACCGAAGGCGCCTACGCCAGCCCTGCGGCACCGGTGCCCGGGACATGGGCGCCATGCGCGCCGGGCTATCTTGCCCATATCGAACAGAAGGAATAGACTCACCCTCACGTCCACAACCCGGAGGGCATATATGGATCCCCAAGAACGAGCATATCTCCGCGAGCTGGCGCACAAGCAGGCCGAGTACGCCGCCCTGCCAGTCATGGCCGAACGCGCCGCGCGCTGGCGCGCGCACAACGCCTGCCGCCCCGGGCGGCCCATGGTCGTCATCGAGCTGAACACCTTTCTGCGCGACTTTATGGTCCCCCTCCGCACGACGAGCCCCGAGGCGCAGCAGATCGAGCGCAGCCTCCTGTACTGGATCCGCAACCACGAACTCGTCGACGACGACAAAGTGGTGCCCGACGTGTTCGCCGTGAACACGCACATCGAATTCCGCCTCTGCGGGCTGGACCTGCAGGCGGACCGCGCCTCGGACGAACAGGGCCGCTCGATCGGCTACCATTTCGACCAGCCGATCCGCGATCTGCGCGCCGACTGGGGCGTCGTGCAGCCCTCTACGTGGCGGGCCGATCGGGAGGCCACCGCGCAGGAGATGGCCATCGCCGAGGACGTCCTGGGGGACATCCTGCCCGTCGTGGAGCAGAACCGCAGCCTGGATTGGGGCGGCATGCTCTCCTGGCGGGCGCTGCGCCTGATGAGCATGGAGGGCATGCTCACGGCGCTCATGGA
>JAAYZQ010000361.1 GCA_012514775.1 Anaerolineaceae bacterium
ACCAAAACTTCCAACGCCCGCCGGAATCGCCCAGCTCGATGTGCTCGTCGGGCGTGTGGTCCACCGCGACGACCCGCGGCAGCTCATCCCGTACAACTATGTGATCTTTGGGGTGAGCCGGTACGAAGGATGGGGTAGGGGGAGAAGTCGGGTTTCTTCTCCCACACACTGCTCGTGGCGGATAACAATCGGCCACGCCGGGCGCCGGATTCGGGTACCCTCTGGGTGCCGGCGCGAGCCAATACCGAGCACGTTCGGCAAAACCAGGTGGCTACTTGTTGTCCGGCTGGTAGACAAGAGCAAGGGACCCGAAACTGAGCGCTTTGCTCTCGACAAGCCGTAGCTTTGTCGGCGGTGTCCCGTCAGGGAAGAACCGTCTTCCCCTGCCCATGATGAAGGGCTGGACCAGGAACCGAAACTCGTCGATCAGGCCCGTTCCCATCAGCGATTGGACCAGTGTGGCACTGCCGTCGATAATGATGTCTTTGCCCGGCTGCTGTTTCAGTTTGGCGATTTCTTCCACCACATTGCCCGAGATGATGGTCGATTCTTTCCAGGGAGCTGTCGTGAGCGTGGTCGAGACCACGTACTTGTGCATCCGGTTGAGGATCGGCCCGGGACCATCTCCGGTCGTCTGTTGGGACCAGCCCGGCCAAAGCATTTCATAGGTGACCCGTCCCAGGAGGTACGCATCGCCGCTCGAGTACTCTTCTGTAATGTAGCGCATTCTCTCGGGGCTATTCGTGTTTTGCCACCAGTAATCCATCGTATCCGCGTCAAAGACACCATCCAGAGTGATCCACGCTTTTACCCAAAGCTTTCTCATACGAGCTCTCCTTCCACATCTCTGACCCACTCGCTTTACCTGCGGTTTACAACTAAAGCGAATATAATAGATCTCGGACGAAAAGTCAAGCACATTCGCCACGTCGCGGCTCGACCCGGCGCCGGCGATACGCCTGCTGCGCAATCGCGCGCACGCCTCGCTCGTAGAGCTGCGGCTGTTTTCGTGCCCGTAAAGGTTCAGGCGGGTGGACGATCTGGCGCACGCATCTGGCGGGCCTCACCCTCCCCCTACCAGTCCCTCCAGCGCCCCCGCCAACACGTCCACCGCCCGCCGGAACTCGGCCAGCTCGATGTGCTCGTCGGGCGTGTGGTCCAGCGACGAGTCGCCTGGGCCGTAGGCGACGATGGGGCAGCGCCAGGCGGGGCCAACGATGTTCATGTCCGACGTGCCGGTCTTGAGCTTGAAGCGGGGCCGGCCGCCCTGGGCGCGGATGGCCTTGAGCATGGCCCGCACCAGGGGGGTGTTCTTGCCGGCCTGGAAGGGCGGATCGCTGGGATAGAAGCGCACCTCGTCGCCGTTGCACCAGCTCCGCACCCGGTCTTCCACCTCGTCGGGGTGCAGGCCGGGGGGCAGGCGCAGGGTGACGCGCATGTCCACGCCGTCGGTGAGCCCGTCGCTCACGGTGCGGAAATCGCCCAGGGCCGGGTCCAGGGTGTCGAAATGGCCCGAGCGGCCGTCGTTGCGCGCCGCGGCATAGGCCATGAGGCTGTTCCACAGGGCCACGGCCTTTTCCGCCGGCCCCGTCCCCTCGCCGGCGCTGTGGGCGCCCGGCTGCCGCCGCTTGTAGTCGAACACGAGGAGCCCCTTGTAGCCCAGGGTCACGCCCTCCCAGGCACTCGGTTCGCCGATGATGACGCACTCGGGCGCGGGCCGGCTGGCGGCCAGGTGCCGGGCGCCGCGGCCGTGGGATTCCTCCTCCACGGCGCCGACCACCGTCAGGCGCGCGTCGCGCAGCCGGGGAGCAACGCGGGCGGCGGCCAGCAAAAAGGCGGCCAGGGGGCCCTTGGCGTCCACGGCGCCGCGGCCGTACAGCCGGCCGCCCTCCTCGCGCAGGGGGATGTGCCCCGGCACGGTGTCCATGTGGCCCAGGAGCATGATCTCCCGGGGGGCGTCGGGCGGTCCGGCGGTGCCCACGGCGTTGCCCGCCTCGTCACGGGCGGCCCGAAAGCCCCGGGCCCGCATCTGGTGCACCAGGAAGGCGGCCACGGCGTCCTCCTGCCCCGAGGGACTGGGGATGGCCAGCAGCGCCTCCAGCAAACCAACGTCGTCGATCATGGTCTCTCATCCAAATCGTTCATGATGTACCTCTGGGCGGGGGCAAGCCCCGCCGGGCGGGGGGCAAGCCGGGCGGGGGCAAGCCCCGCCCCTACCCCGTACCATGGCACAGGACTTCGGATAGCTGCTCGAGGAGCAGGTCGATCTCGGATTCCTGGATGACCAGGGGCGGCAGGAAGCGCAGGACGTTCGTCCCGGCGTTGAGGGCCAGGATGCCCCGGGCGGCCAGGGCGGCCAGGGCCGGGCCGGCGGGCGTCTTGAGCTCGACGCCGGCCATGAGCCCCAGGCCGCGCACCTGGCGCACCTGCGGCGCGGCGTCCTGGATGGCGCGCAGGCCGGCCAGCAGCCGCTCGCCCAGGGCGGCGGCGCGCCGGGGCAGATCCTCGGCCTCCAGGCAGCGGATGGTCGCCAGGGCCGCGGCACAGGCCAGGGGGTTGCCCCCGAAGGTGGTGCCGTGGGCCCGGGCGGGCAGGGGTCCCACCCGCCCGCCGGTGAGCAC
>JAAYZQ010000362.1 GCA_012514775.1 Anaerolineaceae bacterium
CAGGGCCTTGATCAGGGCGTGATTGCCCTCCCGCCCATAGCCCAAAGTCTGCAGGCTGCGATAGAGCTGAAAGATGAGGGCCGAAGCCGGCAGGGGAATGCCCATCTCGTCGGCCGCCTGCAGGATCAGGCGCAGATCCTTCTCCTGGAGGTCGATCATGAACCCGGGGCGCCAGTCGCGGTGAATGATCTGGGGGCCGCGGTTGGTGAGCGTCCAGCTCCCCGCCGCCCCACCCTCCACGGCTTGCAGCGTCTTTTCCAGGTCCAGCCCGCCCGCCTGGGCAAAGAGAAACGCCTCGCCCACGGCCATCATGCTGTTGACCACCAGGATCTGATTGACCAGCTTGACCATCTGCCCCGCGCCGCTGGGGCCCACGTGGATGATGGACTTGCCCATGGCCTCCAGGATGGGCATGGCCCGCTCCACCTGGTCCGCCTCGCCGCCCACCATGATGCTCAGGGTGCCCCGGGCTGCGCCCTCGCTGCCGCCGCTGACAGGCGCGTCCAGCATCGAGACCCCCTGCTCGGCCAGGCGGGCGGCAAAGGCGCGCGTCTGCGACGGGCTGATGGTGCTGCAGTCCACCACCAAGGAGCCCGGCCGCAGGCCCTCGGCCGCTCCGCCGGCGCCGAATAGCACTTCCTCCACGTCGGGCGTGTCGCTGACGCAGATGACCACCACGTCGCTGGCTGCCGCCAGGGCAGCAGGACTCTCGGCCACCGTCGCCCCCTCCTGGCCCAGTGCCTCGGCCTTGGCTGCCGTGCGGTTCCAGACGCCAAGCTCAAAGCCGGCCTTGAGCAGGTTCCGGGCCATGGCCGCCCCCATGATGCCCAATCCGATGAAACCAACCTTCTCGCCCATGCAGACTCTCCCTCCTATTGTATATACGATACGTGCAGGAGTCCTAGCGAGCGGGGCGCAGCAGCACCAGCCGGTAGTCTCCCACGTGGCGAAAGCCCAGCGACTCGTACGCCTTCTGGGCCGGCCAGTTCTCCCGCCCCGTAAAGAGCACCGCCCACTCCACACCCCAGGAGCGCGCGTCCAGCAGCGAGGCTGCTACCGCGGCCCGGGCATAGCCCCGGCTGCGCAGCTCGGGGGGCGTCCACACCCCGCCGACCTGTACCGCCTCGGCCAGGCTGGCGTTAAAGGCCGTGGTCGACACCGGCCGGCCATCCTCCTCCAGCAGCCAGATCTCGCCGCGGTTCAGCCCACGCTCGACCGTCTCGCGCGTGTTCTGCCGTAACCGGGGCGTGTCCTCCTCGTGCATCGATTCGACGCGCATGGACACCCGCCAGGCCGTCATCAGCTCCAGGTCCTGGGGCTCCATGCGGCGGGCGCTGACCCGGCCCTCGGCCAGGGCGGCCGGCACGACCAGGTCGGCGAGGGCCAGGGTGTAGAGCTTTTCCTCCTCGTCCCATTGCACGGTCCGCGGGTCGATGCCCAGGACCTGCCAGGCGGCACCCACCTGCTCGGCGGGACCGATGAGGCCCTGAACCCGCCGGCCGGCGGCCGAAGTGACGGCCTCGACGACCTCCGGCAGGTGGATAGGGGCCTGGAGCACGAGGTTGCCGTTCCAGTAAGAGGCCGCCGCGGCCACAATCTCGTGGTCCTCGAACGCGGCGGCGTAGGTACCCTCGATGGGCCTACCCTGGTCGCGCAGGCCGGCGGCGCGCATGTTGCCCAGGAGGAACATCGACGATTCGACGCGGGGTCGCAAAAAAGCCTCAAGGATGGGCTCGTCCCCGGGCCGCAGGATGCGAATATCTGGCACAATTGCCTCCGTCCCGAATGGCAGTGGCCCTATCTTACCACAGGTTGGCACCGCGTGCAACGCCGCCGAGAGCGAGCAGAGGGCACCGGGGAGTTGTCAACGAATACGAAACGAATAAACGAATTCTAACGCTTCCTTATTCGTTTATTCGTTTCTTTATTCGTTGACAGCATCGCGCGCGGCGGAAACTTCCCAGGTGCGCAGGCCGTGGCGGCTGAGGGCCGTGGGGACGTGGCGGTAGAGGGGCTTCTCGGCCTCGATCTCGCGGATCATGGCCCGCCTCGCCCCGGCGGAGGGGCCGGCCAGGAGGGTGACCGAGCCGCCCTCTCCGCCGGCGCCGTTGACCTTCCAGCCCAGGGCGCCGTGGGCGCGGGCGACGTCGATGACCCGCCGGGCGTCGGCGCCCACCAGGTCGGGGTGCAGGCGCCGCTGCGCCTCGGTGTTCTCGACCATGATCCGGCCCAGGGCGACGAAATCGCCGGCCTGGAGGGCGTCGCGGGAGGGCTCGGCCAGGCGCCGCAGATCCTCCAGGACCTGGACGTCGGGGCCGGCGTCCTCCAGGCCGCGGATCACCCGCTCGTGCACATTGGAAGAGTGGTGGGTACGTCCCAGGTAGACGAGGACCAGCCGCCTCTCCAGCTCCCACCACAGGTCGTCGGGCAGCCGGAGCTGGCTGACCGTGGCCCGCGGATAGTCGTACATGTCGATGAGGTTGATGCCGCCAAAGGCCGAGCAGAGCTGGTCCTGGATGCCGCACTGCTGGCCCAGCATCTCGACCTCGACGGCCTGGGCCGTGTAGGCCACCTCGTAGGGCGACAAGCGGCCGGGCGTCAGACAGTCCAGGGCGCCGACGAGGGCCACGGTCACGGCCGCGGAGGTGCCCGTTGAGGCGCCGGAGGGAGCCTCCGAGTAGATGGTCACGCGGATGGCAAGGTCGTCGGGCACGCCCATGCGCTGCACGGTGGCCTGGAGCAGCGGGTGCGGGCCGTCGAGGGCCGCGCCGGGCTCGGGCTCCAGGTCAAAGCAATCGCCATAGTTCTCGGCACAGATGGTGACCTGCCGCCCGCGGCTCTCCCGGGCCAGGACCTCGAGCTGGACCTCGGCATAGGGCGAGACGCCGATGTTGAACACCTTGCCGTGGCGGGCAAACCAGGTGTCGGTCCAGCCTCCGTTGTCGCAGACGCGGATTGGGGCCACGCTGTTGACGATGCGCCGGCTGCCCGCCGCTCCCCCGTCGCTCACCGCTCACCCCCGGGTTGGGTTCTCCCCGCTCTCCCTCAGAGGCAGGGGTGCGCCCAGTATAGCACAGAGTCTGGAATTGGCAAGCCGGAAACCGGGGAGCGGGCGGCGTTCAGGCGTCGCTCAGCGCCCGGGCCCAGATCTTGTGCCCATCGGGCGCCTGGGCCAGGTCGCCCACGTCCTTGTACTCCTCGGGCCAGCGCAGGCGCACCGCCTGCCCTGGAAAGTGGGCCATCAGCTCGGCGGCGGCGGCCTCGCCGGCGTCGTCCTGGTCGGTGGCCACCAACAGCCGGTCATCGGGGCCGACGTGCGCCAGCCAGCGCCGCTTGAACTGGGTGCCCAGGAGCGCCAGCAGCTCGAACTGGCGCCAGTAGCCCCACTCGTGGAGCAGCAACAGGTCAAAGGGGCCCTCCACGACGATGATGCCCTGCGAGCGGCGCGGCCGGCCCCTGCCGGTCAGCGGCTCCTTGGGCAGCGCCAGGCCGAGATACTTGGGCCGCTGTGCCTCCCGCGTGGCCCGGCCAATGAGATAGACCGTCTCCCAGCCGCGCATGACGGGAACGACGAGGCGCTGGCTCAGGTGCTCCCAGACGTCGTCGCCGGACGTGTCCCCGTTCGCCCCATCCTCGCCGGAAAGCCGGTCGTGGAGCAAGCCCAGGCACCTGGCGCGCTCCAGGTCCAGGTGCCGCCAGGCCAGGTAGCGGGCCAGGCGCCGGCCCGTGGCGTAGCCCAGGTGATAGGTCTGCGCCGTCCCCAGCGAGATGCCCCGCGCCTGGAGGGCACGGCGCATGGCCGCGTTGGTCATCAGCGACTGGTAATAGATCTCGGACGCGGCGTTGAGGATGGCCCGGTCCTCACAGGTCAGCTCCGGCTCCGCCTCGCTCTGGCGCGGCACGGCGACGGGCAGGGGCGATTGCCAGCCCCGCCCGGCGGTGGCCCCGGCGGGCGGGCCGCCCAACAGCTCCAGGGCGCGGCGAAAGTCCACGCCCTCCGCCTCTCGCAGCAGGTCGACGACGTCTCCCCCGCGGCGGCAGGCGCCAAAACAGTACCACGACTGGGAGTCGGGCCAGACGTTAAAGCTGGGCCGGGTGTCGTCGTGGAACGGGCACAGGCCCACCCAGCGCTCGCCCACGCGGCGCAGCGAGGGCACGTAGCGAGCCGCCAGGTCCTCGATGCGCACGCCTGCCTTCAGGCTGTCAATCTCTAGCCTGGACAGCGTGCCGCTGCCACTTCCGTCAGCACGCAATCCCCACTTCCTTTCGCCGGGGGCCAGGTAGCCTGGCCCGAATCGAACATTTGTTCTAATGCCATTATACACCAAAACCCGTGGGAATGCAAGGGTTTGACAGCCTGCCGGTTCCTGGGCTATAATCTCGATGGGCCTCGGGGCCGGCCCTGGTACAGTGCCGTATCCCCTGCCCCTGTCATTGCCGTGTTGCATCGCCAGCCCCGAGGGCACATCAGAAAGGGGAGGTGCCAGGTGACAGACGCCCTGTACATCGCCACCATCGACCGCTATTCGGGCAAGTCCCTCGTGTCGCTGGGCGTAACCGAGCTACTGCTGCGCAAGACCAACAGAGTCGGCATCTTTCGCCCGGTGATCGGGACGCAGACGGACGGCGAGCGGGACAAGAACATCGACCTGCTTTTGCGCCATTTTGACCTGCACCAGGACTACGAGGATACCTATGGCATGCCCATGCGCGAAGCCGAGGAGCTCATCGGCCAGGAGCGCTACGATCAGGTCCTGGACCGGATCATTGCCAGGTACAAGGCCCTGGAAGAGTGCTGCGATTTCATCCTGTGCATCGGCTCGGACCTGGTCAGCGCCACGGCGGCCCTCGAATTCGACTTTAACGCCGACGTGGCCAAGAACCTGGGCGCCCCGGTCCTGCTGGTCGGCAGCGGCGTGGATCGGGACGTGGCGGGCATCGTCAGCACCGCCCACACCACCGTCAACGCCTACCAGGCACGCGGGGCGCAGGTGCTGGGCATGGTCGTCAACCGCGTGGCGATGGACCACCTGGAAGAGCTGCGGGGCGCCCTCAAGGGGGAGCTAAAGGACGAGGACGTGATCGTGGCCGCCATCCCCGCCCACGAGGTCCTGGCCAGCCCCACCATGAAAGAGGTGGCGGAGCAGTTGTCGGGCGAGATCCTCTTTGGCGGCGAGCACCTGGACACACTGGCCCACGATTACCTGGTCATCGCCATGCGGTTGGACAACTACCTGGGCCGCCTGACCGAGAACGCGCTGCTCATCACCCCCGGCGACCGCAGCGACGTCATCCTCAGCGCCCTGCAAGCACACCAGTCGAACCGCTATCCGAAGGTGGCGGGCATCGTCCTGAGCGGGGGCATCAAGCCTGCCCCGGCCATCAGCCGGCTGTTGGAGGGCCTGGCAATCCCGGTGCCCATCCTGTCGGTGCCCACCGATACCTTTGGCACGGCAACCCGGGCGAGCAGCCTCCGCTCGTACATCACCGCCGACAACCGGCCCAAGATCGACCTGAGCCTGGAGCTGTTCGAGGAGTTCGTGGACACCGCCGAGCTCGAGGCGCGCATCAGCAGCATCGAGCCCCGGGGGATGACCCCCCGTATGTTCCTGTACTATATCGTGCAGCGCGCCAAGGCGAAAAAACAGCACATCGTCATGCCCGAGGGCAATGACGAGCGCATACTGCGGGCGGCCGACGCTCTCCTCAACCGCGACATCGTCGACCTGACGCTCCTCGGCCAGCCCCGGGAGGTGCGGGACATGATCCACGAGCTCGGCCTGGACATCGACCTGGAGCGGGTGCCCATCATCTGGCCCGACGAATCGGAGCAGTTCGACGAGTACGCCGAGACGCTCCTGGAGCTGCGGCGGCACAAGGGCATGAACCTGGACGCGGCCCGCGACCTGATGCGCGACGTCTCTTACTATGGCACGATGATGGTCTACAAGGGCGCCGCCGACGGCATGGTCTCGGGCGCGGCCCACACCACCCAACACACCATCCTGCCGGCCCTGCAGTTCATCAAGGCCAAGCCCGGCTTTACCGTGGTATCGTCGGTGTTCTTCATGTGCCTGGACGACGAGGTGCTGGTCTATGGCGACTGCGCCGTGAACCCCAACCCGACGGCCGAGCAGCTCGCCGAGATCGCCCTGTCGTCGGCCGACACGGCTCAAACCTTTGGCATCGAGCCGCGGGTGGCCATGCTGTCCTACTCGTCGGGCGAAAGCGGGGTGGGCGAAGACGTGGAGCGCGTTCGCACCGCAACCCAGATCGCCCGGGAGCGCCGGCCCGACCTGCAGATCGTGGGACCCATCCAGTACGACGCCGCCGTGGACGCCAGCGTGGCGGCGAAAAAGATGCCCGGCTCCGACGTGGCCGGCCGGGCGACGGTCTTTGTCTTTCCGGACCTCAACACGGGCAACAACACCTACAAGGCCGTGCAGCGCGAGACCGGGGCCATTGCCATCGGCCCCGTCCTGCAGGGGCTCAAGAAGCCCATCAACGACCTGAGCCGGGGAGCCACAGTTGAGGACGTCATCAACACGGTGGCCATTACGGCCATCCAGGCGCAGAACGTTTAACTGCGACGGCCCGGCGATGCCTGCCGGGAACGAGGTGAGAGATGAAACACTGGTCATGGCTGCCCACGTTTCTGGCACTGCTCGTGTCCCTGGTGCCCGGCGCCGCACGCGCGCAGACTGATCCCCTGATGGCGCAACAGGAGCCGTTCCCCTTGCATAGAGCCACGCTCCCCAACGGACTCCGCATATGGGTCCAGCCCCGCGCGGGCAGCGAGTCGGTCGTCGCCTTCCTCGTGCTCCGCGCCGGCTCGCGCTACGAGACGCCAGCCAACAACGGCGTCTCGCATTATGTCGAGCACATGCTGTTCACTGGAACCGAACGCTGGGACGAGACCCAGCTCAAGAACGTCATCACCCGGCGGGGCGGGCAGTGGAACGGCTGGACAGGCGCCGAGACGACGACCTATTATGCCCACGTCGCCGCCCACGACCTGGACGTCGCTCTTGATTGGCTGTCAGAGGTCGTCTTTCACCCCACTTTTCCTGCTGACAAGGTAGACAAGGAACGCGAGGTCATCTTCCAGGAGCGATGGGGCCGCTACGGCTGGCTGATCAACACCATCGACACCCTGGGCTTTGGCTACGAACTGGATCGCGACGTCTACCGGGCCCTGTTCCCGAACTCTAGCCTGGGTCTTCGCATCGTCGGCGAAGATGCTTCACTGGAGAGCCTGGATCGGGAGTCGCTCCTGGAATACTATCGCAGCCACTACACACCTGCCAATGCAGCCCTGATCGTGGTCGGCAACGTCGAGCCGGCACAGGTGGTGGATCGCGCCCGGCAGTTCCTGGGCAAGGTCGAAAAAGGGACGGCGGTGAGCAAGCCGCCCGTGCCGGCGCTCCCCGAGAGCGGCCCCCACCAGGTCTCGGTGCGCGGACCCTGGCCCACGGACCAGGTGACACTCATGGTCGGAGCGCGGACGGTCGGGCGAACCCACCCCGACCGCTGGCCCCTGGCCGTCCTTGCCGAGCTGCTCGACAAGGAGTTGACCGAAGAGATCCGATACCACCGGGGGCTCGTCTACGGCCTTTCGGCATACCACCAGATCTATGACGACGTTGGCCTCTTTGCAGTGAGCACCCAGTCGAAGCGAGGGAACGTGGAGACCATCCGCCGCGAGGTGGAAGAACGCCTTGAGAGAGTGCGCCGCGGCGAGGTAGATCCCCAGGCTGTCGCCGAGGCCAGGGCAGCCATCAAAGGTCGCTGGGCGCTGGCGATGGAGGACAATGTCCAGCGCGCCAGGTGGTTGGCCCAATGGACCTTTGTCCTGGGCGAGGGCCAGCCACTGCCCGACTTTCAGACCGCCATCGACGCCGTGACCCCCGAGGACCTGCCGCGGGTGGTGGAGACATACTTTACGCCCGAGCGCTCCTTCACCGGCCTCCACGATCCCGTGCTCACCGTGGCCAGCGGCGCTCGACTGCTGGGTGCCCTGATCGCCGTTGGGCTAGGTGCCTGGGGCATCCATCGTCTCCGCCGCCGCACCAGCTCGGCAGGTTGCGTGTAGAGAGAAACGCCGAGCCGGCGCTCGGCGATCCCAGGCAACAGGACCGACTTTGCAACAACCCTGACTGCCTGCGGCTTCTCCTTGACAGCCTGCATCCTCGGGAGTATACTTGCCCCGGACCAAATGAGCCCGCCGCCCGCGGTGGACGCAGTATGCAGCCCAACGGAGGAGAATCAATGGAAGCTCTCGCCAACCCTGAGAACTGGATCGCCCTTCTCACCCTGACAGTCCTCGAGATCGTCCTGGGCATCGACAACATTGTTTTCATTTCTATTCTTGCCGGCAAGCTGCCGCACGAGCAAGCCGGCCGGGCGCGCGTTCTGGGCCTGGGTGCGGCCATGATCACGCGCATCCTGCTCCTGCTCTCATTGTCGTGGGTCATCCGGCTCACCGAGCCGCTCTTCTTTGTCCTCGACCACCCTGTCTCGGGGCGCGACATGATCCTGATCCTCGGCGGCCTGTTCCTGCTGGCCAAGAGCACCCGCGAGATCCACGAGCGGCTCGAGGGTGAGGGCGCCCGCGAGGTCACAAAGGAGGTCCCTTCCTTCGCCGGGGTCATTGTCCAGATCGGCCTGCTGGACATTATCTTTTCCCTCGACTCGGTCATCACCGCTGTGGGCATGGCCCGCGCGCTGTGGGTGATGATCACCGCCGTCATCATTGCCGTGGGGGTGATGATGTTCGCCTCGGGCGCCATCAGCGACTTTGTCGAGCGTCACCCGACCATCAAGATGCTCGCCCTGAGCTTCCTGCTGCTCATCGGTTTTTCGCTGGTGGCCGAGGGCATCACCCTGCACATCCCCAAGGGCTATATCTATTTTGCCATGGCCTTCTCGGTCCTGGTCGAGGTGCTCAATCTGCAGTCGTCCAGCCGGAAGGCAGAGCCGGTGCAGCTCCACCAACCTTTCACCAAGGAGGAGGGATAGCGGCCGGCTCGGCGGTCTCGGCCCGCCACGACATAGCCGCATAGATCTGGCGCAGGTACCGGCTGGGACGCGTCGCCATGAGCCGCGTCCCGGCGAATCCGTGGCGGGCGGCTAGAGTTTCCCAGGTACGGTACGAGAAGGGATGGGGGACCCAGGGATTTCCGCGGTCGGCGTTGTACTCTACCACGAGCAGGCGGCCCCCCGGCTTGAGGGCGGCACGGATCCGGTCGAGGACCGGTCCCTTGTCGCGAAAAAAGTGGAGCACGTTGGCCGCCACCACCCCGTCCAGGGGAGGCATCTCGGGGAAGGGCCTCGCCGGCCCTGCTTGGGCCGCAGGCTTGGACAGGTCGGCGACGAGGTAGTGGACCCGAACCTCGGGAAAACGAGCGCCCATGGCCCGCTCCTGCTGCCGCAGCGCGCCCGCGTCCTTGTCCAGCGAATAGATCTCGCCCTCCGGGCCCAGTAGATCGGCCAGCGCCAGGGTAAAGGCCCCGGTTCCCGAGCCGAGATCGGCCCAGACCCCGGGCCCATCGACCCCCTTTTTGAGCAGTGCAACGTGATCGGCGTGTTCCATGGATAGCGCCTCCGTGCCGGTGCGTGAGACGTGCCGCCGGGGGTGGTCCGGCGGCCCTGGCGCGCCACTGCTCCACTGCTCCTGTGCGCTCCGAGTATAACGGCTCGGCACCCGCCCGTCAAGTTCCCGGCGCGGGAAGGGACCCGTTCGGAGCGGCCCCGCCCGTTTGCCAGGGCGCGCATTTTCGGGTACAATGCCCTGCGCTGTACCGAGAGCTCACACGAGGAGAAAAAGCCATGTCGCGGATGACCGGCGCCCGGCACATCGCCGAAACGTTCAAGGGTTATGGCGTCACCCACGCCTTTTACATGGAGATTATCTTGCCCAGGGCCCTGGCCGAGATGGAACGGCTGGGCATCAGGCGCATCGTGACCCACTCCGAAAAGGGAGCGGCCTACATGGCCGACGGTTACGCGCGCCTGGGCCAGAGGCCTGGCCTGTGCATGGCCCAATCGGTGGGCGCCGCCAACCTGGCGGCCGGCCTGCAGGACGCCTACCTGGCCCACGCGCCGGTGCTGGCAGTAACCGGCAGCAAGCCGCCCCTCTTCCAGCAGCGCAACGCCTACCAGGAGATCCAGCACAGGCCGCTCTACGAGCCCCTGACCAAGTACAACGTCCACGTCGGCGCCGTGGAACAGCTTCCCCTGGTGCTGCCCCAGGCCTTCCGGGCAGCCACGACGGGCAAGCCTGGCCCGGTGCACGTCGACATGCTGGGCCTCTTCGGCGAGGGGATCGAGCGGGCAGAGGCGGATCTGGAGGTGGTCGTCGAGGAAGCCCACAGCCGCTACCCGGTCCACAGGCCGGTACCCGATGGCGAGGCGCTGCACATGGCTGCCCGGGCCCTGGCCGGCGCCCAGCGGCCCGTCCTGGTCGTGGGCCGGGGCGCCATGATCTCCGGGGCGGCCGCCGAGGTGGTGGCCCTGGCCGAGCGGCTGTCCATCCCCGTGGCCGCTTCGCCCGATGCCAAGACGGTCATGGTCGACGCCCATCCCCTCTACCTGGGGACCCTGGGCGGCTACGGCCGGCCCTGCGCCAACAAGGTGGTGGCCTCGGCCGACCTGGTGTTTTTCGTCGGCACCGGCACCGGCGACCAGCTTACCGACAACTGGACGGTGCCCCCCCAGGGCACGCCCACGATCCAGCTCGACGTCGACCCCGCCGAGATCGGCCGCAACTATCCGGGCGGCATCGGCCTGGTTGGCGACGCCCGCGAGGGGCTGCGGGCACTCCTGGCCCTGGTAGAGCCCGCCGCGGGCCGCGACGAGTGGACCGGCTATGCCCGGGAGACCGTCGAGAGCTGGCGCCGCATGGTGGCCCCCCTCCGCGACTCGGACGCCGTGCCCGTGCGGCCCGAGAGGCTGTGCAAGGAGGTCGCCGCCGCCCTGCCCGAGGACGGCGTGCTGGTGGCCGATACCGGCTACTCGGCCATCTGGTCGAGCACCATGGTGGACGTGCTGCACCCGGGGCAGGTCTACCTCCGCTCGGCGGGCTCCCTGGGGTGGAGCGTGCCCGCCGCCATCGGCGCCCGCTGTGCCGAGCCGGGCAGGCCGGTGGTCTGTTTCTGCGGCGACGGAGCCTTCTGGTACCACATGGCCGAACTGGAGACGGCCAGCCGCTGGGGCATCCAGGTCGTGGTCGTCGTCAACAACAACAGCGTCCTGGGCCAGATCGTGCCCTTTAACGAGCGGGCGTGGGCGGGCATGGGCGAGCACCAGACCGACGCCTACTGCTACCGCCAGACCAATTTCGCGCGCCTGGCCGAAGAGATGGGCTGCTACGGGCTGCGCGTCGAGAACCCCGGCGACGTGCGGGCGGCCATCAAGATGGCCCTTGCCCAGGAGCGGCCCGCCGTTGTGGACGTGGTGACCGATCCCGACGCCCACCCGATCTTTGCCATGTAGGCTGCGCGCCGGCCGGTCTCGATTCTCAAGCCGCTCGCGGCAGGTCCAGCACCTGCCGCGAGCCGGGCGACCATCCCCCTTGCCTGGCGCGCCTTGCCCCGCCCCCCGCAAAGCGCTGCCGATTACGTGGTATACCGGTTGACAGCCGTACGGAATTGTGATACGATAGGGCTGTAGTTCCAGGCAGTTGAGCCCATTCGTCGCAGCACCTCTGCCGCCACAACCGGCCATAGGCTCCAGGCTTGCTGGGGCCCTGGCCTCCAATAATCTGCTCTCTCATCACCGCACATCCTGAATCATGACTGCTCGTTGAAGCCACAGCTTTTACGCTGCGCCCGCACCCCGGGCGCCCGATCGGAAAGGAGGTGGTGCCCAGCAACCCAGGTCGCGCAGTTCCATGGATGGCCTACAAAGGAATGCCAGCAGTACTTTGGCAAAGTCGACCCAATTCTGCAGTGAAGAAGGAGAGACAGATGAAACGGCTAGCGACGATTCTCTTATTGTTGGCCGCACTGGCGATGGCAATCCCGGTATCCTCTCAGGGTCCAGGAGATCTGTCCGTTGCCACCTCCCCCACAATTGGACCGAGCGTAGATCCGGCCGCAGGGAAAGAAGCCCCAAGGCTAGCTCTCCCCGAAAGTGCAGCGTTCGCCCCTAGCGACCTTACGCCCGTGAGCGTCATCGTCACCTACGACGATACCGTCGATCCCAACGCGCTGGAGAGAGCCGCTGATGGCCAGGTTGTGCACCGCTTCAGCAAGATCTTTAACGGCGCCTCCCTGGTACTCCCCGGTGCCAAGGTGGAGGAGCTGGCAGCTCTCCCCGGCATTACAGGCGTGTATCTTGACGAAGTGTTGCAGATCGACACCGAGGCCAGCCCGGCGTTTATCGGCGCCCCGACGGTCTGGAATGCACTGGGTGGGCAGCAGAAGGCCGGCGAGGGTATCATTGTCGGTGTTCTCGACACGGGCATCTGGCCCGAGCATCCGTCCTTTGCCGACCCCGGTCCGGATGGCATTCCATACCCGGCGCCTCCGGGCGGCCCGTACGACTGCAACTTTGGCAACACGGCCTGGAACCCTGAAGACGCGCCCTTTGCCTGCAACAACAAGCTGATCGGTGCCTATGAATTCATGGACACCTACAAGGCCGTCGTGGGTCTAGACCCCCTGGAGTTTGACTCGGCCCGCGATAGCAACGGGCACGGTTCGCACACCTCATCCACGGCGGCGGGCAACGCCGGCGTCGAGGCCAGCATCCTGGGTACGAACTTTGGGATGATCTCTGGCATCGCCCCGCGGGCCCACGTCATCATGTACCGGGTGTGCGGCGGACCTACGGGAAGCTGCTACGCCAGTGACTCGGCAGCCGCGGTGGAGCAAGCGATCCTGGATGGCGTGGATGTGCTCAACTTTTCCATCGGCGGCGGCACCAATCCCTACTCCGACATCGTATCCCTGGCCTTCCTGGCGGCTTACGAGAACGGCGTGTTCGTGGCGTGCTCTGCCGGAAACTCGGGCCCCGGCGCCGATACGACCGGTCACCGGGAGCCATGGGTGACCACCGTGGCCGCCAGCACGCAGTCCCGGACCTTTGAGGGCTATGTCAATGTCACAGCCGACAACGGCGATACGCTCGACCTTGTGGGCGTCTCTATCGGTGGGACCGCCCAGGGCGAGCTGGTCATCGGCGCGGACTATGGCGATGCACTGTGCGGCTCCGTAGACGGGGTCAATCCCTTCCCGCCCGGAACCTTCACTCCGAACCAGATCGTCGTTTGCCAACGTGGCGTCACTGCCCGTGTGGAAAAGAGTGCCAACGTTCAGGCAGCCGGCGGCGCCGGCGTGGTCCTGTATAACCCGGGGGTCCAGACCCTGAACGCGGACAACCACTTTATCCCCACCGTGCACATCGACGACGTGGCGGGGGCAATGCTCCTGGACTTTATGGCGACTCACACCGGCGAGATGGCTTCCCTCGAAGGCGGCGTAAAAGTCTTTGGCCAGGGCGACGTCATGGCCAGCTTTAGCTCGCGCGGTGGCCCCAGGCAGCCCCTGGGCATCAGCAAGCCCGATATCTCGGCCCCGGGTGTCAACATCCTCGCTGCTCAGACGCCCTATCTCGCGTTCCCCATCCTGGGGGGTGGCGGATCGCCCGGGCAGTACTTCCAGGCCATTGGCGGCACGTCCATGTCCAGCCCGCACATCGCAGGCGCCGGGGCTCTGCTCAAGCACCTGCATCCGGACTGGACGCCGGGCCAGATCAAATCGGCCCTCATGATGACGGCCTTGACCGACGGCGTGGTCAAGGAGGACGGGGTCACGCCGGCCGACCCGTTCGACATCGGTTCCGGTCGCGTGGACCTCAACAAGGCCGGGTTCCCGGGCCTGACCATCTCGGACTCGGTGCAGAGCTTTATCGATCTCGAGAACGAGCTGTGGAACGCCAACTATCCCAGCCTCTACGTGCCGGTCATGGCGGGCCGGCTCACCGTCCAGCGCACCGTCCACAACGAGACCAACCTGCCGCGGAACTGGAAGCTGACCGTCGAGGCACCCCCGGACCTGACGATCACCGTTCCGAAGCACGTCCAGGTCCCCCGCAACGGCGATGCCACCTTTGACATCACCGTCGACGCTCGCAACGTGCCGCTGGGCGAGGTTCGCCACGCCTCGATCGAGTTCAAGCAGGGCAACGAATACCTGCACTTCCCCGTGACCATCGTGCGGCAGCAGGCGGCGGTCCTGATGGACAAGGTATGCGAGCCGGCACAGCTCCCGGTGGGCGGCACCACCGACTGCACGATCACCATCGAGAACACTGCCTCGACCCCTGCCGAGGTGGTCGTGGTGGACCAACTGCCCGATCGACTGTCACTGATCCCGGACAGTGTTGTCGGTGCGCAGCCCGAGGGCAATAACCGCCTGGTCTTTGCCGGGTCGCTGATGGGAGCCACACCCGGGCTTCGCCTGGACGACACTGTCCCGCTGTACGGTTACCTCCCGTTGTCGGCCTTGGCTTTACACCCATCCCGCCTCCCAGCAATGCCGACGACGGAGCCTATCTCATCAGCGGGCTGGACTTTGTCTATCAGGGTGTGCAATATACCGACGCCATCTGGTCTGTCAACGGCACCCTGGAGATTGGCACGGCGAGTGGCCTGGCAGCCTCCGCGGCCAACGGCCTCATGCCCGATGCGACGCCGCCCAACAACCTCCTTGCGGCCTGGTGGACCGATCTGGACCTGTCAACCGGCGGGGAGTGGTTCATGGGAGCGTTGAGCGACGGCGTGAACGTCTACGACATCTTTGAGTGGTCGAACCTGGCACGCTTTGCCGACCCGTCCTCCACCGCGAGCTTCCAGATCTGGCTGGCGAGGGGGACGAACCTGGCCTGGTTCACCTACGGTGGCTTCACCGGGGACACAGCGGACGGCACCGTGGGCGTGGAGAACGCCAACGGGACCGTGGGCTACACCTATTACTACGGCGAGGGTGCTATCGGTGGCGTGCCCGCGGGAGACCTGCACGTCGACCAGAACTCGGGCTCTGCCGGCGAGACGCACGTCATCACCTTCACCGCCACAGGCGCCTCCAGGGGAGCGTGGCAGAACTGCGCCGAGATGACCGGCGACCTGTTCTATGGTACGAGCATCGCCTGCGCAGAAGGCACAGTCACCAAGTAATTCGCCCTGGAGCTACACTTGAGCAGGGGGGGCGGCGGCCGGCCGCCCCCTCTCTTTGCGACATCTACTCGATGGCCTGCTCGCACAGGAACGGCGGCGTGCCGCCGCCACTGTGGTAGGGGTAGATCTGCTTTCCGGCGCGCAGGCGAATCAGCAACCCTTCTTGCTGCACCTGGATATAGGACTTGCCCGGCTGGGGGCAGCCCAGCGCACCATCAGGCCAGACGACAGGGCGAAACTCCACCAGGTCGATCTGCTCTACCGGAATGGAGAGCCGCTGAGCGAGATCCTCCCTGGCCTCCGCAACGAGGCCCTGGAGACCAGGACTCGACGGCGTTGGAATGGTCGGGCTGATGGGCACGGTCACCTCCTCTACGACATGTGCCGAAGGGGAGGTGACGGGTCCCACCGCCCCTTCGCAAAGGACAAAGCCGCTCTGGCCGGCGCGGTAGTCAAAGGTATCGTCGCCCACCCGCAGGACCACCCAGTAGCCATCCACCAGGGCCTGGGTATACATCATGCCCGGCTTTGGGCAGCCCAGGGAGCCGTCGTTCCAGGTCACCGACTCGCCCCGTATCACCTCGATCTCGTCCACATCCACGCCCACGCGCCCGGCCAGGTCCGCGAGGATGGAATCCAGCAGGGCGGCAGGCACCTCGCCGGTGACAGGCGGCCGCGGCGTCAGGCCGGGCAGCTGCCCGGACGGGCGCGTCGCCTCGGGCGTCGTGGCGTCATCTTCAGGCGTGGGCAGCGGACTTTCGGCGCCCGGCGCGGGCGTCGCCGTCTCCGGCCCGGGTTCGGGCGTGCCGGCGGCCGGCGGCTCGGTGGCGGCCGGGGGCGTGGCGCCGCACGCCAGCAGTAGGGCCATCAGGCCCAGGCATACAGCGGCAAAGGTCAGAAATTGACTCGATCCCATCTTGAACATCCTCCCTATCTACTTCCAGGACGCTCCGGCGCATCAAAGGGTTCCCGCTACAGGCCCACGCCCAGGAAGCGAGCGCCCTGGTAGACGACCAGGCCGGCGGTCAGGGAGACGGCCAGCATGAGGGCCACGCTCAGGCCCGTCCAGCCCCAGGAGCGGGTCTCCTGGCGAATGGCGGCGGTGGTGGCCACGCAGGGGATAAAGAGCACCTGCACGACGAGGAAAGAGAGGGCCGCCGCCGGGGCCAGGACGCCACCCAGGGCGGCGGCCAGGCCCATTCCCTCCTGCCCGGCGCCATAGAGCACGGCCAGGGTGGGGATGGTGTTCTCCTTGCGGACAAAGCTGGCGATGAGGGCGACAATCATGGGCCAGGGCAGGCCCAGGAGGCTGCCGGCGGGCGCCAGCCAACGGCCGACGATGCCCAGGTAGCTGCCCTCGATCTTGCCGCCGGGAAAGGTTGACAGCGCCCAGAGGACGATGGACACGACGACGATGATGGTGCCCGCGCCCTTGATGAAATCCCACAGCAGCTGCCAGACCGACAGGGCGATGGTGCGCAGGTTGGGCGTGTGGTAGAGGGGCAGCTCCATGATAAAGGCATTGTGCTCGCCTCCCAGGAGCAGCTCGTGCAGGGCAAAGCCAACCGCGGCCACGACGATGAGGCTGAGGGCGACCAGGCTCCACGACACCCAGGCCGCCCCGGCCCCGAAAAAGATGGGCGCCAGCATGGCGACCACCGCCGTGCGGGCCGAACAGGGCACGATGGGCGCCAGGAGAATGGTCTGCAGGCGGGCCTTGCGCGACTCGACGATGCGACAGCCCATGACCGCCGGCACGTTGCAGCCAAAGCCCAGGAACAACGGCAAGAAGCTGCGGCCGTGCAGGCCAATGACGTGCATGAAGCGGTCCATGACGTAGGCGCCGCGGGCCATGTAGCCCACGTCGTCCAGGAAGGCGAGGACGGTGAAAAAGACCAGGAGGATGGGCATAAGGGTGAGGACCGTGCCCGCCCCGGCGATGATGCCGTCGGCCAGGACACCCGACACCCAGGGCGGCGCCCCGGCCAGGGCCGTGCGCACTGCCGCGGCTCCCCCCTGGACCAGTGTGGCATCCAGGAGCTCCTCCAGGGGAATGCCCACCGTGTAGGTCAGCCAGAAGAGCAGGCCCAGGACCGCCAGGAGAATACCCAGGCCCCACAGGGGGTGGGTTGCCCACCGGTCCAGTCGATCGGTGAGCTGGATCTGGCCGGCCCGGGGGCGGACCACCGCGGCGCGGACCATGCGGCCGATCCAGTCGTAGCGCCCGCCCGCCACGGCCAGCACGGCGTCTTCGTGCTGCAAGAGCAGGTCGTGCACCGCCTCCCACTCCTCGTCATCCAGCCGGTCGCGCACCAGGTCAGTGATCTCGTCGTCGCCCTCCAGGACTTTGAGGGCCACCCAGTCCTCGGGGTAGCCGGCCGGCACCCGCCCGGCAATGAGGCGCAGCAGCTCGTCCAGGACGGCGCGGTGGTCGGCGCGGATCTCCGGGCGGTTGTGCCCTCCGGCCTCGCCCCGGGCGGCCCGCACCGCCGCGTCCATCAGTTCCCGCACACCCTCGTTGTGCGTGGCAACCATGGGCACCACGGGTAGGCCCAGGGCAGCCTCCAGGACGTGGGCTTCGATCCGCAGCCCCTGCTGATGCGCGACGTCGGTCATGTTCAGACCCACGACGATGGGTACGCGCAGGTACAGCAGCTCGGCCACCAGGTAGAGGTTGCGCTCCAGGGCCGAAGCGTCGGCGATGACGGCCACCACCTCGGGCCGTTCCTGCAATAAGAAATCCCGGGCGTCGCGCTCCTCGGGCGAGTTGGCCGTGAGGCTGTAGGTGCCGGGCAGGTCGACGACGTGCACGTCGACGCCGCCGTGGCGATAGTGGCCGCAGCGGTGTTCGCAGGTCTTGCCCGGCCAGTTGCTGACGTACTGTGAGAGTCCGGTGAGAAGCGTGAAGACAGTGGACTTGCCCACGTTGGGCTGTCCCGCAAGCGCGACGGTAATGAACTCACCTGCCATAGGAAGCTCCTTATTGCGACTTGGTCGCAATTACCATCATAGCACAGAACAAATAGAAGCGCAAGTGAAGGATGTGGCTGGGGGATTTGCTGCCGGCGACACGAAAACACGAAACGATCCATGCGGTTTCTTACAGAAACTGGGCCTGCTTCGGCCTTGACTCTGACGTTACGTCAGGGTGTATAATGCTCGCCAGGAGGATCGCATGACAGCCTATACTGTAAGCCAGTTGGCCAGGATCGCAGGGGTCAGTGTCCGGACGCTGCACCACTACGATCACATCGGGCTCTTGAGGCCATCGAACCGGACCGAGGCGGGGTATCGCCTGTACGGGAAGGCGGATTTGTTCCGCCTGCAACAGATCCTGTTCTTCCGAGAGCTGGACGTGCCGCTGGAACAGGTGCGCGACATCCTGGACGATCCCGGGTTCGACCAGGTGGCAGCGCTGGAGCACCATCGGCTGCTGTTGCAGAGGCGGGTGGAGCGGCTGATGCGACTCCTGAAAACCGTCGACAAAACGATCGCGAAACTAACGGAGGACGAGATGGAACTCACAGACAAGGAGCTGTACGAGGGATTCAGCGAGGAACAGATCGAGCGCTACAAGCGCGAAGCGCGCGAGACGTACGGTCCGGAGCAGGTGGCCGAGTCGGAGCGCAAGGTCAAGAAGATGTCCCGCGAGCAATGGCAGGCCGTCAGGGCCGAAGGCGACGCGGTCACCCGGGGCATGGCTGCCCTGGTGGGCCGGGAGCCGGGCGACCCGGAGGTGCAGGAGCTGATGGCCCGCCATCACGCCTGGATCGAGAACTTTTACCACTGCCCCGCCGAGGTGTTCCGTGGCCTGGGCCAGCTCTACACCGGCCATCCGGAATTCCGGGCCACCTACGACCGCTACGCGCCCGACCTGGCCGACTTTATGGCCGCGGCCATGGCGCACTATGCGAACGAGGTGCTGGAAAAGAAAGAGGCAAAGTAGCCAAGAAAACGAGCCCACCCTGGTCTCGACCAGCGTGAGACAGGCGCGCCCCGGGCGATCAGTCCGGGGCGCGCTCTGCCTCGTCGCCGAGCAACTCGGACAGGGTCACAAAGCGGTAGCCCCTCTCTCGCAGCCCGTCGATAATCCCCGGCAGCGCCGCCCGCGACTCGGCCCGGCTTTCGTACATGACGTGGAGCAGGACGATCGAGCCGGGGCGCACCTGGTCCAGAACGCGAGCCACGATGACGTCTGCTTCGTAGGGCGCCGACTCTGGGGCGACGCTCCAGGTTGCCGTCCGCCGACCGGTGGCGGCCAGGTAGTAGGGCAGCAGGATCAGCTTCTTGCCGTTGGGAGGCCGGAAATAGATCTCGCCCTGGTGGCCGGCCTGCCGGATAAGCTCGTCCGTGCGCTCGATCTCCTGCCGGATTAAGGGCAGGGGCTGGAAAACCAGCCTGGTGTGCGAGTAGGTGTGGTTGCCCAATTCGTGCCCGGCAGCGACAATCTGCCGGCCGACCTCGAGGTCTCTTTCCAACGCCCGCCCGACGACAAAGAAGGTCGCCTGGACCTGCCGCTGGTCGAGGAGATCGAGGACTTCGGAAGTGAACTGGGCGGTCGGCCCGTCGTCAAAGGTGAGGGCCACGACCGGAGCCGAGGTCTCGACCCGATCGATGATGCCGCCGAAAAGCTGGACCGAGCGAGAATTGCCGAGCTTCCAGGTGGCGAACAGCATCGCCGGCACGATCAGGACGCCCAACGCCGCGGCGCGGCCGGCGACGCCCCAACGCCGAACCGGCCCGCGGACGAGCCGCCACAGGGCCAATCCGCCGGCCAGCAGCGTCAGAGCGACTGACAGGAAAATCAAGGCTTCAAGCATCCCGGCCATTATACCACATTGGGGAGCCTGTCCCAATTCGACGCGACGTCAACGAATGTGAAACGAACAAACGAATTCTATCATTGTCATTCGTTTACTACTCGTTGACAGCACATCATGCAGTCCCCGATCCCTATCCGTGACCGCTCGTCGTCGCACCCGTTTGACTCCCCAACGCTTGACAGGCAAGTACAACCGGGGTATAGTAATCCTGTGAAGCAAAAGGAATCGCCAGCAGTCAGAGTCAAGGTCGTCACCCTCGTGCCCATGACCGAGGCCGAGTACGAGGCCTTCCTGGAATGGGCCATCCCCGACTATGCCCAGGACAATGTGCGGAGCGGCACGTGGCCCGAGGCCGAAGCCCTGCAGAGGTCGGAAGAGCAGTACCGCGAGCTGTTGCCCCAGGGACTGCACACGCCTGGCCAGTACCTCTTCACGGTTCGCGACCCGAAACTGGACAGCAGCGTGGGCCTGCTGTGGTTCAGCCTGGAGCTGGCCCGGCCGGGCAAGCCTGCCTTCTTGTACCAGTTCAAGATCGAGGAAGCGTTTCGCCGCCAGGGCTACGGCCTCGCGGCCTTGCGGGCACTGGAGGAGAAGGTCAGGGCGCTGGGCGCCGGCGCCATTCTGCTGCACGTCTTTGGTCACAACACGCCCGCGCGGACGTTGTACGAGAAGGCGGGCTACGCGACCATTGATCTCGTCATGGCCAAGGGGCTGGGTCCTGCCGAGGACGCCTGAGCCCCGGCCCCAATGCCCGACGCTCCCGGAGAAAGCGAGGTTCAGGGTGGAGTGCAGGCCCGGCTGCGGCGCGTGCTGCGTCGCCATCTCTATTTCGTCGCCCATCCCCGGCATGCCGGGCGGCAAGCCGGCAGGCGTGGCCTGCGTGCAGCTCGACGAGAACGGGCTGTGCCGCCTCTTTGGCCGTCCGGAGCGGCCGGCCGTGTGCGTCCGGTTTCGGGCCAGCCCGGAAACCTGTGGCAGCAGCACCGAGGAGGCCTATGCCCTCCTGGCCGAGCTGGAGCGCCTGACGGCGCCCGACAGCGCGTCCTGAGGCCGCCGGGGGGAGTCCCATGACCGAGTTCGAGGCAGCGGCGTTGGGCCAGATCCCGTTCTTCTCTCGACTGCCTCCCGAGGAGCTCGAGCGGCTGGCAGCCGAGATGGGCGTGCTGGAGCTGCCCGCCGGCGCTGTCCTGTTCCGCGCCGGCGACCCGGGCGATCGCTTTTACGTGGTGGTCGAAGGCAAGCTGGAGGTGGTCCAGGCCATGGACACGCCCGACGAGCGGGTGGTGGCCCGACGGGGGCCGGGGGAGCACGTCGGCGAGATGAGCCTGCTCAACCCCGACGGGCTGCGCACGGCCAGCATCCGCGCCTCGGAGCGTGCCCGCCTGTGGGAAATGACCCGGCCGCAGTTCGAGGAGATGATCCGCCGCCAGCCCTGGCTGGCCTACGAAGTGGCCCAGGTGCTGAGCGCGCGCCTCACGGCAGCGCAGAGGGCGACCATCCGCGACCTCCAGGGAAAGAACCGCCAACTGCGCAGGGCCTACCGCGAGCTGGAGGCGGCCCAGGCACAGATCGTGGAAAAGGAGCGGCTGGAAAAAGAGCTGCAGGTGGCGCGGCAGATCCAGATGAGCGTCCTGCCCACCACGCTGCCCTGCCTGCCCGGCCTGGCCTTTGCCGCCCAGATGGTGCCGGCGCAGGCCGTGGGCGGCGACTTTTATGACGTCATGGACCTGGGGCCCGGCAAGGTGGGCATCGCCGTGGGCGACGTGGCGGGCAAGGGCGTGCCGGCGGCGTTGCTCATGACCCAGGTGCAGGCCCTGCTCCACGCCCGGGCCGACGCGGCCTCGCCGCCGGCCCAGGTGCTGGACTGGGTGAACCGCCAGGTATTGTCGCGGGGCACGCCCGAGCTGTTCGTGACCGTGCTGTATGGCATCCTCGACGCCGAGAGCCGCCGCTTTGACTATGCCCGGGCGGGGCACGAGGTGCCGGTGTTGACGACGTCGGGGGGCGAGGTGCGGCCCGCCCGCTATGACACGGGCCAGCCCCTCGGCCTATGGGAAGGCTCGCTCCTGGACGAGCAGACCCTCACCCTGCCGGCGGGGAGCAGCCTGCTGCTCTACACCGACGGGGTGGCCGATTCCCAGGACGCCGAGGGCAGGTTCTTTGGCAGAGAAGGGCTCTGGGCGGTGCTGAGCCGGGCGGCCGGCAAGCCGGCCGCCGAGATCTGCGACGCCGTGGGGCAGGCCATCTCCACCCACCGCGGCGACGAACCGGCCTACGACGACGTGACGTTGGTGGCGGTCAGCGCTGAGGGGCCGGCATCCGGTCGTTCTACAGTTGACTTGTTGGTTGACTCGTAGTACAATCTGTTAAGTCTCCAGGATTAATAGTGGCCTTGGTTGAGGTACGTCATGAATTATCCTGTCGCTAGTATTTTGAGCCAGAACATCACACTCCTTTATGATCGTCTTGATCTGCCAAGCGTTAACATCGACGAACTTAAGCAGCTGCCTGGAGCAGAAACGCAACCGATGGTGATGGCCACTCCTGAAATGGTTGTTGTTATGTATCCGTCGGAACATGTTGTTATTCAGATCGGAGACCGACGCGTTCGTCTCACCCTGCCAGAACCGAACGCAGAACTAGGAAGTGCGCCATTGCCGGAGTTTGCGCAGCAGTGTAACCGCTTGGTGAGGAAGGCCAGCTCCAACCTCGTTGCATACGGCTTCAACTACGATGTATTGGTTGGAATGGGTGACAGCAACGCGAACGAATTGTCGATCGAGATTTTCATTGCCGACCGCAATAAGGTCGAAAGCGCGATTCAGGGCAAGTTGATGTCTTTTGCTCCTAGGTTCAGGTTTCAACGAGAACAAAAACGCTATGATCTTGTGCTCGAACCGGTGGATGAGCACCACATTCAGGCGCACTTTAACTCTCACTCCGAGTTTGCCAACATCGGACTACCTTCTGCAGGGAGACTAAGAAAGTCGTTTCACGAGGAGTTCAGTTTTCTAAGTTCCATACTCAAGTCCATCTTTGGAGGGTATGCGTGCTAGAAACAACATCGGGCTCAGAACAACCCTTCAACCATCAGCGCTTTATGCAGGGGGCACTTCTGCAGGCACACAGCCGTCAAACTACAGAACCTGATTTTGTCTCGAAGGCATTGGGGGCTGCTGCAGGACAAAGCGGTCAACAGACGTTCACTTTTGGTTGGAAAGGTGAAGGTACCTCAAGTTGGGGGGATCCGGGCAAGTGGATCCAGATCGAATGGCTTCTTTGCCTCATTGGTACAAGCCGGCCTGCACAATCCAACTATGATTGCTGGGGCCAATACGACTCGCTTCTTGCGATCCAAATGGCAATCCAATGTCCGGAATGCCATTCGTTGGATAATGTCTACTCTGTCCGAGATGCGAGCAAGGTGTACCGGTTCCTGCAGGAACATGATGAACTGGTTGGCTTTCTCCTTGAGGCCTATCCACAAATAGAGAAGCATTTTGGTCCTGCGCCACAGGTGAAGCTTCAAGTGATAAGCGATCCGGAAGGCCATGGTTTAGAGCAGTTGTTTGCGTACATTCATACTTCCCTTCCGGTCCAGGAAGCATTGAGCCGACTAGAGCTACTAGACGAGGAATGGTTTCTGGATCAGATTGACCGAGTCGGTGACGTCTTCAATTTCAATGTTGAGATTGCATGAGTTTCGACTGGACTGACTATCTTACACTCGCCAGAGCGTTGCAGCA
>JAAYZQ010000363.1 GCA_012514775.1 Anaerolineaceae bacterium
GACCCCCTCCGGCAGCCGTGACTTTACCTACCCCGGGTCGCTCCTTGACGAGCTGGAGTCGCACCTGGGCGAGTACCGGCTACGCCATGACGAAAAGTACCGTCACAGCGACCCCCTGCCGTTTCTCAGGGAGCAGTACGAGATCCTGGACAACAACGTCGACGCTGCCCTCTACCTCATGCGCGAGAAGCAGTGGGACTTTTTTATGCTGCATCTCCTGGGCACCGACCGGATCCAGCACGAGTTCTGGCATTTGCTCGACGAGTCGCATCCGCAGCACGATCCCGAGGAACGCCAGCGACTCGGCAACGTCATCCTGGATTACTACAAAGCGGTCGATGCCCGGATTGGCCGCCTGTTGGAGGCTCTGGACGACGACGTCGTGATCCTCGTCATGTCCGATCATGGCTTTGGGCCCGTGTACCGGTTCCTGAACCTGAACACCTGGCTGCTGAACGAGGGGCTGTTGCGCCTGAAGCGGAATCCCCGTACCTGGTTCCGCAGCCTTCTCTTCCGCCTCGGCGTGAACTACGCGAGCGTTGCCAACTGGATCCTGCGCCTGGGCCTGGGCCGTCAAGCCGTCGCCACAGGACGTGCCCGCCGCGAAGAGTTCCAACGCCGCTTTTTTCTCTCCCTGGACGACGTCGATTGGTCGCGCAGCCGTGTCTACTCCATGGGCAACTTCGGGCAGCTTTACGTCAATCTTCGGGGGCGAGAGCCAGGGGGCATTGTCGCGCCGGGCGAGGAGTACGAGGAGCTGCTGGCCGACCTGACCCTGCGACTGGAGGCCATGACGGATCCGGACACCGGCGAGCCGGTGATCGAGCAGGTATTTCGCCGGGCAGAGCTGTTCGAGGGGCCCTACGCGGAGCAAGCGCCCGACCTGATGTTCCTCACCCGGGACATGAACTACAAGGCCATGGGCCTGTCAGACTTTTCTTCGCCCCGCGTCTTTGACCCTGTCTACGGCACCACCGGCCACCATCGCATGAACGGCGTCATGATCTGGCAGGGAGACGGAATCGTGCAGGAAGGAGTACAGGTCGAGGGAGCGTCCATCCACGATCTGGCCCCGACGATCCTCCACATCATGGGGCTGCCTGTCCCCTCCAGCATGGATGGGCGGGTGCTGACCGAGATTTTCACTCCCGAGTTCCGGCAGCAGCGGGCAGTGGAGCACAGCGAGCCGGATGAGTCGTCGCGGCGAGAGGAAGAACCGGCCTATTCCGACGAGGAAGAGGCCGGCATGAGGGAGGTCTTGAGAGGATTGGGGTATGTGACATAGCCAAATTGGGAACGGCCGGATCGACGGGAGGCTCTGCCGCGCCAGGTGCGGGCTGAAGCTTTTGAGAAGTGATGGAAGACTGCCTGGCTCCTGTCTCCCAGCGCAACAGGAGTTGTGACTGGCTCAGAGGGAACAGAGGAGGGAAAGGTGATGGTAAACAACGGCAAGTCCGATGTTCTGGTCATCATCCCGGCCTACAATGAAGCAGGGCGAATCAAACACGTGTTAGGTGGCATCCGGGCTTCCGTACCTGATGCGGATATTCTGGTGGTAGATGATGGCTCGTCCGACGCGACTCCTTACGAGGCAAACACGGGGGGCGCAATGGTGATCTCGCACCCGTTTAACATGGGGTATGGCGTCACGGTCCAGACCGGGTTCAAGTATGCACGGCGGCATGGCTACCGGTATGTGGTTCAAATCGATGGAGACGGCCAGCACGAGCCCAGCAATATCCCGGATCTGCTGGCTACTGTCCAGAGCCCGGGCGTGGATGTTGCCATGGGCTCTCGGTGGTTGGGCCTGGCAGAATACCAAGGCCCGCTCTTGCGCAAGTTCGGCAAGTTCTTCTTTGGCTTCATGGCTACCTTGCTCACCGGGCATCGGGTGACCGATCCCACCACCGGCTTCCAGGCCATGCGCCGGGAGGTCGTTTCCTTTTTCTGCACCGACGTTTATCCCGTGGACTATCCCGATGCCAACGTGATTATCATGCTCGACCGGGCGGGCTTTCATATTTCCGAAGTCCCTGTGATCATGTATCGCGATGATAGCGGCCAGTCCATGCACAGCGGCCTGCTGCGGCCCATTTTCTACGGACTGAAGATGATAATGTCCATCGGCATGACGATGCTGCGCCGGGACAGGGCCATACGGGATGAGGCCACCTATGCCTAGGTCACACCTGTTTGTGATTGCCAGTGCCATCGCCCTCTCCCTCGTGATCCTGGAGCTGGTTCGGCGCCGGCGGCTGCGGGAAGAGTATTCGTGGCTCTGGATCCTGGCAGCCATCGTGTATACTTTGGCTGCCTCGTGGCCCGGTTTCGGCCTGTGGCTGGCACGGTTTCTCGGCTCGAGCAATCCCGTCTCGGCTTTTGCCTTCCTGGGACTGGGCTTTCTGTTGCTGATCTGCGTGCAGTTTTCAGTTCAGATCTCGCGGCTGACAGAGCAGAACAAAAACCTGATGCAGCAGTTGGCGATCCTTGACGGTGAGTTCAAGGCGCTGGCAGCGCAGCAGGATGACGAGCAAACCGAGCCAGAGAAAGAAGAGGAAACGCATGCGCAACGCTCTGACCATCGACCTGGAAGACTGGTACCAGGGGTTGACGAGCACGAGCCAGCAGGTGAGACGTTGGCCAGAGTTTGAGGATCGTGTCGTCGAGAGCACCGCGCGATTGTTGGCCATCCTGGAGCGGGCAGGGGTCAAGGCCACGTTCTTTGTGCTGGGTTACGTCGCCGAGCAACACCCGGACCTCGTGCGCCGGGTGGCCGAGAGCGGCCACGAGGTTGGCCTGCACGGCTTCCACCACTACCGGGTGAGCCGGCAGACTCCGCAGCAGTTCCGGGACGAGATCCTGCGAGGCCGGAAGGCCGTAGCAGCGGCGAGCGGCCAGGACATCCTGGGCTATCGGGCGCCCATGTTTTCCATCAACCGCTCGGCGTTGTGGGCGCTCGAGATCCTGCGCGAAGAGGGATTCCGCTACGACTCGAGCGTTTTCCCCACGCGAAACATGCTGTACGGCTATCCGGACGCGCCGCGGTTCCCGTATTGTCCCCTCGACGGAAACGGATTCGTCGAGTTCCCTCTGTCTACGGTGCGCGTGTTGGGGGTGAACCTGCCGGTGGCCGGGGGCTTTTATCTGCGCGCGCTCCCCTACCGGCTGTTCCGGTGGGGATTGCGGCGGATCGAGCGAGAGGGTATGCCGGCCATCCTCTATCTGCACCCGTGGGAGCTGGACCCGGACCATCCACGGCCGGAACCAACCCCCAGGGAAAGGTTCACCCATTACCACAACCTGAAGGGCACAGCCGACAGGCTGCAGGCCTTGCTGCAAGATTTCGAATTTGGTCCGCTATCAAGCCTGCTGCACGATGTGCAAGGCATGGAAGCGTAGGGAGCGACAATGCAAGTGCGGGAGCTACAGGAACGCGATAAGCCCATCTGGAATGACTATGTTTGCCATTCACAGCACTCCACCTTCTTTCACCTCGTGGAGTGGAGGGACGTGATGGAACAGGTGTTTGGCAGCCAAACCCATTACCTCCTGGCTGTCGACGGCGGCGAGGTCGCAGGCATTCTGCCCCTGATCCACGTCAAGAGTGCCCTCGTCGGCCATTACCTGACCTCTCTGCCAGGGGGCATGTGCGCTCGGGACGACGATGCCGCCCAGGCGCTCTTTGACAAGGCCAGCCAACTCGTCCGGGGCGCCGGGGCAGATTACCTGATCCTTCGCGACGGCCAGCATAAATGGCCGCTGCCCAGGCTGGAGACGAATGAGGCCCACGTCACCTTTGTCATCGACCTCCAGCCAGGCCTGGAGACAGTCCGCAAGAACATGCAAGCGGGCACGCGTAGAGCGCTCAGACACGCTCTGCGTGACGGATTGGAGGTGAAAGACGGAACCGCCTTGTTGCCACACTTTTACCCGGTCTATGCCCGCGCCATGCGGGACATGGGAACGCCAACCCCCGGGTTCTCCTTTTTTCGCAACCTTACAACCCACTTTCCCGATAACCTGAGTCTACTCACGGTATTCCACGACGACCAGGTCCTGGGCGGCGGGTTGGTTGCGTCTCTGCGGGACACGGTCCTTTGTACGTGGGCAGGCGTGCTGCGCAAGTATTATAATTTGCGTCCCAACCACCTCCTGTACTGGGAGACGATCGTCCACAGCGACGACCATGGCTTTCGCTGGTTGGACCTGGGAAGATGCCGGCGGGACTCGGGGGCTTTTACATTCAAGAAGGGCTGGGGAGGAGAGCTGCGGCAGCTATACCAGCAAACTTACCTGCACGGCATCAGCAAAGCGCCTGCGGTTGGGAAACAACTCGAGGAACGCCGCCAGTTCAGGATCTTTGTGAAGCTGTGGCGCATGCTCCCGCCACAGGTCGCCGAGATCCTGGGACCCTTGATGCGCAAGCGAATGCCCTTCGGCTGAGGAGGTTAAGTGCAAGTTTCTGAACTACGGCACCACGAACGCGCAACCTGGGACGAGTACGTCTATGGCGCAGCAGGGTCGACCATCTACCACCTGGCGGGATGGAAAGACGTATTCGAAGATACCTTTGGCCTGCAAACCCACTATCTTTGGGCATGCGAGAATGGCCAGGTCCTTGGCGTCTTGCCGCTGTTGGAGGTCAAGAGCAAGCTGTCAGGCCATTACTTCACCTCGCTGCCAAGTGCGATCTGTGCCGAGGACGGTCAAGCCGCTTGCACACTTGCGCTGAAGGCCAAGGAATTGGTACGGGACAGCAAGGCAAACTACCTTATCCTGCGCGACAGCTATCATCAATGGGACCTGCCCGGGTTGGTCACGCAGCAGCCCCACTGTACCCTGATCGCCGACGTGACTGACGACACAGACCTCATGTGGCAGAGATTGGACAGGCGAGTCCGGCAGCATACTCAAAAAGCAATCAGGGCCGAGCTTGAGGTAATGATCGGGCCCCAATACCTGGAGGAAGTCTATCCTGCCTATTCGGAAGCCATGCGGGACCTTGGCACCCCGACGCTGGGGATTGGCTTCTTTCGCAACCTGTTCCGCCAGTTTCCTACCAGTTTCACGGCCCTGATGGTTCGTCAGCATGACAAGGTGCTCGGCGGCGCGTTTATTGCCCAGTTTCGAGACACACTGTACAACACCTGGGGAGGGATGCTTCGCGACTCGTTCCCACTACGCTCCTGCCACATCTGGTATTGGGAGACGCTTAAATACGGCCATGAAAACGGATACCGGCAAATAGACCTGGGACGGAGCGAATGGGATTCCGGGACCTACAGCTTCAAGAAACACTGGCTTTCCGAGCCGCGGCCACTGTACCATCAATGTTACCTGAATCGAACTTGCCGCTCGCCCCACGTAGGCAGCACGCGTGCGGAGGATCTCGGGTATCGTGCGTTTACGCAACTATGGATCCGCTTGCCGCTCCCGATGACCGAGCGGGTGGGTCCCTTCTTGCGTGCGCGAATGCCCTTCGGCTAGCACTTCAGTAATCTAACAAGAGAACAACGGGCGTGGGTTCGGAGTGGGGAGGAGGGATGCTCGACGCTTCGAGACCAACGCAGCCAGGGTCGCAGCCACAGGACAGCCGCGGCCCGACGCACAATGAAAAGGGAGGGCCCAGGTGAGAAACGACCACAAGTTTATGGCCAGCGTCGTCGTCGTTGCTTACAACGACAAGAAGTACCTGCAAGACTGCTTGAGCTCCGTGCTCGATCAGGACCTGCCGGCAGAGGACTACGAGGTCATCTATGCTGACAACGCCTCGACCGATGGCTCTGCCGAATTCGTCGCCGAGTGCTTTCCCCGCGTCCGCGTGCTGCGCTTCGAGAAGAATTACGGCTTTGCCGAGGGCAACAACCGCGCCGCCGCCAGTGCCCATGGGCGCTACGTCGTCTTTCAGAACGCCGACACCATCGCGCACCGCCGCTGGCTCCCGGAGCTGGTCAAAGCCGCCCAGGAGCAGCCTGGCGTCAAGGCCTGCCATCCCGCCGGCCTGCCCCTCCAGTTCGGCGGCTATCACGAACGCCAGGCCCCCCTGGACGTCGGCGTCATGAGCGATCTGACCCGCTGGGGCTACATCGACTTTACCGAGACCCGGCTGCGCGAGGCGGCTCCTGTCCCCACCCTGCACGCCGCCGGCGGCTCTGTCCTCGTCGACTCGACCATCATCGACCAGCTCAAATACTATTTCGATCCCACCTTTTTCATCTATAACGAAGACACCGACCTGGGGCTGCGCATCAACAATCTCGGCTACACCGTTCTCTTTGTCCCGTCCGCCGCCATGTACCACGAGCGCGCTCCATCGCGGCGCGTTCTCCTGAACCAGAAAAGCCTGCGGAATGCCTTTCTCGTCACCCGGAACCGTTTTATCACCTTTTACAAGAACATGCATGGCCTGGAGTTCCTCCTCGCCCTGCCCCTCCTGTGCCTGGGGTCCATCATCAAGCTCAGGACCTTCCCTGTCAGGCCCGCCAGGCGCCTCGTCTATGCCCTTGGCCTCGTGCCCTTCACCCTCTGGTCCCTGGTCGTGGCCGCCCTGCGCTTTCCCCAGTATGCCGAGGAAAGGCGCTACATCCGTAGCCACAGCAAGCGGGGCAGGTTCTGGCTGCTCAAGGAGCTGTGGAAACGACAGCCCCCCCCGGCCACCCCGCTGTATGGAAGCTAGGCGAGTGCAGAGCGTGTCACCAGACGACCAGCTCCCCCCCGCATCGGGGGGCAGGGGGGTCTCCTCCGCATCGGGGGGCAGGGGGGTCCCCCCCGCGTCCATTGCCAGCGATCCTCGCCCCGCATCAGGGGGCAAGGGGCTCCCCCCCGCATCGGGGGGCAGGGGGGTCTCGCGCTGGCCGCGCACCGTTCGCGCCCTGCGCCATCGCAACTTTCGCTTGTACTGGTTCGGACAGATTGCCTCCCAGGCCGGCACCTGGATGCAGATCGTCGCCCAGGGATGGCTCGTCTACCGCCTCACCGACTCTCCCCTCATGCTCGGCCTGGTCACCGTGGTCGGCCTGATCCCCGTCGTCCCGGTGTCCCTCCTGGCCGGTGTCCTGAGCGACCGCTTTTCTCGCAAGAAGCTGATCATCACCACCGAGATTGTCCTGATGCTCCAGGCCCTCATCCTGGCCGCCCTCACCTGGTTCGGCATCGTCCAGGTCTGGCACGTCATTGTCCTCAGCTTTGTCCTGGGAGGCGCCGCTGCCCTGGAGCAGCCCGCCCGCCTCGCCTTTGTCGTCGACACCGTCGGCAAGGAGGATCTTTCCAACGCCGTCGCCCTCAACTCTTCCGTTTACAACCTGGCGCGCATCGTCGGGCCCGCGGCCGCCGGGCTCCTCGTCGCCTCCATCGGGGAGGCCGGCTGCTTTTTCATCAACGGCCTTTCTTACCTGCCTGTCATCCTCGCCATGCTCGCCATCCGCGTGCCATCCCGGCAGGTGGTCAAAGAAAAGCTGCAGGTCATGGGCAGCCTGGCAAGCGGTTTCAGATACACATGGGATGCACGGGCCATCCGCTCGCTGCTCCTCATCGTCGCCCTGTCCAGCTTTTTCACGCTGCCGTACATCACCCTCATGCCCGTGTTCGCCCGCGACGTCCTCGCCGCCGGGCCCGAGGGCCTGGGATTTCTAATGACCGCCGTGGGAGTGGGAGCTATTGGCGGTGCCCTGGTCGTGGCCAACGTGCAATCAGGGCGCCGCGGAAAGTGGCTCATGGCCGGCAACCTCCTGGGGCCCGCCTTCCTCCTCCTCTTTTGCCTGTCCCAATCCTTTGCCCTCAGCATCGTCGTCGTCGCCCTCCTGGGTGCCAGCAACGCCATCCGCCAGACCCTGGCCAACAGTCTTATCCAGATCACCACCTCCGACGACTATCACGGCCGCGTCATGAGTCTCTTTAACCTGCTCTTCAATGGCATGTCGCGCACCGGGGCCCTGGCTGTCGGCGCCGTGGCCGAGCTCACCGGCGTGCCCCTCGCCCTGGGAGCCAGCGCCGTCATCAGCCTGGTTCTCGGCGCCGCCATGTTCTACCGCATGCCGGAGGTATTACACCTTGCCTGACCAATCGTCGACCATCGTGTCGGGGCCATCGAAAACCAGGGCTCGCTTTCGCCACCTCCCGCCCACCGCCCTCCGGGTCAAGCCTCGGGACGTTTGGCGCGGGGCCGCTTCTATTGTTAGCCCTGACGACGCCCTGGCCCGCTTTCGCCAGGCCGTCTTGCAGCAGACCGGCAGCCCGACCTGTTTCCTCCTTGGCTCAGGGAGGGCCGCGCTGACCGTCATCCTCCTGGGCCTGCGGCGCCTGTCCGGGCGGACCCGGGTCATCATCCCCGCCTATAGCTGCCCGACCATGGTCCAGTCCGTCCTCAGGGCCGGCCTTGAGCCCGTCTTGTGTGACGTCTCCGTCGGGACCCTGGACCTGGACCGGAACATGTTGGAGTCGCTGATCGCCGGCGAGGTGCTGGCCATCGTCCCCGCCCACCTTTACGGGTTGGCCCAGGATGAACGAGATCTCCTGGAGCTCGGCCGGCAGCGCGGGATCTGGATCGTCGAGGACGCCGCCCAGGCCTTTGGCGCCACCCTCGCCGGGCGCATGGTCGGAACCTGGGGCGACGCCGGCCTCTACAGCCTCGGCCGCAGCAAATGCATTCCCGCCGGGCACGGTGGCGTCATCGTGGCCCAGGAGGCCATGGCCGGGCCCATCGAAGGCGCGCTGACAGAGACCCTTGGCCCGCGTGCTGTGCAGGACAGCAGAGCCGGCAAGGGCTGGGGCGCTCTGGCAGCCTTTGCCGCCTACGCCCCGGCCACCCACCCGGCCGGATGGTGGTTCATTGCCCGCTCTCCTCTGAACCCCGCCGACGAAGGGATGGACCTGGACACCCTGCCGCCTGTCGAGCTCCGTGGGCTGTCGGCCGTCCACGCCGGCCTGGGCGCCTCCATCCTGCAGCGCCTGGAATCTGCTCAAGCCGAGGGCCGGCGAAACGCGGAGCGGCTCATGGCCGAGCTGGCCGGGTTTCCTTTCGTCACCCTGCCCCGCATCCCGCCCGAGGCTGTGCCCGCCTTCTTGCGCCTGCCCGTCGTCCTCGACCGCCAGGAGCGCGCCGACCGGCTCTTTGAGCTGCTGTGGCAGCAGGGCATCGGCGTCAGCCGGTCCTACTGGCGGACGTTGCCGGACCTCTTCTCCAGCGTGCTCCAGGTGTCACAGGAGGGCTTTCCCGGCGCCATGCGGCTGGCCAACTGCCTGTTGACACTGCCCACCCACGCCTACTTGCGCGACCGTGATTTCGCGACCGTTGTCCACGCCTTTCGAGCTGTGGCGTCTTGAGGAGGAATACGATCATGCCAGTCCCACCGCCCGATGCCGAGATGTTGGCCCGGATGCCCATGGCCCGCGACGAATACGAGAGGCTGCGGCCCCGCAGCAGGGCCACTCTCTTCAAACAGAAGCTGCTAAACATGATCGCCCGCGTGACCATCCACCGCGGGCTGAGGCTCTGGCTCTACCGCCAGGTGGGCGTGAACATCGGCCGCGATTGTGTCATCGAGATGTATGCCAACCTTGACGACCAGTTCCCCGAGCTCATGTTCTTCGAAGACCACAGCGGGCCGTCGCGCCACGTCATAATCATGTGCCACGACGACGTGGCCGCCAAGAGCACCGCCGTCGGATCCGGCGAGGGCGGCTTTATGGAGCGCCACGGATTCGTTGCCCCCGTCCGGTTGAAAGGCCACTCCGGCATCGGCACCGGCAGTATCCTTCTGCCCGGCGTCACCGTCGGAGAAGGCGCCTACGTCGGAGCCGGAGCCGTCGTCACCCGCGACGTGCCGCCCTACACCGTCGTCGTCGGCGTTCCTGCCAGGGTCATCAAGCACCTCCGTCCACAAGAAAGCGACCCGGCATCCGAACCGCGGCCCGTCCAGCCCGCGCCTATCCCCGAGCCACAGGGGATAGAGGCAGGGAAGGCCCTCCAGCCTCAGCAGCCCGAGTCCCCCCCGCTTCGGGGGGCAGGGGGGTCCGAAAGGAGCAAATGATCGTGCGTATTGCCAAATCAGCAATCTTGATCGTCGTGGTTATGGCCCTGCTGCCCATGGTGGGCCATGGCCTCGTGCAGCAGACCATCCCCCGCGTGGTCGACCTGGCACGCGCCGACGTCACCCTCGTAGGCGAGGACAATGGCGACTGGGCCGGCTATTTCGCCTCGCCCGCCGGCGACGTCAACGGCGACGGCCTGGGCGATCTCCTGGTCGGGGCGCCCATGGCCGGGAACAAGGTATGTCCCTACCCCGTGGACCCCGAAGGGAACTGCCCCGCGCTGCCCAAGGGCGAAGGGGTTGCCTACCTGGTCCTCGGCCGCCCCATGGCCGCCGGGTCCTCCGCCTCCTGGAGCCTGGCTGATTCCGACGCGTCGTTCCTGGGCTGCGAAGCATTCAGCATGACCGCTCGCCAGCTCTACACCGCCGGCGATGTGAACGGCGACGGCTACGACGACATGATCATCAGCGGCTGGAAGTGCGGGGCCAGCTACACCGGCAAGGCCTACCTGGTCCTGGGGCGGCCCGACGTAACCGCCTGGGGCCGGTACTTTCCCCTGGAGCAGGGGGATGCCTCGTTCCTGGGCGAGCACGAGTGGGACTTTCTCAGCTACTATGTCTCCACCGCGGGCGACCTGAACGGCGATGGCCTCGACGACATCCTCATCTCGTCCACCCACTTCGAAGAGGATCTGCCCTGCGAGCCGGGCACCCCACTGGAAGAGTGCGGCGATTGCTGCCGCAGCGCCCTCGACAGCGCCGAGATATACGACGCCACCGCGCCCGTCACCGGAACATGGACCACCATCGGCAGCCTCGGCACTCCCCGCTTCCGCCACACCGCCACATTGCTGCCTGATGGCAGCGTCCTCGTCGTGGGAGGACAGAATACCGAGAGTTACGTGGGCAGCGCCGAGATCCTGCTTTCCGGTTCCACAGCATGGTCGCCAACCGGCACCCTGTCCGCCGCCCGTTCCCGCCACACCGCCACCTTGTTGGCCGACGGGCGGGTGCTGGTGGCCGGCGGGCAGAATGGCAGCAGTTTTGTCGCCGGCGCCGAGATCTATGGCTCCGGGACCTGGACACCCGCGGGCGTGCTGTCCGTTGCCCGATCGGCCCATACCGCGACACTCTTGCCCGATGGCCGCGTCCTCGTCGCCGGGGGACAGAACGAGAGCGGCGCTCTGAACAGCGCCGAGATCTGGGACCCGGCATCGGGAGCATGGACGTCGACTGGAAGCCTGGCAGCGCCACGCACCGGCCACACAGCCTCCCTCTTGCCCGATGGCAAGGTGCTCGTCGCCGGGGGAGAGAACAGCAGTGGCTTCCTGAACAGCGCCGAGATCTTGGACCCCGCCACGGGCACGTGGGCCACCACCGGCACCCTGTTCACTGCCCGCTCGGGCCACACAGCCACCCTTCTGCCTGATGGCACTGTGCTGGTCGTGGGAGGGCAGGACGACGGCGGCTTTCTGCGCCTTGCGGAGCGTTACGATCCTTCCGGGGGCACCTGGACCTCCGCTCCAAATCCCAACCAGGCACGTTCCCTCCACACCGCGACCCTCATAGCGGGCGGCCAGGTGCTCGTCGTGGGGGGGCAGAGCGAAGGTGGCTCCGAGCGGACCGCCGAGTACTTTGACCCCGTCGAGGGCAAGTGGAACAAGGCGGTCCGCCAGAACGAAGGCCGCACCGACCACACGGCCGTGCTGCTGCCCGATGGCACGCTCCTCACAGCCGGAGGCCGTGACTGCACGAATTTCGGCAAGATCTACCTGATCCTCGGCAGGCAGGCAGCCGACTGGGGCACCGACTACCCCCTGGCGACGGCTGATGCCTCCTTCGTGGGCGAGGCCACCGAGGATCGCATCGGCCGGTCGGTAACCGGGGTTGGCGACGTTAACGGCGATGGCTATGACGATTTCGTCATTGGCGCCATCTCCAGCGACTATGGCGGCGTCGACGCGGGCCAGAACTATCTCTTCCTGGGCCGCGCCACCCCCGGTGATCCCGGCTACGATCCGGCCCGGCCCTGGTGGGGCACCAACTATGTAGTCGTGGGAGCCGACGCCTCGTTCGTCGGCGAAGCCGCAGGCGACGAGTCGGGCCGGCGCGTCGCGGGCGCCGGCGACGTCAACGGTGATGGCTACGACGACGTCATCATCGGCGCAGCCCGAAATGCAACGACCGGCCACTGGGCAGGCATAACCCACCTGATCCTGGGGCGGCCGGAGGCCGACTGGGGCCTCCGCTTCCCCCTGGCAGCCGCCGATGCCTCCTTCGTGGGCGAGGCCAGAGGCGATCAGTCCGGCCGGCGCTTGAGTGGCGCTGGCGACGTCAACAATGATGGCTACGACGATTTCATCACCGGCGCACCGCACAACAGCCGGGGTGGCGCGATGGCCGGCGCCGCCTACCTGATCTTTGGCCGGCCGGCCGCCGATTGGGGTCGCTATTATCCCCTGGGCGAAGCCGACGCAATCTATGTCGGCAAGCCCGAGATCGGCGTGGCAGGCTACGACGAAGGATGGCTCGGCGACTGGAACGGAGACGGGATCGATGACCTCCTGGTGGCAGCCTATGGCGGGCGAAACAACGAAGCAGTGCCCGGGGAGGTCTATGTGCTCTTTGGCGGCGTCGGATCGTCACCCTCCCAGTTCTTTCCGGGTATCCCCCGCGATTACCAGGGCTGGCGACGGTTTATCACAGATTACTGGGATGCGAACGACTGGCAGGACATCGCCACGGTGTACATGACCGTCGGCAGCGCCGAGACCGATCCCCTGTCTACCAGGTACGAAGTGGCGCAGAACGAGCTCTATCTGTGGCACGGCGAGGAGGCCCGCTGGCTTGGTCCCTGTGCCCCGGGTGACCTGGTCAGGTTGTCGAACAACGTGGGCCGGCTGGACTGTGGCATGACCTCCATCGGCGTTTTCTCCCCTCGTACCCTGCAAGTGCAGTGGGTTGTTCGATGGCTGCAGCCCATCGCCAGCACCGCGGTGATGCACGCCTACCTGCGAACCATCGATATTCACGGCGAGGATTCCGGATTCGTGGAGTTCCCCTGGCCCGCCGACGTCGCCGTCAAAAAGGTAGCGCCGTTCGGCGGTCTCGCTCACGCAGGCGAGCCGATCACCTACATCCTGACCTTTGGCAACGCCGGCGGTGTCGTTGCCACCAACGTCTTCCTGAGAGACCTGGTGCCGGCCGAGCTGACGAGCGCGCAGATCGAGTCCAACCTGCCACTCACACCGGCAGACGACACCGGCTACAACTGGTTTCTGGGCGACCTTGCGCCGCTGCAGGGTGGGACCATTACCCTGACGGCGATGGTACATCCCGGGCTGTCCCCTGGCGTAGTCCTTACCAACACTGCCATCATCTCGGCCACCCAACAGGATGCCAGGTTAAACAATCGCAGCTTTGCCCCGGTAACCGTGGCCTGGCCGCTCTACTTGCCGATAGTGTTCAGGTGATATGGGCTCCATGCATCGCTGGCGGGTGATGGCAATGCCGGCTCGACGACAGAGACCCTCGCGAACGGGACGAGGTAGCTTCCTGGTGCTGCTGATGGCCCTGGGCGCTCTTCTGGCGTCGTGTGCCACCGGGACCCAGGCGCCTACGCCTGCCCCGCCGTCTCCCACGACGGTTCCTGCCGTAACAAGCACGGCCGCTCCGCCTCCCACGACTGTCGTCGCCTTCTCCCCCACGGCCCGTCCTGCGACGGACGCCCCACTGCCGTCGACGCCGGGGACTAGGGCGGCGCCGCCCTCGCCCAGCGCGACGCCATCCTCGGTGGTGGCTCCGCCCTCGGTGACGCCGTCCCGGGTGGCTCCCTCTCCCACCTGGACGGCCACGCCCCGGCCGGCGCTCGGAGGCAAGCTAGGCCTTGCGCTGCGCAGACAGACCATAGACATCCTGCAGAAGTACAGCGACCGGCCTGGGTTCGTGATGTGCGCAACGGTCGGCCTGGCAGAGACCTACTTTCCGGAACTGGACGGCTGGATCAGGGTCTTGGGAGCTCCCTCGCTGGACAGCCTGCGGCAAAAGGCCGAGGAAGCAAAGCAGAGAGGGGTGCCCTACGAGGGGCTCGCCTATGGCCTCGAAACCAGCAGCACCACCCCCAGGGAAGAGTGGCAGGACCTGGTGGGGTCCACAGAAAAGGCCCGGGCCATTGCCCAAGAATACGGCAAGCTCCTGGTCATGGGGCCCGGATTCCGGCTGATGTCGCAAAACCCGGAAAGCTACACAGAGATGGCGGCCCTGTCCGACATGTGGGTCCTGCAGACCCAGAGGCTGCAGGTGGACCCGCCCGGCCAGATCTATCGCAGCAATGTGCAGCGCGTCGTCGAACAGATCAGGGCCGGCAACCCCGGCATTGCCGTCTGGGCCCAGATCACGCTGCCTCCCGACCGGGAGCCCAGCGCCGAGGAATGGCTCGCCTACCGCCAGTCCATCGTCGACCTGATGGACGGGACCTTCATTGGCGTCTATACCTGGGACGCGGCCGGCGAGGAGCAGTTGATAGCGACCATAGACGAAATCATGGCCACCTCCCTGGACGAAAAGGAGTAGAAGACAGATGGACTCACTATCGCAAGAGCACGAAAACCGGTTCAAACAGAGCGAGCCCCTCATCCTGCTGGGCATGCACCGGTCGGGGACCAGCCTGGTAGTCAGGCTCCTGGCAGAGCTGGGAATCCACATGGGAAGCTGGCTATCCAGAGACGCCGAAGCGGTTCACTTCCAGCGGGTCAACCGGCGGATCTATGGCGCGGCGGGCAGCAAATGGGGCCAGGTCGACTCGCTCCTGGAGGCCATGCGCGCGCCGTCCTTTGTCCAGGAACAGACCCGCGTTGCCCGGCAGGCGATCTTCCAGGAAAAGCGCCTGCCAGGGGCCAGGACCGAGATCGAGCGGTTCTTTGGCCCGGAGCTGTGGCCCAAGGTGCGCCAGGGCGAGTTCCCGGCCTGGGGCTGGAAGGACCCGCGCACGACGCTGGTGTTTCCTATCTGGCTAAACCTGTTTCCCAACGCCCGTTGGGTCCACGTCCTGCGCAACGGCATCGACGTGGCCATCAGCGTGCATCGCCGGAGCCTGAAGCAAGAGCGCAAGCTAAGGAACCGGCTGCTGGCCATCGACTATAGCCCCGCCACCCTCGATTTTGGCTACAGCTTTCAGCTCTGGGAGAACCACGTCTCCTTTGTCCTGGAGCACCAACATCTGGTGTCGCCCGAGCGGTTCATGGAGATGCGCTACGAAGACCTCCTGGCGGAACCCCGCGCCCAGCTCCAGCAGTTGGCCCGCTTTGCCCGGCACCCGGTCGACGAGGACCGGCTCCTCGCCGCCTGCCAGATGGTAGACCGCAGCCGGCGCGACAACTGGGCCTATGCCTCCGCCTACCAGGACGAGATCCCGGCCCTGGCCAAAACACCCCTCATGGAGACCCTGGGTTATACCTATAGCCTGGGCAGTCAGGCCGCGTCTCCCGTGGCCGGAGCCGAGGTTTTGCCATCATGACCATCAAAAGAGCTCTCAACAGGCACTCCCTGCCATTCCTCACCGGTTGGGCCGTCCGGCGCGGCGTTCGCCTGCTCACTGCTAGCAGGCGGAGGCTGCCGGATTTTGTCATCATCGGTGGCCAAAGGTGCGGCACTACGTCGCTGTACAATTACCTGGTGCAACACCCCGGCGTCTCGCCTGCTTTCATGAAAGAGACCCACTATTTTGACACGCACTACCACAGGGGCATCAACTGGTATCGCGCCTTCTTTCCCCTGGAAGGGAAGGTGCCCTCCGCTCCAGCGGGCCAAGGCCGCGGGACGGCACCTGGGACCAGGGACCGGCAGCGGACCCTCACCGGCGAGTCCAGCCCCTACTACCTGTTCTACCCTCACGCTCCCGGGCGGCTGGCACGCACCGTTCCCCAGGCGCGCCTCATCGCGCTCCTGAGGAATCCCATCGAGCGGGCCTACTCCCACTATCATCACGAAGTAAAGATGGGAATCGAGAGACTCTCCTTCGAAGATGCCCTGGACAGAGAAGAGAAGGAGCTGCCGGCAGAGGTGGAGAAGGTGCTCCAGGACGAGACCTACCGCAGCTTTTTTTACCAGAACTACACCTACCTGTCCCGGGGCATTTATGTCGATCAACTGGAGCGGTGGACCGGGTTGTTCGACAGCGAGCAGCTCATGGTGCTCAAGAGCGAAGACTTTTACGCCGACCCGGCCGCCACCCTGGTGCAGGTGTGCGAGTTCCTGGACCTGCCACCCTGGCAGTTGAGCAGCTACAAGCAGTACAACCTTGCTCGTTATGCACCCATGGAAGCATCCACGAGAGAGCGACTGGCTGCCTATTTCGAGGAGCACAACCAGAGGCTGTACAGCTTTCTGGGCCACGACCTTGGCTGGAAGTGAGAAGCTGGCCGGCACAGAGCGTTTAGTAGCGCCGTATTGCCATCGTAGAAGGTGAGGACTGACATGGAGTCAAGATCAGCACTTGGACTGAAGCAAGAGTACACCACCAACAGGCGGGCACGGCTGGTCCTCAACGTCGTGGGGCTTGTGGCCCTCGTTCCTCTACTCCTGGGCATCGCCTCCATGTTGGCGAGCCGAGCCCCCTTTCTGGCGGTGGCCGTGGCATGGGTTTGGTTCACGATGCCGGGCCTCGTGGTGTCCTGGATCCTGCGCAAGCAGCTCTCCTGGATCGAAAGGATCCCAATCGCCTTTGTGCTGGCAATAGGCTTGAGCACGCCCTACACCCTCGTCGCCATCCTGCTCCGCCTCAACCTCGACGTTTATGTCGCCATTTCTGTCGTCGTCTATGTACTTTGCGTCCTCGCCTTCGCGATTCATGACCATCGAAGAGCAGAAATCGGACCCGATGGTGCAAAAGACCTTTCGGCCACCGGTCCCAGAAGGTTCGAGGCAGGCACCATCGTCTATCTCCTGGTCCTGGCTTTTTTCGTAGGCTCTATGGCTCTTATCGCCGGCCGTTGGCTTCCCGCTGGCGACGACCTGGCCGGACTGCCGCATTTTGAGGAGGCGCTGCGCAAGAACCAGATCCTTGGGACAGAGCCCTTTCACGGCACAGAGACGCCCGTCACGCCCCGTAACGAGCTCATCGTAGGAGGTTACCAATACGTCTTTGTCGCCAAGATCGCGGGCGTTTCGGCGGTCCAGCTTATCATGAACACCCGCCCGATTCTCGTCGTCCTGGCCATCCTGTCTCTTTTCACGCTTCTCCACCAGTTCCTGAGAAATCCACTGCAGGCCCTGTTCATACTGACACTGTGGGTCGTGTATCTGCTGGCCACGACACAGATCGATCAAGCCGGCAGCGACCTGATCACACGTATCATCCAGGACAAGTACGTGGGCTGGCTCATCGTCGTGCCGATTCTCCTGGTGGCCATGTTGTGGTTCCTCCGGGATTCCAGGTGGCCCACCCTGTTGGCCTTCGGGCTCATGACCTTTGGGTCAGCTCTGTTACATCCCGTCACCCTGACCCAACTTCTAATTCTGGTCGGAGGCTGGGGCTTGCTGTATCTGCTCTTCGAGCATTCCAGACAGGCCTTGATCAAGCTTGCCCTCATAGCCGCCGTCGTGATCCTCTGTTTGATCGTTCCCGTTGTACAATATGTCCGCTTCATGGGCCCCATGCCCGTGCAGATCGCCGGTCTCGAGGACGTGGTGACACTTGGCCGCACCACGATGGCCGTCAACCGGCACAGACTCTGGCTCCTGGACGGCGGACGGTTCATCCTGCACCCATCCATCATCCTCCAGCCGGTCATCCTTGTGGGTTACCTGTTGCTCCCCTTCCTGCTCCTTCACCTGCGCAAGAGCAACGCGGCACGCCTGATCGTGGGCTCCATGCTGGCCTTACCCGTCATCCTCTACATCCCTCCCCTCGCGGCACTCGTCGCCATCTTTGTGACGCCTTACCTGCTGTGGCGCCTGGCCTGGCCCCTGCCCATGTTGGCCATCTTTACCATCGGGTGGATCGCCTGGCTCGTAACCTCCGGGCTCTCAGCACTGGTCAGAAGGCGCAGCATCCTCGCTTCGCGCCTGGTCCAGCAGGTCGCCCTGGTGGGGCTAGTCATCCTGGCCCTCGTGCTTGCGAGGCCCAACATCCAGCTAGGCTTTGCCAGCCTCCAGGACAGGTTTGTCTCTGCCGACTATTCCCTCTGCTGGCAGGCGCGTCCTGCTGTGGAGTACCTGGACCGACTGGCCTATGAGCAACCGGTGAATGTCCTGGCCTCCCGTTTGCTCAACTTTTGCATCCCGGGGGGTGCCGCCCTGGCGAACGTCGTCGAGTTTCGCGGTCTGGGAACCGTGAACCGGCTCCCCGTCGAGCAGATTGACGATTCGCTACAGCGAATCGACGACACCTCCCATTTTGGGTCGACCCGGTTGGTGGACGACCTGGTCCTGTCGACCCTGGAGCGTCGCGACATCGACTATGTCCTGGTGGAAAAGGAGAGGCTCGAACTTGACCTCCAACTGCGACACTTCCCCGAGCTTTTCAGCCCGGTCTACTCCGACACGGGCTATGCGCTCTATGCCGTTTCAGAGGCAATCCCCGATTTGCCCATTGTCAAGGGCAATGCTGCCCTCAGGCAGGGTCACTGGAGCGAGGCAGAGTCGATCTTCAGGCAGATCGCGCACTCCGTTGAGCCGGGGACCGTGGTCGACCCCGGCCAGGTATTGGCTTACCTCGGGCTGGGCATGGCCCTCGAAGCCCAGGGCCAGATCGAGGCAGCCCTCGAGGCCTACCAGCAGGCCGGTCGCGCCGCAGAGAACGAACCGGCCATCCATGCCAGGTTGGCAGAGACCTACCTTCTTCTGCAAGACACAGATCGCGCCCGGGAAGAATACGAGGATGCTGTAGCGCTCGATCCTCATAGCGCCTCACTGCACGAGTCCCTGGCTCTCGTCTATCTGCTGGTCGAACAAGAAGAGGAGGCTATGGCCAGCCTGGAGCAATCGGCCAACCTGCAAGCCGTACCGGGCACGGCGAGCTATTATACGCTCCTGGGCGGCAAGATGATGAGCGTCGGCTGGAGCGAAAGGGCCATCGAAAGCTATGAAAAAGCCATCGCGCTGCAGCCCAGCGCGGCGGCCTATGTCAACCTTTCCCGGGCCCTCGCCCGCACCAGCCAGGTGCAGGCAGCCGTCGAAGCAGCCCGGCAGGCTACACTCCTGGATCCGTGGTTGGATGTGCCTCATCGCCGGCTGGGTACGATTTACCAATCGCAGGGAGACCTGGCGTTGGCCATCGAGGAATACGAAGCTGCCCGGCGGCTTGGGCCGATCAACTCCTCGACGTGGATGTTCCTCGGTCGCGCGATGCAAGAGCAGGTGGGGGCCGGGCCCGCCATCGAGCACTTGCAGGAGTACTTCTCGCTGAATCCGGTTCTACCAGGTCCACATGAAGCATTGGCGCCGCTCTTTCTGGCGAGCGGCGAACCGGAAGCCGCCCTGGAAGAGCTGGCCATCGCCTCTGCCCTCCGGCCCTACGACGCGCCCATACGCCAGGCAACAGGAGATGTGTTTCGCGAAAGTGGCCAGTGGGCCGAGGCCCTGGACGCCTACGAGGAGGCATTGTCCCTCAACCCAGAACTGCTACCCGCCCGTTGGGGCATCAGCGCCATCTATGCCGGGAGCTGCGAGCCCGAGCTACAGACCGGACAGCTTCTCCAGACTGCCCGGGCTGCGCCCACCAGCGTGCGTCCTCATCTCATGCTGGCCAATGCGTACAAGAGCCAGGGCAAGCTGGACATGGCCGAGTCCGAGATCCTCTGGGCACTGCGCATCGATCCGGCGAATGCCGATGCCCACGTCGCCCTGACGTCCATCCACCGGTCTCGTGCAGAATGGGACAAAGCGATCGCGGAATCGCAGCGAGCCCTCGAATTGGAGCCGGCCCATGCCAACGCCCTGCTCCAGATGGCCGAGATCTACCAGATCCTTGGAGACTGGCCGGCAGCCTGGCAGGCACTAAACCGGGCCGCGGAACTCAATCCCGGCCTGGCGCAGGTACACGTCGCCCTGGGCGACGCCTACTGGCAGCAAGGGGATCTGCGCGAGGGCATCGCCGAGTATCAGCAGGCCATTGCCCTCGCGCCGGGTCACGCCGCCGCCTATGCGGCCTTGAGCGACGCCTACCGGGCGAGCGGAGAGACGGCCTCCGCCCTGGATATCCTGCAGCAAGCCACCAAGTCCGTGGCCGCCCCCGCCGGCGCCTACAGCCGGCTGGCCGAGCTTGCCCAGGCCCTGGGAGACCCGGAGAATGCTATACGCTGGGCGCAAGAGGCCGTGGAAGCCAGCCCCCTCGACGCTGCGCCGCACACCGTCCTGGGCGACCTGTACAAGCGACGGTCGGCATGGGATCTGGCGCTGGCATCCTACCAGGCGGCCGCCCAACAATGCCCCGCCACCGCAGAAGCACACCTCCAGCAGGCTGCCGTGTACTGGGCCCAGGGAGATCAGGCCCGAGCCCGGGCTCAATACCAGGAAAGCGCCGCTGCCTTTCCTCTTTCCGGGCAGGCCCAGGTGACCATGGGCAGGTATCACGCCGATCGAGGGGACTATGAACAGGCCCTGGCCGCCTTTCGACAGGCGCAGGCAGTGGAGCCGTCTTACGTCGAGGCTTACTCGGCGATGGCAGATCTCTACCTGAGAATGGGACTGCCGGATCAGGCGTTGGCTCAACACAAGCTGGCCGTCGAGATTGCGCCGGGCATCGCCTCTGCCTGGGTGGCGCAGGGCGACTATCATTCCGCACAAGGCCGGCGAAATGCCGCCCTGGAAGCCTACCAGGAGGCGGTCCGCCTCGAGCCTGGCAGCGTGGCAGCCTGGTTGAGCCTGGCCAGCGCTTTCCGGGCATCGGGAGAGATCGAGCAGGCCATGGAAACCTACGAGCACGCAGTGTCTCTGGAACCGGGGAATGTCGCGGTCCACCAGGCACTGGCCAGCGCCTACCGCGGCCTGGGGGAGTGGCAAGCAGCCTTTGAGGCCGCCCGGACGGCAGTGAGCCTGAGCCCCGGCCTGGCCGGTCCCTGGCTGACCCTGGCCGAGTTGCACCTGGCGCAGGGACAGAGCGACGAGGCCATGGCCGCTTACGAGAAGGCGCTCGAAGCCGAACCGGGGAGCGCCGCCGCTGGCATGGGCCTGGGCAGCGTATACCGGCTGCAGGGTCAGACAGAAAAGGCCCTGGCCCAACTCCACGCGGCAACGGCCAACAGCCCCAGCTCGGGCGAGGCGTGGCTGGCCCTGGGTGAGGAACTGCTGCGCCAGGGGGCGCAGCGGGAGGCCATGGAAGCCCTGGAAAAAGCTGCGGACCTGGCACCATCCGCTCCCTCCGCCTACGTCCGCTTCAGCCAGGTATACCAGGCTGCCGGAGACCTGGACACAGCGGGCGCGTTCTGCCAGCAGGCGGTCGACTCGAACGCCAGCGATCCGGCAGGCTACCTGTGCCTGGGAGCCCTGGCCAAAGCGACCGGCGAATGGGAGCAGTCGTTGGCCTGGTACCAGGCGGCGGCACAGGCAGCGCCCGCATCGCCCAGACCGCACCTGGCCCAGGGCCTGATCCACCAGGAGCACGGCGATTGGGCCGCCGCCGAGGCCGCCTACCGGCGGGCCATCGGCCTGGCACCCGCCTCAGGAGAAGCACACCTGGCGCTGGCCGAGCTCTACCGGGCCAAGGGAAACCTCGAGCGGGCGCTGCGGCAGGCACAAGCAGCGGTCGAGGCCGAGCCCGGCAGCAGCCTGGCGCACCTGGGCCTGGGCAGCATTCTGCGGTACAGCGGCGACCACGACAGCGCCCGGGCCGCCTACGCTCGGGCTCGCACCCTGGATCCCACGAACGTCAACGTCTACAGCGCCGAAACAACTCTCTATCTGTCCTCCGGAGAGCCGGCGGCAGCCCTTGAACAGGCCGAGGCCGGCGTTCGTGCCAACCCGGGGGCAGCCGCCGCCTGGATCGCCCTGGGTGACTATTACCGGGATCGAGCCCGGCCAGACCTCGCCGCGGACGCATATCGGCGAGGGGTGGAAGTGGAACCGGGAACGGTCAGTGCGCGCCTTGCCCTGGCCGCGCTGGCAAGCACACAAGGCCAGTGGGAAGAAGCGCAGGATGCTTTTCAGGAAGCATTGGCCCTGGAGCAGGGCAACGCGCAGATCTACCTGGCCATGGGCGACAGTCATCGCCTTCGGCGCGAATATGAAGAGGCAGAGGCAGCCTACCTGCAAGCCGCCAGCCTGAATCCGGGGCAGAGTGCACCATGGGCCAGCATTGCCGGGCTATACGAGATGCACGGGCAGATGGAACAGGCGCTGGATACGTACGAGAAGGGGCTTGTCATCGAACCCGCCAATGCTGCCCTCCTGGTGAGCATCGGCGATCTCTACCGCGAGCAGGGGAACGTGGAGCAAGCCCTGGGCTCGTACATCACCGCCACTCAAGTCAGTCCCGCTTCCGGCAAGGCGTGGATCGCGCTAGGCAACGAGTACGTCAGGCGGGGCGAGCAGCAAGAAGCCCGGGCAGCCTTTGCCCGGGCTGCGGAGGTCGAGCCCAGCTATGCCCAGGCGTACGTCCGGCTGGGTGATCTCGCCATGGCCCGGGGCGATTGGGACCAGGCCGAGGCCGACTACCAGCAGGCCATGGCGGCCAACGCCGGCGACGCCACGGGGCCTATCCGGTTGGCCCTCCTCAACCGCGAGCGCAACGATTGGGCAGCGGCTCTCCAGTGGTTCGAAGCCGCCCCTGAAGCAGACCCACGCTCCGTGGAGGCCCTGGTGGCCCTGGGCAAGGCTCGGGAGCAGCGGGGCGATCGGCCGGGAGCAGAAGCGGCTTACCGGCAGGCTATCGCCGTGCAGCCCGCCTCCCTCGACGCTCACGTCGCCCTGGCCAGCCTCTATCGATCCCAGGGCCAGTTTCAGCAGGCCGAAGAGATCTACCGGCAGGCCGTCGCCGACACGTACGGCGACCCTCTGGCCGCCATCTACCTGGGAGACTTTTATCGCAGCGTCGCTCGCCTGGACGAGGCAAGCGCCCTGTATCAGCAGGCCGTGGCCCAGAACACGGGAGGAGCCCGAGCCCTGGCTTCCCTGGGCGATGGCCTGGCCGCGCGGGGCAAGTGGACGGAGGCCGTCGCAGCGTACGAGCAGGCCATCGCCGCCAGGCCCGGGTGGACGCCCGCCCTGCTGCGGCTGGCTGCCATCCGGCGGTGGAGAGGAAACGATGCCGCCGCCGAGCAGCTTTTGCTGCGCGCGCTGGAGTTGGAGCCCGGCAACGTAGCTGCCCACCTGGCCCTCGGCGCTCTGCATCAGAGCCAGGGATCTTACCAGAAGGCCGTCGACCAATACGAGGCCGCCCTCGCCCTGGGCCCGGCTTCGGGACAGGCACGGACGGCCATGGGCGACGCCCTTTTCCGGGGCGGCGACCGGCAGGCCGCCATGCAGAGTTATCGCCGGGCCAACGAGACCGCTCCGGCCTACTCCCCGGCCTTTCTCGCCCTGGGGACGGCATACCGCTTGCAGGGCGATTTCCAGCGTGCCATGGACAATTACCTGCGGGCTGTGGAGCTGGACCCCAACAACCCCGAGCCCTACGTCCTCCTGGCGCAGCTTTATGCATCCTGGGCCAGGCCCCAGGATGCTCTGAGTACCTACCAGGCAGCCGTCAAGGCCGCACCGGCTTCGGGGTTGTCACATACCTCCCTGGGCAATGCGTACCGGCAGCGCGGCGAGTACGAAGAGGCCATCGCCGCGTACCGGCAGTCCATCCGCGTCGACCCCGGGTACGTGCCCGCCTACATCGGCCTGGGCCAGACGTACGAAGCCCAGGGTCGCAGCACCGAGGCCGCAAAGGTCTACGAGGCAGCCAGGGCCGCCGCTCCCACCTCCGGCCGGCCTGCCCTGGCCCTGGGCAACCTGCGCCGCGAACAGCCCGACGTCCAGCAGGCCATGGACCTTTATCGCCAGGCCATGGACGCCGATCCCCTTTACCCCGAAGCCGAGGTGGCCCTGGCCAGGGCATACCAGGCACGAGGCGAGTGGGACGAGACCTGGGCCGCCTACCAACGTGCCCTGGACTTGAACCCTCGCTCACCGGTAGCCTGGACGGCCCTCGGCAGCGCCCGGGTCCGCCACGGGGAGAGAGAAGTGGCCGTCCAGGCGTTCCAGCGAGCCATCGACCTGGAGCCTGGCTACGTCGATGCCTACCGCTTGCTTCTGGAAACCTATCTTGAGCTCAATCGAAAGGAGGACGCCCTGGCCCTGGCGCAAGCAGCCGTGACGGCCAATCCTGGTCAGGCCTGGGCCCACTCCCTCCAGGGCGACGCGCTCCTGGCGCTCTGGCAGGTCGAACAGGGGCTGCAGGCCTATCAACAAGCCGTGGCTGTGGAGCCGGGCGACGTGAACGCCCGTCTTGCCCTGGGCTGGCTCTACTTCCTGCGCGGCAACGAGGAGGCAGCTCTGCAAACGATCCAACAGGCCCTGGCCCTGGAGCCGGCAAACCCCTCCGCGCACTTGACGATGGGCAAGCTGTACCTCGCCCTGGGCGAGCGGGACAGGGCCATCGGCCAGTACCAGGCCGCCTCCAGGCTCAACCGCCACCAACCCGACGGCTACCTGGCCCTGGGTGACCTATACTCCCTCGACGGGCAGTACGAGCTGGCGGAAGACGCCTACCGGGACGCCCTGGCCGCCGCCCCCGGCAACATCATCGGCCGGATCGCGCTGGGGCACCTTTTCCAGCAGCAGGAACAGTACGACAAAGCCCTTGCCGAGTTCCAGGCAGCCGCCGCTTTGGACCGTTCCCTGGCCTGGCCGCTGTTAATGGCCGGCACCCTGTTCCAGGAACTGGACAACATCCCCGCGGCCCGGTCCGCCTTCGAGCAGGCGGCAGCCGCCGAACCAGGCAGCGCCCTCGCCCATGTCCGCCTGGCCGAATTGGCCCAACTGGACGAGGACCTGGAAACGGCACGCGCAGAGCTGGATCAGGCCCTGGCCATCCACCCCGGCTACGCCGGTACATGGGAAGCCATGGCCTTCATGGCCGTGCGAGAGAAAATGTTCGAGGAAGCGCTTGAGTTCCTCGAACAAGCCCTCTCCCGCGATCCCGGGCTGACGAGCGCCTACGAGGCTGTAGCCAGCATCTACGAGAAATGGAACGAGCCTTTGCCGACCGCCAACCATTTCGATTCCCTGGCCAGGCAGAACCCCGGCGTACCCTGGTACACTGGCATGGCAGCCCGCCTTTACCAGGCCGTGGATGTCGTCCCCTCGGCCATGGCCAGGTACGAGGAGCTGTTGCGTGCCGTGCCCGATTACGCCGATGCCCACTACCAACTCGCGCTGCTTTACGAGCGGGTGAGCCAGGCCGCGGAACCCGGGGACTCGGCCCGCATAGCCATGGGTCACTGGAACACCTACCTCGCCCTGTCGGCCGGCAGCCAGTACGCCCCCGATGCCCAGGCGCGCCGCGACGCGCTGCGACGCGCGGTCATCACCTCTCCCGCCAGTGACGCACGGGCGCGAGGGACCGTGGAGATCCGGGGCAGCGCCTGGATCGAGGACTTTCAGTATTACAAGCTCGAGTACCTGGATCCCGAGAGCGGGCAGTGGCAGGTCATTGGCGAACTGCATCAGCAGAGGGTGCTGAACGGGCTCCTGGGAACCTGGGGCACCGGCGAGGTGTCCCCGGGCACCTATTGGCTGCGCCTGGTCGTCGTCGACAATACCGGCAATTTCGGCCCACCTTACGCCTTACGGGTACAGGTGGTGCGCTGAGCCGCCGGCGTGATATGTTGCCCTGCCGCCCTGGCGGTTGGCGTCGCCGGGCAAGGCCAGGCGGATCTACACCCAGGACGAGTACCGTGTCCTCGAGGATCGGTATGCCCAAGGATGAGGGGCCGGCCCGTGGAGCGCCACGTCCAGGGTCCGCCGCCACAAAACGCCGCCCCGTCATGACCCCTGCCATGGGCCTCTTACTCTCCCTCTATGTGGGCAGCCTCCTGGCCTGGATCCTGGCCAGGGCGCTGTGCGGCGACCGGTGGGTCGTGGCCCTCACCCTCAGCCAGATGGGCCCCTGGCTCTTCTTGCCGTCCCTGTTCTTTGCGCCCTGGGTTCTCCTCGGCCGCCAGCCCCTGGGCGCCATCCTCCTGGCGGTTCCCGCCGGCCTTTTCCTTTGGTACTATGGACCCATGCTCCTGCCACCCCCGGCCGCGCCCGAGCCGGCCGTTCCCCTGACCGTTGTGACCTTTAACCTCCAGGCCACAAATCCCGACGTCGCGGCGCTGGTGCGCGTGCTGGAAACATCTGCGGCCGACGTCGCCGCCTTGCAGGAGGTACACGGCTGGCAGCACAGCGCCTTGAGCGCCGCCCTGGCCGGGCGCTACCCGCATCGCTGGCGCGATGAGGCAGGGGGCCTCGCCGTGTACAGCGTCCATCCCATCGTCGAGCGCCAGGTCTATGACGTCCCCGCTCCGGAGGGCGCCGAGCCGCCCTGGCCCATTCAAAGCGCCGTCCTCGACGTTCGAGGCACGCCCGTTCACGTTCTCAACGCCCATCTTGCTCAGACCGGGATCATGCCCCTCCTCGGCCGCCTGGACGCGGAACCCATGCAGACCTTTGCCGCCGCCCGGGTAGCCCAGATCGACCGCATCGGGCAGGCCATACAGGAGCGCGCCTTGCCCGCCATCGTCGCCTGTGACGGCAACATGACCGACCTGACGTCAGCATACGCCGGCATCGACGCCAACCTGCAAGATGCCTGGCGAGAGAGGGGTTGGGGCTTGGGCCACACACTCCTCGTGCCGCGCAGCTTCGAGGTCGCCAGCCCGGTCAACCTGGCCGTGCTGCGCATCGACTATCTTTTCTTTTCATCCGGGATCCGGGTCAATCGCGTGCGCGTAATTCCAGGCGACAGCGGATCGGACCATCGCCCCGTCTGGGCCGAGTTCGACCTCGCCGGCGCCCCCGGGGCCGCCAGCCATCCGTGATCCCTTCCCGCGGCCAGGCGCACCTGCAACGGAAAGCCCGGCGGGGAACCGCCGGGCTTTCTATTGCAATTGGCCAAGGCACCGAGACAGCGCACCGCTCCTGCCGGAGCAGTGCGCCGGCCCGGCACATGGCGAGAGCAACCCCTCCTATGCCCGGGTAGTGCCGGACACCCAGGCAAAAGA
>JAAYZQ010000364.1 GCA_012514775.1 Anaerolineaceae bacterium
GGGGCCGAGGACGGCTCGCTGCACAGCCCAGGCTATAACCTGGCCGTCGTCGACCCGGCAAGCGGCCGGCTCCTGGATCGCCAGGGGTTCGATACCACGGCGGGTGGCAGCCAGGCCCAGGGTGCCGCCCTGGCCGCCTTTGTGCGCGCGATCCCCGAGGGCCGGATCGTCGTCGCCGCCATGCAGGGCGACGGCGCGGCGAACCTGACCGCCGAGGCCGTGGAGGCCCTGCGCTCCATCGGCAGCGAGGCCGACCCCCTGGGCAGCAGCGGCTGGTCCCACGCCATCCTGGGCGTCAAGGGGGCCGCGCCGGGCACGGCGCTGGAGGCCTCGGGCCCCGAGAACGGCTGGCTGCGCCTGGTGCCTGACCGGCGCACCCTGGCCGTCGCCGTCGACCGCCTGGTGTGGGAACAGGTCGAGTAGCGGGGTAGGGCATGATCCGCGAGAAGGGACCGGCGAGGAGGTCACGGTCGGGCGCGGACCTGGTGCTGGCCGCGCTGCTGGCCGCGGGCGCCCTGGCCCTCTACGTCGTGACCCTGGCGCCGGCGGTCCTGCCCGGCGACCCCGGCGAGTTCCAGTTCGTGCCTCCCCTCCTGGGCATCGCCCATCCGACGGGCTATCCCCTCTACTGCCTCCTGGGCTGGGCCTGGTCGCGCCTGCCCCTGGGCAGCCCCCTGGGCGCGCCGGCGGCCGACGTCGCCTACCGCATGAACCTCTATTCGGCCGTTGCCGCGGCCCTGGCCGTTGGCGTGACCTTCCTGGCGACGCTGGCGCTGCTGAGCCAGGCCCTGCCGGCCCTGGCTCCCTGGCCCCGCCGCCTGGTGGCCGCCCTGGCGGCCGCGGTCCTGGCCGTGACGCCCACCCTTTGGTCGCAAGCGGTCATCGCCGAGGTGTACGGGCTGAACATCCTCATCGTGGCCTGGTTGTTCTACCTGCTGCTGCGTTGGGGCGAGGAGGGCAAGCTGCGACACCTGCTCCTGGCCGCCCTGTGCTTTGGCCTGGGCCTGGCACACCACAGCACCACGCTGCTGCTGGCGCCGGCGGCCATGGCCTATGCCTGGCTCTCCAGGCCGGGCACGGGAGAAGCGGCCCTCGTCCTCAGGTCAGAATTGCAAAGGCACGCGTCCCGGGGCCTGCGCCCTGCCCACCTGCCCTTGCTGGCCATCCTGGGCCTCGCGCCCCTGCTCCTGTACGCCTACATTCCGCTGCGCGCGCCCCACACCCCGTATTTGCGCCAGCCCCTGGACGCCGGCCGCGAGCTGGTGTTGTACGAGGACAGCCTGCCCGCCCTCCTCGATTTCGTCACCGGCGGTCCCTTTGGCGGCTCCGTGGACCTGTCGGTGGACCTGGGGGAGCGGCTGGCCATGGCCTCTGGCTTTCTGCGCGGCGAGCTGGGCTGGGTTGGCCTGGCCCTGGCCCTTGTGGGCCTCGCCCGCCTGGTGATCCCGGGCGGTGTGCCCGGCCGCTGGCGGCTGCTGGCTCTCACCGGCCTGGCCTTCCTGGCCCTCCTGGCCTTTAACCTGGTGTACACCATCGGCGACATCTATGTCCTGTTCATCCCCGTCTATTTCGTCTTGATCCTGTGGCTGGCGGTGGGCGCCGGCACCCTGGCCGTGGCCGCCGCCACCTGGCGCCCGTGGGCCGCCGCGGTCGTCGTCGCCGCGCTGTTCCTGCTGCCCCTGGCCATGGCCCGCGGAGGCTATGCCGCTGCCGACCGGAGCGGGGACGTGGCGGCCCACGAGGCCTGGGAGGACATCCTGGCCCGGCCGCTGCCCGAGGGGGCGGTGCTCGTCACCGACGACCGCAATGACGTGATGCCCATGTGGTACTTCCAGTACGTCCACGGGCGGCGGCCCGACCTCCTGGGCCTTTTTCCCCTCATCACCCAGGAGCAGCCAACCCTGGGCTCCATCCTGGACCTGGCGCTGGGCACGGGGCGGCCGGCTTACCTGATCAAGGAGATGCCGGGCATCGAGGTCAAGGTCGAGGTGCGGCCCGAGGCGGGACTGTGGCGTGCCGTGGGCCCGGCGGTGCAGGGCGAGCCCGCCGTGGCCCGGGGCGACCAGCTCGACGGCCTCCTGGAGCTGGCGGGCTATGACCTCTCATCCGCCAGCCCGCGGGCCGGCGAGACCCTGGCCGTGCGCCTGCAGTGGGTGCCCCTGGTCCTGCTGGAGCAGCGGTACCACAGCTTTGTGCACCTCCTGGACGCCGGCGGTCAGTCGGTGGCCGGCAGCGACGGGCAGCCGGGGGGCGTCTTTTACCCCTCGACCATCTGGCAGCCGGGCGAGCGCCTGGCCGACGAACACGCCTTCCAGGTGCCGGCCGGCGCGGCCCCGGGCACCTACCGCCTGCTGGCCGGCATGTACGCCTTTGCCGCCGACGGCAGCCTGGAGCCCCTGGGCGAGGCGGTGGAGGTCGGCAGCGTCGAGGTCCGCCCTGCGCCGTAGGGTCCGCCTACGGCACCACCTACACCACGTAGCTCAGCTCCGCCCCGCCGGCCCGGCCGATAATCTCCCGGCAGTTGCTCGGGAGGCGCGCGCTTTGCGACGGCGGTCCTACTGCACGCCGGCCAGGAGCATCTCGGCCCGGGCCCGATAGTAGCCGTGGGTGTCGAGGTCGGCGGCGCGCTGCAGATGCTGCCGGGCCAGGTCCTGCATCGTGGGCGCCCTGGTGTAGAGGCTGCCCAGGTGGTAGTGGGCGCTCGCGAGGCCGGGGTCCAGCTCGAGGGCGCGGCGCAGGACAACCTCCGCCTCGACCGGCTGGCCGGCGAGCTGGTAGGCCCAGCCCAGCAGGTCGTGGGTCCGGGCGTCGGCAGGGGCCAGGGCCACGGCGGCCTCGGCGGCGGCCACACCCTCCTCCTCGACGCGATACAGGTGGTCGACGTAGAACCGGGCCAGGAGAAGCTGGAAGCGAGGGTCCTCCGGCTCGGCCTCCACGGCCGCCCGATACCACTCGGCGGCCCGGGCATAGTCGGGCTCGCGGGCAAAGGCTTCGGCCATCTCGATGCAAAAGGCGGCATTGTCCGGATCGCGCAGCAGCGCCTGCCACAGGGCGTCCTTGGCGGCGTCGACGCGGCCCAGGCGGAGGTGGTGGTTCCCCAGGAAATAGTGGGCCAGGGCCGAATCCGGCTCGAGGGCCAGGGCGCGCTCCAGGAGCCGCCCGGCGGCCACCGTCTCGCCCAGGAGGTCGAGGCTGTGGCCCAGGTAGGCGTGGGCTTCGGCGCAGGCCGGGTCGCGCTCCACCGAGCGCTCCAGGTGCCGCCGGGCCAGGGCGAGCTCGTCGCGCTGCAAGAAGGCGGCGCCCAGGAGGAGGTCGCGGCGGGCGGGGTCGGCCTCGGCGTCCACGGCCTGCAGCACGGCCAGCATGTCGGCGCCCCGCGGGCCGGCCTGGCGCAGGTGGCCGGCTGCCGCCCCGGGCTCGTCGCCGGCCAGCAGGCTGCCCAGCAGGGCGTGGGCCGCGGCCGCCTCGCCGGGTGAGGGATCGAGGCTGAGGGCTGCCCACAGGTAGTCCTCGGCTTGCTGGAAGCTCCCCTGGGCCACGCTGCCGCGGGCCAGGGCCAGGTAGACCCCCGCGTCTCGGGGAGCGAGGGCCTGGGCCCGGAGCCATGCCTCCAGCGCCCCGGCCCAGTTGCCCTGCCGCGCCAGGCTCTCGCCCAGGGCGAGGGCGGCCGCGGAGCCGCCCCCCAGGCGTTCGGCCTCTTGCAGGGCAGCCGTCGCCTCGCCAAAGCGCCCCTGCGCCAGGAGTACCTCGCCTCGCGCCTGCCAGGGCCGGGCCCAAGCCGGGGCCAGGTCTGCGGCCCGGCCGTAGGCGGCCAGGCAGGCGGCGTACTCCCCGGCGGCGCGCAGCTCGGCAGCCCGCCGCATGATACCCACCAGCTCGCGGGGATAAGGGATTAGGCCGGCGGGCAGGACGAGGAGCGCCAGGATGGCTATTTTGCACGCGGAACGCCAGGACCCCATCGTTCTTGTCCCCCTGTGGCCCGAATTTTAGCATAGAATGGCTTGCGGGACAACCTGTGCGGAGCGGCAGCTCCCGGACAAAAAGAGGACCCGGCGTGGTGCACCGGGGGAATTGGGCATCACGCCGGGTAGTTCCGGGCTGGTTGTGACCGGAACCTCATCAAAGGCGCCGAGGATGACGCCAAAATGAACCAAGGACTTGCGGTCTCAACTGCCCTCGCCACAAACGACCCCTCTGTTCATGGCGGCTATACAATTACGAGCGTCTACTCTTAGTATACCATCCCCTGTCAAGAGAATAGGGTCAAATGCATTACAAAAGGGTGTCAGATCCGTGCCATTTTCGGCTCGTGGCCAAATTGCCCGGATCGCCCCCGGGAGAGGGCGGGTTTCGACCTGCCTGGCGCCCGCGGGTCAGGTTGGGGTGAACTGGAGTTTGACAACAGAGGTCGTTCCGCCTATAATAGGCGTGCTATAACGAGCGTCTATGGTTGGCGGAGACCGGGTCTCGGCGCAGAAATTCGGTGCCGCCTGCCATTAGAGGGAGGAGAATTTGGAATCCTTGAAGAGGATCCTGGTCGTCGACGACGACGCGGATACCTGCACCCTCATCACCGACATCCTCGAAGATGAGGGCTATCGGGTGCACCCCTGCCTCAGCGGCGAGCGGGCGCTTGAGCTCCTCAAGCAGGAGCCCTTTGACCTGATCCTGTCCGACATCCGGATGCCGCGCGTGACGGGCATCGACCTCCTTCTCCAGGTCCGGCGGATGAAGCTGACGACGGACGTTATCTTGATAACCGCCTATGCCTCGCTCGAGACGGCCATTCAGGCCCTTCGGGGCGAGGCGTTCGACTACCTGACCAAGCCCTTTGCCCTGACCGAGTTGCGCGAAACCGTGCGCCGCGCCCTGACCCTGGGCGATGACCGAACGCATCCCCATGGCGTGATCCCGTATCTGGAGCTGGCGGTGGATGTCAAAGGCCGGCGGGTGTGGATGCGCGACAAGCCGGTGGAGCTGACCCGCCTGGAATTCAACGTGCTTTCCTACCTGATCCAGCGCCTGGGCATGTCCGTCTCTACGAAGGAACTGCTCGAAAATGTCTGGGGCGATGACACGCGGAGCGTCGATACCGTGCGCACCTGCGTGCGACGCCTGCGCGAGAAGCTCGGCGACGACGGCCGCGATCCGCAGTACATCAAAAACGTCTGGGGCGTGGGCTATCAGCTCGGCGAGTGAACCCAACCTAGTTCAATAGCGTTCCCGCCCGGGCCCGCTGGCGGCCCCAACTCGAGGCAGGAGGTGGACGGTGCCCGATCCCTATCCCGCTTTTATCTTTGGCATGCACGACCGCGGCGGCGAGCACCTGATGCTGGACAAGGGCAAGCGTGGTTGGGTGTTGGTCACCGAAGCCCTGGGCGCCGACCCCAACAACGGGAGCGGCAGCAACTACACCGACCTGGCGAGCCAGGGCCTGGGGGTCATCGTCCGGCTCAACTACGGCTACGGTGCGGCAGGTACCATCCCCCTCTCCTCCCAGTACAGCGCCTTTGCCCGGCGCTGTGGCAACTTTGTGCAGGCCAGCCCCGGCTGCAGCATCTGGATCATTGGCAACGAGATGAACCTGGCGGCCGAGCGTCCCGGGGGAGCCGGCGGCCAGACCATCACCCCCGAGCTGTACGCCAACTGCTTTCGCCTGTGCCGCAACGAGATCCGCAGCCGCCCGGGCCACGCCAAGGACCAGGTCATCCCGGGGGCCGTGGGGCCGTGGAACATCCAGACCAAGTACTCGGGCAACCTCAACGGCGATTGGGTGCGCTACTTTGCCGACATTCTCACCCTCCTCGGCCAGGAGGTGGACGGCATCGCCCTCCACACTTACAGCCACGGGCAGAACCCCGACCTGGTGTCCAGCGATGCCAGGATGGACCCGCCCTATCAGAACTATTACTGGAACTTTCGCGCCTACCGCGACTTTATGGCGGCCATCCCCCAGGCCCTCCGCGACCGCCCGGTGTACATCACCGAGGCCGACCAGTACGGCGCCTGGCTCGACCAGAACAGCGGCTGGGTGCGCAACGCCTACCGCGAGATCGACACCTGGAACCGCCAGCGGGGCAACCAGCCCATCCAGGCGCTGATCCTCTATCGCTGGATCATCGGCAATCCCAACGACCCCCAGGAGGTGGGCTGGGCCATCTCGAACAAGGCGGGGGTGCAGAACGACTTTCGCGACGCCATGAACAACAACTATGCCGTCGTCCTGCCCAGCAAGAAGCCCGAGTACATGGCCGCCTGGCTGGAGGTCGCCGCCCCGTCCCGCATCGAGCCGGGAGCGGCGGCCACCTTTGCCGTGCGGCTGCGCAACGAGGGGCGCCTCACCTGGGCCAACAGCGGCACCTCGCCCGTGCGCCTGGGCTACCGCTGGATCGACGCCAGGGGCTCGGCCGTGGAAGGCCAGCGCACGAGCCTGCCCGCTTCCGTCGCCCCGGGCGCGACGGTCACCGCCAACGCCCAGATCAAGGCGCCCGCCACCCCCGGCTTCTATACCCTGCACCTGGACCTGGTGCAGGGGACGGCCGTCTGGTTCGCCGACAAGGGCTCGCCCACCTGGCGCGGCGAGATGCAGATCGGCCCTCGCTACGGCGTCGCCTGGGTGAGCGTCCAGCCGCCGGCCCAGGGGCTGGTGGACGAGACCGTCCGCGTGCCCGTTCGGCTGCGCAATGCCGGGGCCCTCACCTGGGTGACCGCCGGTGACAATCCCTTTTTCCTCAGCTACCACTGGCTCGACGCCAACCGCCGGGTGGTCGTCGCCGACGGAGTGCGCACCGCCCTGGGCCGCCCGGTGGCGCCCGGGGAAGAGATCGCCCTGACGGCCGAGGTCGTCGTGCCATCGACATCCGGCGCCCACGTCCTGCAGTTGGACATGGTCCACGAGTTTCTCACCTGGTTCGAGTGGCGGGGCTCGCCGGTCCACGAGGCCAAAGTTCAGGTCAAGCCCGCCGTCCCGGACTATGCCGCGCAATGGATGGCCTTCCAGGGACCCGAGCGCCTGGTCACCGGCGGGAGTGGGGCGGCCGTGGTGGAGGTCAAGAACACCGGCGGCCTGGCCTGGCCGCCGTCCGGCACCAACGCCGTGCGCCTCGGCTACCGCTGGCTGGACGCCCAGGGGAAGGCCGTCACGGTGACCGGCGCCCAGACCTGGCCCGTGCCCCGCCAGATCGAGCCGGGGCAGGTGGCCACCTTCCGGGAGCTGGTCGTCGTCGCACCGTCCGCGCCCGGCGCCTATCGCCTGGTGTGGGACCTCGTCCAGGCGGGAAAGTGGCTGTCGAGCCGGGGCGTGGCCGTCCTGGAGCGCGCCGTGCAGGTGGTGGCCCCCGAATACGGGGTGGACTGGCAGGTGCTCACCCCCTGGCCGGCCTGGATGCCCCCCGACGAGGTCCAACAGGCCGATCTCCAGTTGCGCAACACCGGCAGCCGCCCCTGGCCGGCCGGCGGCCGGACGCCGGTGCACCTGGCCTATACCTGGTTCACCGTCGATGGCCGGCCCTCGGAGCCGTTGGACACCTTTCGCACCCTGCTCCCGAGCGACGTTCCGCCCGGCGGCACCGTCACCCTGCGGGGCATCCCCTTCCGGACGCCGGCGGCGCTGGGAAACTATCTGCTGCGCTGGGACCTGGTGGAGGAAGGGGTAACCTGGTTCTTCCGCCAGGGGGCGCCGCCCCTGGAGGTGCCCATGGAGATCTCGGACCGCGCCCTCTTTCTGCCGTGGACGGCCCAGGCCAGCCACAACCAGGAGGGCACGTTCCTGGCCTTTGACGGCAACCCCCAGACGGCCTGGAACAGCGCGGAGAACCAGGAGCCGGGCATGTGGTTCCAGGTGGACATGGGGCAGGTCCTGGTCGTCGACCGCTTCCGGGCGGCCAGCCCGGGGCGCGGCTTTCCCGCAGGCTACCGGCTCAAGCTGTCAACCGACGGGCAGGATTGGCACCTGGCAGCCGAGAAGGAGCAGAACTGGAGCAACGTGGACGTGGCCTTTGCCCCTTGCCCGGCCCGCTACGTGCGCCTGGAGCAGACGGGCCAGCCGTCGTGGGCGGCCACGTGGGTCATCAGCGAGATTACCGTCAGCGTCACCGAGGCGTGGGCCGGGGCCGGCGCCAGCCACTATGCCGGCGACGCCCACGAGGCCATCGACACCCGGCTGCGCACGGCGTGGAACACGCGGGCCGTCAAGCAAAAGCCGGGGATGTGGTTCGAGGTCGACATGGGGAGCACGCGGCGCATCGAAGGCGTGACCCTGGAGCATCCCACCAACCAGATGCCCCGCGGCTATGTCGTCTCGGTGGCCGGCGCCGACCGGAAGTGGCAGGAGGTGGCGCGCAAGGACGACAACTGGGGACAGGTGGACGTTCGTTTCCCGGAGATCGTTGCCCGCCACGTGCGCGTCGAGACCAGCAACTCGTCGCCCTACCACCCGTGGGGCATTGCCGAGTTTGTCGTCTGGCGGGCGTCGCCCGTGTGGCTGGTGGGGCGGCAAGGACTGTAGGCGAGGGTCGAACGCTTTTCGATCGTGGACCCCTTCGCTACACAGTAGCCCCTGCCCGCAGCTCTGCGTCCAGGCGCTCCAGGTCCACCAACTGCGCCCCAACCGCCTGCGCCTCAGCCGCGGCGGCGGCAGTGAAGCCGGTGCGCGCAAAGAACGCGTAGTGGACCGTCCAACCTTCGCCGCCGTTGGGAAGCAATTTGAGTACGTGCGGGGTTTTCCTGTCGATCAGCTCACGCACTACGTCCCGACCAACCTCATTGGTTCCCCAATTTGCCTCGCCGAGGAGCAGCGCCTTCTCCCGCCAACTGATGGCGGCAACATCCACTTGCGCCCCGCCGCCCCAGTGGGCGCCAACCTGCTCAATGGAGAAAGGCAGCCGGCTCGCCCGGGCTTGTGCCAGCACCCACGCCTGGCACAGTTCCTCGAAGGCCGTCATACCGATAAAGGCCCGCAGTTGCTCGCTGATCCGCTCCCACACCTGGTCGTACAACTGCTGGGCCAGGATGTCCAGGTGGGGTTGCACAAAACGAAAGTAGAAGCGCAGATAGTGGTCGGCCAGCACATAACGGCTGAGGCGCGACGTCGCTCTCTTTTTGGGATCCACCGTCACCGGCAGCTCGCGCCGAACATAGTCCATCTCCACCAGGCGCATCAGGTATGGGGCGACGGCAGAAGCCGAGGGCAGACCGGCGGCCAGGGCAATCTCGGCCGGCCGGCGCTCTCCCCCGGCGATGGCCGCCAGTACGGCCTGGTAGTTGGCCAGGTCGCGCACCTGCTCGCCAATAAGATAGTCCGGGTCGGTGCGAAACAGGCCGGTTTCGCGGAACAGGTTGTCGCGCACATTGGCGCTGAGGGATAACGAGTCGGAGAAGCGTTCCAGGTAAGCCGGCACGCCGCCGAGCATGGCATACACGGCCACCCGCTGCTCGGCGTTGTACCTGGGAAAAAAGACCGCCGTGGCCGAAAAGGGAAGAGGACGGACCTGCAAGGGGCCGGCCATGCGACCGTAGAGCGGCGCGTGGGCGTCCATCAACTGCTCCATCATGCCCACCTGGCTGCCGCACAGGACGAGACAGATGTTGCTGAAGCGGAGGTTATGATCCCAGGCATTCTGCAGGACCGAGGGCAGGGCCGGCTCCGAAGCGACGGCATATGGAAACTCGTCGAGGATCACGATGTGGCGCCGATCACCCTGGCAGGCAATTGCCAGCTCCTCGAAGGCTTGTGGCCAGTCCTCGTAGCTGAACGTGCGCGGCGCGCGGCTGCCGGGGTTGGCGTGCTGCCAGACGAGCTGCGAGAACTGCCGAAGGAGAACGGCGGAGGGAAAGTGCGAAGCCACCCAGTAGAGATGAGGGTGTTCGCTCGTCTTGGCCCAGTGGAGTAGCAGGGTCGTCTTGCCCAGCCGGCGCCGGCCGGTGACGGCTATGAGGCGGGCGGTAGGTGCGCGCAGCAGGGCATTCAGCTCTTCCAGTTCTCGTTCACGGTCTACCAACATGATGCCGGCCTCCAAATAAGGCAAGTACGATTAGACTAATTATACTTGAGTTATTCGGAGTGTCAAGCCAGCCACCGTAGGCCGGTCGGCATCCCCGCTACAGGTGCGCCAGCAACTCCTCGATGGACGCCAGCACTATGCACTCGGCCTCGGGAAAGAGCCCCATGGGATCGAGGAGCGCCGGGCGGATGCCGGCCGCCTCGGCGCCCAGGACGTCGGCCCAGTAGTTGTCGCCCACGTAGAGCGCCTCCTCGGGGCTGGCCTGCATCCTCTCCAGGGCGGCGCGAAAGATGCAGGGATTCGGCTTGCTGACCCCCACCTCGCCGGCGGCCAGGATCATGGAGAAATAGCGGGGCAGGTCGAACTGCTCCAGGAGATCGTGGAAGCGGTCCACGTTCTCCCGGTTGGTCAGGAGCCCCAGGCGATACCCCCGCCCTTGCAGCGTGCCCAGGGTCTTGCCCCCGGCTTCCGGGCAATCGTAGACCATCTCCGCCTCGGCAAAGCGGGCGCTCACCTCCTGCGCCAGGCGGTCCAGGTCGCCGGCGATGCCCATGCCCTCCAGCAGGTGGCGGTTAAAGTGATCCCAGAACTCGTCCCGCGAGAGGCCGTCCAGCTCGCTGCGGATGGCCGGATCGACGAAATACTCGTGGCGCATGCGCCGGCCCCGTCGGGCGGTCTCCTCGTCCAGGGGCTGGCCGATATCGCTGCAAAAGTCGCTGACGATGTCAAAGCTGTCCGGCTTGTGAAAGACCAGCGTGCCGTCAAAATCGAACAGGATGGTGCGTACGCTCTCGATCAGGACCTCCCCCTCCCCGTGGTTTTTGCGCGTCACGTTCATCGGTGACATTATACCCCATCGTCGCGCAGATTCAAAGTGCCGCCCCCGGCCTTGTCCCGGTGGCCTGCCGCCAGGGTGTGGGGGGTGGCGCGACCGAAACGACCCCTTGTCCTTGCCCCCGCCAGACTTGACAGCGGTGCTCACTTCGGCTAAAATCTGACCTCGGTCATTTTTGGTTCGTAGTCAGTAGAAGGGAGGGCCGGTGCGGAAGGAACTATCTCGCCGCGAGCGGAAAAAGCAAGAGACCCGGCAGAGCCTGTTGGCCGCCGCCATGGAGCTCTTTCACGAGAAGGGCTACGACGCCACGCCCGTAGAAGAGATCACCGAGCGGGCCGACGTGGGCAAGGGTACCTTTTTCAACTACTTTCCTTCGAAAGAGGCGCTCCTGGCCGAGCTGGCCGCGTGGCGCGTGGAGCAGATGCGGTCGGCCCTCGACGTCAAGGCCGGGGCCCCTGCCAGTCCGGTGGGGCGCCTCAAGCGCCTCCTGACCCTGTTGCAGGGCCAGGCCATCCGGGAAGGGCACCTCATGCAGCGCGCCCTTGCCGCGCGCCTGGCCCAGCCCCCGGCCCACCTGGCGGGCCACAAGCTCCACGGCCTGGTGAACGACCTGGTCCGTGAAGCCCAGGCCGCCGGCGAGATGCGGGGCGACCTGGAGCCCGGGGTCATCGGCGACCTGCTGCACCTGCTCTTTTTCCACCAGGTCATCGCCTGCCACCACGACGGGGCCGGAACGCGGGTGCCCCAGGAGATGGAGACGATGATCGATCTGTTTATGGACGGCCTGGCAGGGCCGAACTGGAGACGAGAATGAAAGCACTCTTGAGAGCATTGCGCTACCTCAAGCCCCATTGGCTGCTGGCCACGGGCACGTTCGTGAGCCTGGTCCTGGCCTCGGCCCTCAACCTGGCCATTCCGGCCCTGACCCAGCAAGTCATCGACAACGGCATTGCCCCTCGGGTGACCGACGTCATCCTGTGGGGCGCGGCGGCCATGATCGCCGTCGCCCTGTTCCGAGCCCTCTTTAGCTTTACCCAGGCCTACTGGGCGGCCAAGGCCTCGCAGAACGTGGCCTATGACCTGCGCGGCGCCCTTTACGGCAAGATCCAGAATCTTTCCTTCGGCTACCACGACCGGGCACAGACGGGGCAGCTCCTCACCCGGGCCACGAGCGACGTGGACCGCGTGCAGATGTTTGTCGGCCAGGGTTTTATCATGTTTCTGACCGCCCTGCTGATGATCGCCGGCAGCCTGATCTTGCTCTTTTCCCTGGACTGGCAGTTGGCCCTCATCATGCTGGTGCTCATGCCCCTGACCATGGTCGTCTTTGTCCACTTTGCCCGCCGGGCGCGGCCCATGTTCATGCGCGTGCAGCAGTTTATCGCCCGGCTCAACACCGTGCTGCAGGAGAACCTGGCCGGCGTGCGGGTGGTGCAGGCCTTTGCCCGCGAGCCCTACGAGGCTACCCGTTTCCGGTCGGCCAACGTCGACCTGATGGAGCAGAGCGTCGCCGTGGGCAAGATGATGGCGCAGGCCTTTCCCCTCATCTTCTTGCTGGCCAACCTGGGCACCCTGGCCGTCATCTGGCTCGGCGGCCTGCAGGTCATCGGTGGGCGGCTGACGGTGGGCGAGCTGGTCGCCTTTCAGAGTTACCTGATGATGACCATGTTCCCCCTCTTTATGCTGGGCATGATCGTCGCCATGGTCTCACAGGCCGCGGCCAGCGCCGAGCGCGTCTTTGAGATCCTCGACGCCCGGTCGGAGGTGGTGGAAAAGCCCGGGGCGGCCCTCCTGCCGCCCATCGACGGCCGGGTGGCCTTCGAGAACGTCTCGTTCCGCTACTTTGGGCCCGCGGACGCCCCGGCGACGAATGGAGACGGCGACCATCGACGGCGCCGCCCGACGATGGGGCACGGCCGGCCCGGGGACGGCGCGGGCACGATGGGTGCCATGGGCGCCATGGGGATGATGGGCGGTCCGGCCCCCTCCGGGCATGGGGATTGGGTCCTGGACGACGTATCCTTTGTCGCCGAGCCGGGCCAGATGGTCGCCCTCCTGGGCGCCACCGGCTCGGGCAAGAGCACCATCATCAACCTCATCCCCCGCTTTTACGACGTCACCCGCGGCCGGGTGACGGTGGACGGCGTGGACGTGCGGGACGTGACCCTCGATTCGCTGCGCTCGCAGATCGGCATGGTCCTGCAAGAGACGACGCTCTTTACCGGCACCATCCGCGACAACATTGCCTACGGCCGGCCCGAGGCCACCATGGACGAGATCGTGGCCGCTGCCCGGGCCGCCGAGGCCCACGACTTTATCGAGGAGTTCACCGAGGGCTATGACACGCCCGTGGGCGAGCGGGGCGTGACGCTTTCGGGCGGGCAGAAGCAGCGCATCGCCATCGCCCGGGCGCTGCTCCTCGATCCGCGCATCCTCATCCTGGACGACAGCACCAGCAGCGTGGACGTGGAAACCGAGTATCGCATCCAGAAGGCGCTGGACAAGCTGATGGTGGGCCGCACGAGCTTTGTTATCGCCCAGCGCATCAGCACAGTGCGCGATGCCGACACCATCCTCGTCCTGCAGGACGGCCGCATCGCCGCCCGCGGCAGCCACGAGGAGTTGATGCGCGACAGCGCCCTCTATGCCGAGATCTTTTCCTCGCAGCTTCAGAGCGAGTGCGAGCTGATGCCCGAGCTGTGCGAGGAGGACCTCCGGGCGCTGGAGGGCAGCGCCGACCTCGACAGCTCTGTGCGGCCGGAACCGGCCGGGGAGGTGCGCTAATGTTTGGCGGACCGATGCACCACGCGCGAGACGCGCGCGAAGAAAAGGCCCACGACGCCGGCGGCGCGGTGCGCCGGCTGATGGCCTACTTCCGGCCCCATCGGCTGGCCCTGGCGGCCGTGGGCCTGATGCTCCTGGTGGGCACGCTGCTGCAACTGGCGGCCCCCTACCTCATCGGCCGGGCCGTGGACGAGTTCATCGTCGCCGGCGACCGCCGGGGCCTGGCGATGACCATGCTCCTGCTGTTGGGCACTTATATCGGTGCCTGGGCCATGAGCTACGGCCAGTTCTATACCATGACCGTGGTGGGCAACAAGCTGTTGCTCCGCCTGCGCGAAGAGATCTTTCGGCGCGTGCAGGCCCTGTCGCTGCGCTTCTTTGACGAGCACGAGGCCGGCGACCTCATGAGCCGCCTGACCAACGACGTGGACACAATCGGCCAGGTGCTGAACGTCGGCCTGGTGCAGACGTTGGGCAGCTCGCTCACCATCGTCGGCATCGTGGCGGCCATGCTGAGCCTCAACTGGCGGCTGGCCCTGGCCACCTTTGTCGTCCTGCCCTTCATGTTTGCCGCGTCCATCCTGCTGTCGGGGCGCGCCCGCCGGGCCTTTCGCCGGACGCGGCGCACCATCGGCAGCGTCAGCGCCGACCTGGAGGAAAACATCTCGGGCGTGCGGGTGGCCCAGGCCTTTGCCCGGGAGGACGAAAACATCGAGCGCTTTGACGAGCTGAACCGCGCCAATCGCGACGCCAACGTCTCGGCCCAGGGCATCGTGGCCGCCTTCAGCCCGACCCTGGACGTGCTGAGCACCGTCGGCCTGGCCATCGTCGTCGGCTATGGCGGCTACCTGGCCCTGCGCACCCCGCCCCTGGCCACCGTGGGCATCCTCGTGTCGTTCATCGTCTACGTCCGGCGCTTTTTCCAGCCCATCCAGCAGTTGGCCCAGCTCTATGCCCAGCTCCAGTCGGCCCTGGCCGGAGCCGAGCGCATCTTTGAGCTGGTGGATACCCTGCCCGACCTGGAGGACCGCCCCGCCGCAGTCGAGATGCCGTCCATCGAGGGCCGCGTGGTCTTTCAGGACGTGTCGTTCCACTACAAGGAGGGGGAGCCGGTGCTCCGCGACGTGAGCCTGGTGGCCGAGCCGGGCCAGACCGTGGCCCTGGTGGGCCCCACGGGCGCGGGCAAGACCACAATGGTCAACCTCATCGGGCGCTTTTACGACGTCGACGAGGGGGCGGTCCTGGTGGACGGCCGCGACGTGCGCGACGTGACCCGCGCCAGCCTGCGCGCCCAGATGGGCGTCGTCCTCCAGGACACGTTCCTTTTTAGCGGCACCATCACGGACAACATTCGCTACGGCCGGCTGGACGCCACGGACGAGGAGGTGGTGGAGGCCGCCAAACTGGCCAATGCCCACGCCTTTATCAGCCGCCTGCCCGAAGGCTACCAGACCGAGCTTTCGGAGCAGGGGCGCAACCTGAGCCAGGGACAGCGGCAGCTCATCTCCATCTCCAGGGCCATCCTGGCCGACCCGCGGCTGCTGATCCTGGACGAGGCGACGAGCAGCGTCGACACCCGGACAGAGCTCCTCATCCAGCGCGCCCTGGAACGCTTGCTCCAGGGGCGCACCAGCTTTGTCATCGCCCACCGCCTGAGCACCATCCGCAACGCCGATCAGCTCCTGGTGCTGGAGGGCGGCCGCATCGTCGAGCGGGCGACGGGCACGCCCGAGCGCTCGGCCCACGAGCAGCTCCTGGACCGGGCCGGCGCCTACTACCAGCTCTATACGCGCCAGTTCCGGCCCGACGAGCGCGCCCGGGCCGCGCCGCCGGCCGGGGACGACGGCCACCGGGTGCAGGCCGTGCCCGCGCAATAGAAATAATTAACGTAATTTCAATTGACAATTCATCCTCCCCGTGATAGAATGCTTCTCCAGCAGACCATCACGGGGAGGAATCGGTGATTGACAGCACCCTCGTCTTGACCGCGTTGCTGCTGCTGGGCGGTGCCCTCGTCAGCGGATACCTCAGGGGTCGCGCCCGCGACCGGGTCCTGCGTGATTTTGCCGGTTATCACGTCACCCTGGAGCGCACCGACGGGCGCCTGGTTTGGGGCCGCATGGTCCTCCACACCACGGGCATGGAGCTCATCTATCGCAGCGACGTGCAGGATGAGCACCACGTCGAAACGAGCTACATCCTCTATCGCGACGAGTACCCAAAGGTCCAGGCCATCTATCGTTACTGCGACCAGATGCAGGGCCGCGAGTGGAAGGAGCGCCAGCGGGAGCTGGCCCGCAGCTTTCACCCCGACTTCTGGCACCGCCTCGGCCGCCGCCTGCGCAACACCGGTAGCCTGGTGATGGATTCCATGGGGCAGGCCATCGGCATTCTCGTCGGGCAGGTCCAGTCGCGCAGCCGGCATGGCATCACGGCCAGCGGCGAGGAGTACTATGCCGAGCTGAGCCGCAGCATCGTGGGTTACGTGGGGACCAGCTACGATCCCCTCCTGGAGCGCTACGTGGGCACCCGCGTGGTGGTCGAGGTCACCGAGGGGGACGTGGTCTACGAGCACGTCGGGATTCTCAAGGACTATACCGCCGACTTTATCGAGGTCCTCGACGTGCACTATCCCAACCAGTCGGCCATCCAGTTCCGGGGCGAGGTCGATTGCAGCGAGGATGGCCTGATCTGCGTGCGCCGCGAGGGAGACACGCTGTACGTGAGTAACCCCGGCGAGTCTTCGCTGTTCTTGCAGCGCCTGCGCGTGGGCGACGAGCTCAAGTCGTTGCAGGCCGTGCTGGACAAGGACGACGAGCTGGAGCTGCACCTGCCCGACGGGACGCCCGCCGGCGCCGAGATCGAGCTGGGGGTCAAGGTGATCCGCCACCTGGACTGGATCGTCCCCCGGGCCCACGCCATCATCCGCCACAAGGCCGAGCGCTACGATCCCGACCAGGTGTTCGACATCGGCTTTGTCCTGCACCTGGACCGCGCCGTGGGCGACGAGGAGCACTATGTCAGGCTGCTGGAAGAGAACCCGGCCAACGCCGCCTGTGCCGTGGAGCTCGGCCAACTCCTGTTCCAGCGGGGTGCGGTGGACGTTGCCGAGCGCTGGTTCCAGCACGCCCTGCAGTACCGGGATAACCTGGCCGATGGCGGCAAGCTGGCCGAGCGGCAGCTCGCCTACCTGCGCCGCAAGCGCGCCGCCCGCCGCCCGGCGGCTTGAGCTGACTTCTCTAGCAGGTCGTTGGAAAAGGCCCCTGGTGTCGGTGGTAGGCGCTTCTGCGGCCTGGCATATACGCGTGCCTTACTCCGCGAACGCCGTCTGCCGCCACGCGTCCAGATCCACGCCCTCGGGCAATTCCCATCCCTGCGAAGTCAGCCAATCCACGTGAACCAGGATGAGACGCAGTTGCTCTGTCCACAGGGCACCGAATTGCTCGTCACGCAGCATCTCCTCCCACGATCCGCGGTATCCGAAGAATGTATCGACCGTTCGCCGGACCTGGCTACTTTCGGAGCAGTTTTGCGCAAGTGCCAGGAGCATGAATCGCGAGGTTTGCGAAGTGCTGCCGTACTCCATGGCCTGCCAGAGGATGTATCGCTCCGTGTCCTGCAGCTTGGCGGCCATCACCCGGATCGCAACGTCAGGCTCGAACCGCGACCGACCTGCCAGGGCAGGTGCCCATTCTTCAATCTCCCCGGGCCGTAGCTGAGCGATCCCCACCGACTGGTCTGAATCAATCAGGCCGACGACTTTTTCCACCGCGTCGGTGCCGTAGGGCCTGTCTTTCGGGTCGCTGGCCTGATGCGCGATGGACGCAGCAACCATGAGCTCGAGATGATCTGGGGTATAACGCCGGATCAAGTCCGCGTTGGTCACGACGTCACTCCGGCCGTGCAACAGGGGGGACGAAACCCAGCCGAGACTGCTGTAGTACGTGATCGCTGTCTGCCACACGCCATATCGCAACACCGGATACGTGGCCAGCAGAGCCACTACACCCAGGAGAGTGGTTGCATAGACGAGAAAACCTATTGAAGCTTTGGGCATTGGCAGGTTCTGGTACAACGGCATGGGGGCTGTTCCCTCGGACAGTCCTGTCGTCGTACAACCTTTCGCCCACACGAGCAAGCTCGGTGCCGCCGTCATGCCTCTCCCCGGCACACCGATAGAACCTTGGTAACGCACCGCTACTCCAGCGCTTTGCGCAATCATTGTGATGTCGCGCCCGGCCGTAGGTTGTGCCGCCGGCGTGAGCCACCAGGCTGGCCGTGCTCGGGCGTGACGTGAGGGCACCTCAGGGCGATCCCTCACCGGCCAGTATATCACCGTTCGAGGCTCCTTTGCAACTTGGCGGGGTCCTCCGCACCCAGCGCACCGATTTTTGAGAGCATCAGGCAGCCGTCATCGCGCCCCTTCGCCGGCGCCTTGCGAAATCGCCCCATCTCTGGTAAACTAGGGAGAGACCGAGCGAGGTGAAACCATGGCCGGCCAGGCACTCTATCTCAAATATCGGCCCCAGACCTTTGACGAGGTGGTGGGGCAGGAGGCAATCACCCGCACCCTGCGCAACGCCCTGCAGCAGGGCCGGGTGCGCCACGCCTACCTGTTCACCGGCACGCGGGGCACGGGCAAGACGACCATGGCCCGCCTGCTGGCCAAGGCGGTCAACTGCCTGGCCCCCGAGGATCAGCGGCCGTGCAACGCCTGCGCCCTGTGCACCGCCCTCAACGAGGGCCGGCTCCTGGACCTCATCGAGATCGACGCCGCCAGCAACCGCGGCATCGACGAGATCCGCGACATCCGCGAGAAGGTGGGCTTTCGCCCCAACGAGGGCCGATACAAGATCTATGTCCTGGACGAGGCCCACATGCTCACCGAGCCGGCCTTTAACGCCCTGCTCAAGACGTTGGAGGAGCCGCCGCCCCACGTGATTTTCGTTCTGGTCACCACCGACCCGCAAAAGATCCCGGCGACCATCACCTCGCGCTGCCAGCGCTTTGACTTCAAGCGCATCCCGGTGAGCGACGTGGTGGGGCGCCTGGCCTACGTGGCGGAACAGGAGGGGCTGCGCGCCGAGCCCGAGGCGCTGGAGATGATTGCCCAGCAGGCCACGGGCGCCATGCGCGACGCCCTCAGTCTCCTCGACCAGCTCACCAGCTACGGCGAGGAGATCACCCTGGCCCAGGCCCAGATGGTCCTCGGTACGGTGGGCGGCGAGGCCGCGGCCCGCGTGGTGGACTGCCTCGCCAGCCGCGACCTGGCCGGCGGCCTGGACTGGATCGACCGCACCATTGCCGACGGCGCCGACCCGCGCCAGTTCGGCCACGAGATCGTCCAGTACCTGCGCAGCGTGCTGCTGGTGCACGAGGGGGCGGGGACCCGCCTCCTCAACGCCACGGCCGAGCAGGCGGCCGAGGTCGAAGCCGTGTCGGCCCGCCTGCCCCTGCTGCAGCTCACGCGGGCCATCCGCCTCTTTAACGACGCGACCACCGAGCTGCGGCGCGGTTTTCAGACCATCCCGCAGTTGCCCCTGGAGATGGCGCTGGTGGAGAGCCTCCTGGACCAGGATGGCCCCGCGCCGGCTGCGCCCCAGGCGCCGGCCGCACCCCGCGCCGCTGCCAGTACACCGCCGGCCGGTGAGGGCGAGCCGGGGCCGAGGCAGGCCGGCGAGGAGCCGCCCCCGGCGTCCCGCGCCGAGGCGGCCGCACCTGCGCCGCGGGCCGTCGCCGAGGCCCGCGTCGGGCCGGCGCCCGCCCCGCAGGAGCCCGCGCCCGCCCCGCAGGAGCCCGCGCCCGCGGAAACGCTGCCGGCCCAGGCCAGGCCCCCGCAGCCGGCTGCCGGCGGCCCGCCCCTGGGCGAGGTGCTCGCCGCCTGGAAGGACATCCTCCAGGCGGTGCGACGGCGCAACCCGACGACCTATGCCGCCCTCAACACTGACTGCCGGCCCGTGGAGGTGGACGGCGATGAGGTGGTGGTCACCTTCCCCCACGCCTTCCTGCGCGACAAGCTGGAGCATCCCGAGCGCAAGGTCGACATCCAGGACGCGCTGAACGAGATCCTCCAGGCCGGCTGCCGGGTGCGCTTTGTGCTGGCCGGCGATTTTGTGGCGCGTGCCCAGCCTGCCGCTCCCGCTCCCAGGCCCGAGCCCGAGCCCGATCTCGAGCCCGATCCGCCGCCGGCCCAGCCGGCCGCCGGCGCCAGGGCCCAGGAGCCCAGGGGAGAGTTGGACAGCAAGGACATGGACCAGATCGTTCGCTGGGCCCGGGGCGTCGGCGGGCAAGTGGTCGAGGGTTAGGATGGCAAGCCGGCGCACCAGGGTGATCCTACAGGACAGGACCCGATAAGGAGGTTTGAACCGTGGCAAAAGGAAAAGGACAGCGCATCCGGGCCAGCCAGCCAGGCGGCCGGCCCGACACGCGCCAGATGATCCAGAAGATCCAGGAACAGATGATGCAGACCCAGGAAGAGCTGGGCCAGAAGACGGTGTCGGCCACCGCCGGCGGCGGCGTCGTCGAGGTGGTCATGACCGGCCACCAGCGCGTACAATCCATTACCATCGCCCCCGAGGCGGTGGATCCCGAGGACGTCGAGATGCTCCAGGACCTCATCGTGGCCGCCGTGAACGAGGCCATCGAGCGCAGCCAGAACCTGGCCGCGGAACAGATGGGTGCCCTCACCGGCGGGCTGGGCCTGGGCGATCTGGGCGGCCTCCTCGGCTAGTCAGGAAACCACATGGCCGCCGTTACGCCTGAACCTGTCACCAAACTGATCGAGGCATTCTCGCAACTGCCGGGCATCGGACCCAAAACCGCGTCCCGGCTGACCTTCTACCTGCTCCGCCGGCCGGAGGAGCAAACCCATATCCTCGCCGACGCCCTGCGAGACCTGAAGCAAAAGATCGTCTTCTGCCGGTCCTGCTACAACATCACCGAGGAAAGCCCCTGTGCCGTCTGCCGCGACGAGGCGCGCGACCGCTCGGTGATCTGTGTCGTCGAGGAGCCCCTGGACGTGTTGGCCATCGAGCGCACGGGCGAGTACCGCGGCCTGTACCACGTCCTCCACGGCGCCATCTCGCCGGTGGAGGGCATTGGCCCCGACGAGTTGCGCATCGCCGAGCTGCTGGCGCGCCTGCGCGAGCAGCCGGTGCGCGAGGTCCTGCTGGCCACCAACCCCAACCTCGAGGGCGAGGCCACGGCCATGTACCTGGCGCGCATCCTGCAGCCCCTGGGCGTGCGCGTCACGCGCCTGGCACGCGGCCTGCCCGTGGGCGGCGACCTGGAGTACGCCGACGCGGTAACCCTCGGCCGGGCGCTGGAGGGCCGGCAGGACATGTAGCCAGGGATGGCCTCCTGCTGGCACCATGAGCGACATCCAGCACTTTGTTCCTCCCGCCGGCCCCGAGGAAGTCGATGTCCTGGGCCGGCTGCGCCAGCCCATCCCGGCCGGCGTGACCTCCGTCTACGTGGGGGCCTACAGCCGGCCGGGAGACCTGGTTGTGGTGCCCTACTGCCAGGGTCCCGGCGTCGTCCTGGAGATCGTGGCCGCCGGCCGCAGGGCGCTGGCCATCAACTTTGATCCCCTGCTGGCCCTCCTCACCCGGGCGATGCTCTCGCCCCTGCCCGCCCGGGACGTGGACGCTGCCGTGGCCCGCGTGGGCGACAGCCTCAAGCAGGGCGTGCCCCTGCGGCGCACCCTCCTCGACCTGTACGCCACCACCTGCCCCGCCTGCCTGCGCCCCGTGTCCGCCGACTATTTCGTCTGGGAGCGGGAGGGCACAGCGCCCGTGGCCAAGCAGATCCGCTGCCCGAACTGCGAGTGGGACGGCGAGGCGGCCGCCGGCCCCGAGGACCGGGAGCGGGCCGCCGAGGTCCGGCCCCGGGGCATGCACTACCACTACCTGCGGGAGCGGGTCATCCCGGCCCTGGCCGCCGAGCCCGGCCTCCGGGAGCGGATGGAGAATCTGCTGGGCCTGTATTCGGACCGCAACATCTATGCCCTGGCCGAGCTGATCATCAAGGTCGAGAGCCTCTTTCCCCAGGGGCCGGTGCAGGAGGCGCTCAAGCTGCTCCTCCTCGATTGCCTGGACCGCTGCTCGTCGTTGACAGTGCCGCCCGGCCGCGCGCCGCGGCGCGACGGCCTCACCCGCCCGCCCCGCTTCCTGGAGTGCAACGTCTGGCGCGCCTTCGAGGAGGCCGCCGGCCGCCTGGGCCGCGCCTTCGGCCGGCCGGCGGTAGAGCTGGCGGAGAACGTCGAGGAACTGCTGGCGCCGGGCTCGGGCGCGGCCGCCTTTGCCGGCCAGGGCCTGGTGCGCGACCTGCCCCTGTGGCTGCCGCCCCGCAGCCTGTCGCTGGTCATCTCCAGCCCGCCGCCCCTCAACGCCCCGGCCTGGACCCTCTCTTACCTGTGGGGCGCCTGGCTGCTGGACACGGAGGCTGTCGCGCCCCTGCTGCCCCTGCTGCGGCAGCGCCGGGCCGACGCCATGCTCTACGCCCGCGTCATGGGCAGCTCCCTGCAAAAGCTGGGCGGGCTCCTGGCCGACGGCGGCCGGCTGGTGCTGGTGCCCAGCGGGCAGCGCCGGGCCATGGTCGACGCCCTGGCCCTGGCGGCCGGCAGCGCCCGCCTGGCGGTCCGCACCCTGGTGGCCCGCGGCGACGACTATCGCCTGGAGCTGAGCCCCTCCTGGCCGGACCCGCCCGCGGCCCCGGCGCCCGCCGCGTCGCTGCCCCTGGCCGAGGCCATCCGCCAGGCGGCGCTGGAGGCCGCCGTGGAGGCGGTTCGCGCCCGGGGCGAGCCGGCCGAGTGGAGCACCCTCCACGCCGCGTCGCAGCGGCACCTGGCCGAGGCCGGCCTCCTGGCCCGCGCCCTGGAGGCGGGCGAGGGCGGCGGCCCCACGCCCCTGGACCTGGTGGCCGAGGAGGTGCGCACCGCCCTGGAGGACCCGGCCCTGGAACGCCTGCAGCCCACGGGCGGCAGCCCCGAGCTGTGGTGGCTGGCCCGGCCCCTGGACCTGCCCGCGCCCCTGGCCGACCGGGTGGAGGCCGCGGCCCACGCGCTGCTCCAGAACAGCGCGACGCCCTGGAGCGAGGTCGATTTCGAGCGGGCCCTCTACGCCCTCTTCCCCGGCGATCTGACCCCCGGCGCCGGCCTGGTGCCGGCCTGCCTGCGCTCCTACGGGCAAGAGGTCTCGCCGGGGCAGTGGCAGCTTCGCGCCGAGGACCGGCCCGAGGCCCGCGACGCCGAGCGGGAGGAGGTCGCCGGCCAGCTCCTGGCCCTGGGCGAGCGCATGGGCTACCGGGCGGCCCCCCATCCCCCCTTTGACCTGGCCTGGTTCGACGGCAAGAAGCTCCAGGCCTTATTCGTGGTGCGCTGGCGGGCCGCCGTGCACGAGGCCCTGTCGCTGGGCGGCCGGCCGGGCGCCGCTCAGCGCTACCTGGTCATCCCCGGCGGGCGGGCCGCCCTGGTGGGCGAGAAGCTGGAGCGCAACCCCCTCTGGCAGCGCGCCGTGGAGGAGGGCGGCTGGCGCTTTATCAAGTACCGGCACGTGCGCCAACTGGCCGGCCAGCCCGAGATCGACGAGTACGTGCTGCGCACCGTCGTCGGCCTCGATCCCGTGGCCGAGCGGGAGGGCGCGCAACTGCGCCTGTTCTAGCCGGCCTGCGCCGGCCAAAGGCGCCGCGCCCACGTCGAGGAGTGGTGACGGAGCCGTGTTCCGGAGTCCCGGACTTGTCCGGGCAAGCTCACAGGGGTGCGAACACCCCGAACAAGTTCGGGGCTCCGTGTCGAGGAGTGGTGACGGAGCCGTATTCCGGAGTCCCGGACTTGTCCGGGCAAGCTCACAGGGGTGCGAACACCCCGATCAAGTTCGGGACTCCGTGTCGAGGAGTGGTGACGGAGCCGTGTTCCGGAGTCCCGGACTTGTCCGGGCAGGCTTACAGGGGTGCGAACACCCCGAACAAGTTCGGAACTCCGCGTCGAGGAGTGGTGACGGAGTTGTATTCCGGAGTCCCGGACTTGTCCGGGCAGGCTCACAGGGAGTGTGAATGCCCCGATCAAGTTCGGGGCTCCTTGAAGAGAAAACACAGGGAGGTGTAGGATGACACTGCAAGGCAAGCGTGTGGCCGTCCTGGCCGAGAACATGTACC